>CAYWZS010000180.1:0-6684 GCA_964462905.1 uncultured Anaerolineaceae bacterium
CGTATACGGCCAGAAGAAATCATCCAGGTCACCTAGCGCATAGGCCTGGCAATAGGGATCGGCAGACAGCACGGCGGCAATCTCCGCCCGGTCATGCAAGGCAGCAATCTGCATAAATCATTTCGTTTCGGTTGATGAGGGTACACATAGTGGAGACGCGGTCTGCCGCGTCCGTCGTTGACTTTGCGGTTGGGATGCGTTTACCCCGTTGCAGTAGCGGCCTGCTTCAGCGCCTCGCGCAGCATGGCAGCATTGGTGTAGTCCCCGGTCTCGTGGGTAATCACCGCGCTGCTCAGGCTCAGGTGATTGGCCTCTATTGCCTCCCGGACCTTCTCACGGTCCCGTAGCGGGTAGAAGTACTCGCGGGACTGCTCAATGCGGCTCTCAATGCGCTCGCGGATACGGTCAATGTTGTCAGCGGCGGTAATCAGCACGAACACCTCTGGACCCAGGTGGCCCACGAAGTCGCTTTCGTTCCCGTGTTCGCGAATGGCGTTGCGGATCATGAGGTTAACAGCCCGCATTACGTCATCCGCTGCGACGAACCCGTACAGCTCGCGGAAGGCGCTCAGGCGGTCTACCGACAGGCTCATCACAGCCCAATTCCCCCCGATGTTGAGCATCTTGTTGAGGTGGTCATTGACGGCCTCGCCCTCCGGCAAGTCCGTGATCGGGTTGCTGAGGGCGGCACGCCCGGCGCGGTTAATGGCATTGCGAATGCGAAGCCGTAGTTCCTGGATGTCGAAGGGCTTGGTGATGTAGTCCACCACGCCCAACTCTAAACCCTGGAGCTTGTCCACACGGTCGCGTTTCTCCGTCAAGAAGATGATGGGGGTGTTTTCGGTGTGGCGTTGGGCGCGTAGTTGGCGGCACACCTCATACCCGTCAATGTCTGGCAGGCGGATGTCCAGCACAATCAGGTCTATTGTGTGCTCACGCGAGATTCGCAGGGCCTCTTCGCCCCAGGCCGCTGCCATGACCTCGTAGTCCTGCACCCGCAGGAACGAACTGAGCATCTCCGACAGGTCTAAGTCGTCCTCAACGATGAGAATGCGCGATTTATCCATAAAGCTCTACACTCGCCCTACTGGTTTCTTGTTTATACGGAAAACACACTGGTTTGCCCCGGTGGCACGGCAGGCTGTTTCGTAGACGACAAATTGATACCCATCTGTGGCACGCCGCAACGCAGCCTGCAACATCCCTGTGAGCACATGGCACACCGGCTCATCACTTACACGGCCCCAGGCAAAAGGGCTAGGGTCCACGATGAACGCCCAAGATGTCTCGTGATCCTCCACCGACGATGCTTGATCGCTGATGTGTGAGAGGATATGTGCTACGCCGACCAGCCCCAGGTGTGCCCGCTGTGTTACCGACAACCGCTGAAACTGTGGGGCCTGCACCCCAAGCATCGCGCCGTAGTCACGCAATCCCACTTCGAACAGCGCATTGCCTGTGCGTAGGGCAATACCGCGCCCCCCGCGCACACCATAGAGCGTTTCCAGGCCCTCACTAAAGGCCGCAATCTGGACGAAATCCAGGCTATTGGCCGCTGTCAGCAGGTCACGCGGCAACCCAGCGGCGTCCAGCACACTCCCAACACTGCTGGGGCCAGCCGTCTGCCGGAGCGCACCGAGCAGTGCGGTCACGAGCCGACCAGGATACGTAAGGCCGCTGGGGTCCACAGGCCGTGTGACCTATCGCCTAAAGCAGGGTTTCCAGGTCTTCCACGGTGCGGCCAATGTCGAGGAAGATCAAGCCGAGCCGAGCCTCCTGGCGAGCGATAACCGTGAGAACCGCCTCTTCCCCGATGGAGTTGAGGATGACATACCCGGTTTCACCCTTCACGTAAACCTGCTCTAGGGTACCGCGCCCCAGCTCGCTAGAGATACGCTCACCGAGTGAGATCATGGCAGCGGACATGGCGGAAACACGGTCTTCCTCGATGCCGGGGGGCATGATGGACGCCATGCTCAAGCCGTCTACGCTGACGATTGCCGCCGCTTCTACGTCGCCGGAGCTACGCTGGAGGTCGCTCAGGCGGTCTACCAGTTGTTCAGTACGTGATCGTGCCAAGATAATCTCCCGTTGCAACATTGGCCGGAAGCCTTTACGCTTCCTTTAGGAAAAACATACGGTCTGCTTATAATGCGCTTCGATTGTAGCACAAAACTCCCATGTCGTCACAAGAAGTATAGTCGTGTGGGTATTCACTCGCAACTGTTTCGCCCTAACGAACGTGTATCCGAGATGTGGGTTCGGGTAGAATACAAGTCTAGTTCCCCCCCCCCACAGCCATCAGAGAGTGAACGATGCCCCAACCCCTCACCATCTACCCGGTCAGCGCCCCGGTCCATGACAGCGCCTTCGACCTCCACGCCACTGTTATCGCCGCTATCGACGCCGCCAACCTCCCCCCACAAACGGGAGATGTGATCGCGCTCAGCAGCAAGTACGCCGCCATCGCTGAGGGGCGCGTGGTCCCGCTGGACGCCGTGACTGTCAGCGACGAGGCGCAAGCCCTCGCGACCCGTTACCACATGGACGCCCGCCTGACGCAACTCGTGTTGGACGAAGCGGACTTCGTGTTCGGGGGGATTGCGCTCGGCTTTCTGCTCACGGCCACCCACGGGGTTATCTCGCCCAACGCGGGACTCGACCGCTCTAACATCCCCGCCGGGCTGGTGGTGCTGTTCAGCGAACATCCCTACACCACAGCAGCAGCACTACGCGAGGCGTTGCAGAACCACTACGGCCTACAACTCGGTGTGATCCTGACGGATAGCTGCCTGATGCCGGGACGCCTGGGGACCGTTGGGGTGGCGTTGGCCTCGGCGGGATTCGCGCCACTGGCCGACGAGCGCGGCAAAACGGACCTTTTCGGGAATCCGATGGCGGTGACGGTGCGCGGTGTGGCGGACGCGCTGAGTGTGGCGGCGCAGTGTGTGATGGGAGAGCGCGACGAGGCCACCCCGGTTGCGTTGCTACGCGGCGCGAGCGTCACGCTGACAGACGCGCCGACACGGGTTGAGGATGTGGCGATAGACTGGCGCTATGACATCTACATCGAGTCGCTGACGGCGGGCCTGCGCGGTGAGGACGTGATCCGCGCCATTGCCGACGCACCACCGTATCAACCGCCGTCGTCGGAGTGATTTGCATCTCGCGCTGCCCGGTACCGCTGGCGCAGCTCATCCAGCAGATACCGCTGGCCGTCTGCGTCCTCGTAGTGCCACACGGTCCACCCGTTACATGATGGTACGCCCAACAGGTCGCGGCATAGCAGGTGAATCGTGCTGACCTGCTCCCTGTATTGCAGCCGCCCATTCGGCAGAATCACTGCGTTATGCACACCGTCTTTGAGATACAGTCGCCGCCCAGCCTGCACATACCCCGCACGAATTAACGCCTTGAACGGCACCTTATACGGGCGCTTGGAGGGAATCGGCTGCGCGTGCGGGTGATCCGGCGGTAACGGCTCCACCGCCGCGATCCGCGCCCACGCCAGTTCGACGTAGGCCGGGTCGCGCTCGATCCCCAACCAGCCCCGCCGTAGCTGCTTGGCCGCCGCGCCCGTTGTCCCCGTCCCGAAGAACGGATCAAGCACCACGTCGCCGGGGTCGGTGCTGGCAAGAATCACGCGCTCCAACAGTTCCAGCGGCTTCTGCGTGTTGTGCAGCCGGTCCTTGTTGTTGTCCAATATCTGCTCGTAACGCTTAACCTTAGCGATATCCCACATGGAGCCGTGTTGCTTGCCGCCGTTGAGCGTTTTCATCAGGTGATGGTTGAACTTATGCCGGGCTTTTTCGCTACGCCGCGCCCAGATGAGCCACTCCACATCATTTTTGAGGCGCACTCCGTTGAAGTTTGGTGTGGCGTCCCGCTTGTACCACGCAATTGTGTTCAGGGTCCAGAAGCCCATATCCTGCATCATCGCGCCCAATCGAAAGATGTTGTGATAGCTGCCACACACCCAGATTGACGAGCGCGGCTTGAGCAGCCGTTGCGCCTCAGTCAGCCATGCCCGGCTGAAGGCGTCATAGGCTGCAAAGTCTGCGAAGGTGTCCCAGGGGTCGTCAATCGCGTTCACGCGGGACGTGTCCGGGCGGTGGAGGTCGCCGCCGAGTTGTAGGTTGTAGGGCGGGTCCGCGAAGATCAAATCGGCGCTGGCATCGGGCAATGTCCGCATCACCTGTACACAGTCGCCTGTGAGGATTCGGTTTGGCGCGAGATCATTGGTGTCCATAGAGTGAAATAATAACAGGCGGAAGGGTAGGTCGCCATTTGTCTTGAGGGGCGTTACAATCGCGGGCAGTGTGCAAAGCACACCTTTTTCCAAGATAAATTTTCACGATAGGAGACTTGTTCCCATGCGTAAACTGATTTTCCTCGTGTTGGCGTTGGCTGTCATGGTCATGCCCGCCGCCTTTGCCCAGGATGCCGAACCCGTCCTCGAGCCGCTAGACCCGCCAGAGACGATCACCGTGGCCTATGTGCCGATCATGAAGTTCGCCGCGATGTATGTGGCGGAGGAGCGCGGCCTGTTCGACAAGTACGGCCTGGACGTGCAGATTGAGCGCGTGGCGTCCGGCACGGAGGCCATCGCCTTCCTGACCGAAGGCCAGATTGACATCGGCGGTATCGCCATCGTCACCTCGCTGTGGAACGGCTGGAACGACGACTTGGACATTCGCATCATCGCGCCGGGTGCGTTGGAGCCGTTCGAGAACAGCCCTACCAAGTTGATTGCTCGCGCCGACCTCATCGAGAGCGGTGAGGTAAGCGACGTCGCCGACCTCGCCGGGCGCGTTGTCAGCATCGCAGGCGGCCCCGGCAGCGGTGGTGAGTACCTGCTCTCTAAGGCGTTGGAGCGCGGCGACCTCACCATCTTTGACGTGAACCTACAACAAATCGGCAACGCGGACATGCCCGCCGCCTTCGCCAATGGCACGATTGACGCCGGAATGCTCGGTTCCCCATTTGCCGATCAGATCATCGAAGCGGGTGACGGTGTTGCCATCGCTGAGGACCTCACGCCCGGCCTGATGACTGTCGCTTTCGTCGGTAGCGGCCAGTTCGTCACGGAGCGCCCAGAGGCCGCGCAGCGTTTTGTGCTGGCGCTGACCGAGGCCACCCGCCTGATGCAGGGTGAGGACTATCTGGCCCAGGAGAACCTGGACGCCTACTTGACCTACACCAACTCCACCGAGGAAGCCCTACGGAGCGGTGTCCCGGTCGTCTACGACCCCAACGTCGTCATCCCGCTGGAGGGCCTGGCAGATGTGGAGGCTACGCACCGCAACAACGGACGCCTGGAGTACGAGGAGCCGATTGACCTGGAAAGTGTCGCGGTTACCGAGTTCGCCGAAACCGCTGTCGAACTGCTGGGTGAGGTAGAGACAGATATGATGACGGACGGCGATATGGAAATGGAAGCGGATGAAATGGCGGAGCCAGAGGCCACCGATGAGGTTTCCGGCTAAAAGCCACCAGTTTCTCGCGTAGCGTAGACGGGCGTGCCAATCGCGGCACGCCCGTTGTCGTTTCATGGCGACATTGCCGTCCTTTGTGTCGTTCGTTACAATGCGATCACGTTTGAAATTACCACAGGAGCGCCATCGTGCAAGAGATCGACCGTAGTACGCTCTACCTGATGTTGGCGGTGTTTGGGGCGGGCGTGATCGCCGGGGTGCTGCTCGCGCCGGGGGGCGGGCGCACAGACGACCACAGCCGCACAGACGACCGCAAACGCTCATCCGCTAATATCGTGTTCGGCAACATCATCGTTGGCAGTAACAACGCCCCGGACGCCGTCATGACCTTCGGCCAGGAGGAAAACGGCGATAATCGTTAGCGCACAACCACCTGCCCGGCGATGAACCAGTTGGCTCCTGCCCCCGGCCCCGTCGCCGGGAGCGGCGCACCGTCCGGCCCCAGGGCCATCACCTCCACATTGTACAGGCCGGGCGGGATCTCCGGGTTCAGGTTGAGGTCGTAGTGCGCGGTCACGACCCCGCCCTCCGGCCACGCTGCGGGGGGAAGTAGCGCCGCGTTCGGCAATGCCCCCCCATAGACCGCGCCGTCCGGCGTCGTCAGTTGCACGCGGGGCACCACACCGCCCACATCATCCCCCAGGCGTTCCCAGAACAAGGTCACGAACACGCGCCCACTCCCCCCGTATAGGCGTGGCTCCTGCGCTCGCACATCCCGGTCCTCCACCAGATGCCCCCGTAACGCCACTATGTCCCCGAAGGCAATATCGGTTGCAGTAGCACCCGCCGGGACCGCATCACGCACTGCCTCACAGTGGTAGAGGCTCACCTGCATCCCCGCCGGGAAGGCCCGCGTTACCACCGGGCACCGCGCATCAAACCACGCCAGTGCTAGCCCGTCCGGGTCACTCACATCCGGCTGATAGCGCACGGTCCACAGGCGCGGCGCACCCGCGATATAGGGCGAAAACGCCGCATCAAGATCAAGCGACGGCCCAATCTGCGGGAAGAAGCCGCGCACAGGTGCATCCCCCGTGTAGTGATAGCGCATCGCCTCCTGTCCCCAGTCCGGCACAACCACTACCACATCCCCCGGCAACGTGTTCGCGGCGACGAGGCCGGCGGCGGTGGTCCAGTCGTCGCGCCACCCATAGACGGGCAACGTCCACAAACCCAACGCCGCCGCCCC
>CAYWZS010000181.1:0-6604 GCA_964462905.1 uncultured Anaerolineaceae bacterium
CCCCCCCCCCCTCCCCCCCCCCCCCCGCCGCTGGAAACAGAGAATCCCCCACCACCCCCACCACCCGCTCCCCAAATCCCAAATCGAACAGGGTTTCCGTCATGCTTGGTGACGCCGACACGACCCGCTTCGGTGGCTCGGTCGGTGCCGTGCCCGGCTTATAGTGATAAACGGCATCTTCACCATTTTCGCCGTCGGATTCTGGTAACGCCTGCTCATGTTCGGCCAAAAAAACCCTCCTACACCATATGAACGAGTTGATCGCGTTCCGGCCCCACGCTCACCACCGGGATCGGCGTCTCACAAAGCGCCGCAATCCGTTGGACATAGTCTCGTGCCGCCACGGGGAGGTCATCCGCCGTCCGCGCCCCACTGATGTCCGCGTCCCACCCCGGCATCGTCTCATACACCGGAACCGCCCGTCCTAAGGCCTTCACAGTCCCCGGTGGGAAGTCGTAACGTTCCCCGTCAACCTCATACGCCACCGCGATTTTCAGTTCCTCAAGACCGGACAGCACATCCAACTTCGTCAGCACCATCTCCGTGAAACCGTTGACCTGCACCGCATAGCGCAACATCACCGCATCCGCCCAACCCGTGCGGCGGGGGCGGCCCGTGGTCGTTCCAAATTCATCCCAGAAGTTCTCCCCCGTACCACGCAAACGGGCCGCTACATCGTCGTTGAGCTCCGTCGGCATCGGTCCACTCCCAACCCGCGTACTGAATGCCTTTGCCACCCCCATCACCCGCTCCACTTCACGCGGCCCAAAGCCCAAACCCGTCAACGCACCGCCCGCTGTCGGCGATGAACTCGTCACAAAAGGATAATTACCATGGTCAATGTCCAGTAGCGTCCCCTGTGCCCCCTCACACAACACCTGCGCCCCGTCACGCAACCGCCCATATAGATACGCCGTTGTATCCCCCAAATAGGGCTGAAGCCGCCGCGCTGCCTCCATGTATGCAACCGTCACAGTATCCGCGTCCAGCGTCTCCGCGCCCATCTGGGCCAAGACCGCGTTCTTCGCCTCCACCTGCGCCCGTA
Source organism: uncultured Anaerolineaceae bacterium (assembly GCA_964462905.1). Lineage (GTDB taxonomy): Bacteria > Chloroflexota > Anaerolineae > Aggregatilineales > Phototrophicaceae > DAOTTY01. The sequence continues at coordinate 1,046 of CAYWZS010000181.1, forward strand.
GCAGATCAGCATAATTCTCCAAGTCGGCCATTTCACCCGCACGCAAACCACGCCGCCCAGTCTTATCCATATATGCCGGGCCAATCCCGCGCAGTGTCGTGCCGATCTTATCGTCGCCACGCGCTTTCTCAGCGGCACCGTCTAGCGCAATATGTACCGCCGTAATCAGGTGTGCCCGTGTGCTTAAAATCAACTTCTCCGGCGACACATCAACCCCTTGCCTACTCAACTGGTCAATCTCTTTAACCAGGTTCACTGGGTTCACCACCATGCCATTCCCCAGCACACACACCACGTTCTCACGGACAATCCCCGAAGGCACAAGGTGCATCTTATACACCTCATCACCCACGTAGACGGTATGCCCGGCGTTATCGCCACCCGCATACCGCGCCACCACATCTACCTCAGACGCAAGCCAATCCGCTACACGGCCTTTGCCCTCATCGCCCCACTGCGCCCCAATCAAAATCGTTACTGGCATTCTTGCCCCTTATCTATTGAGATTTCAGTCACTTGTACCTGACTTCACTCTTGAAAATCTAATACCTGCTGTCTGTTATGTAGAAATGTGTGAAAAACTAAACGTGTGACAGGCTTTCAGCTAACGGCTTTTCACTTAAAAAATAGGACCCATTCAAGACGGTTTATCCTCACTCACAGCTCCACTTATCCACTCGTATATGCGTTCCCCAGCGCAATCGTCACCTGACGCTCCCCCCACGTTTCCAGAGTACCGTTCCCCCCAAACGCAATCGCCGAACCAACCAGCGGCCCCACAACGATCACCTGCGGCTGTTCGGCCACCATGCGCCGCACCTCTGCCGACTCCGCCGCGCTTTCCAGGCCCGGCACCACATAGCCGTTTTCCAGCCAGCCAAACCCAACCCCACCATTCAAATGTGTGCCGAAAACCGCTGCCCCCCTCCCCTCCGCCAGAATGACCGCTCCCTGTCCGTAGGCCGTTTCCAACCCTTCAATCCCAGCCCCCAACAAATTAGACCGCAACCCCGCCGGGTCCCCCGCCCAACTAACAACAACCATTGCCGCATCCCCCAACTGCTTGCGGATCGTGTCATCATCCTCCGCCAACACATCAACCAGATACCCAGCCGGTGCGCCCAGGTCTTGCAGATCGTCCAACACTTTATCATCGCTCGGGCTACCAAAGCTTACCACAGCCACCGCACCATCTGCGGCAATGCGCTCAATCGCTGTGGCCCTTACCGCGCTCGTCTCCTCTTGCCCCCCGGAAAGCACCAACCAACCCGCGCCCTCTTTCCAAGTAAAAATCTGGCTCGTGGGCATTATGCGTCATCCGGCAAAACATAGGACGCAATCGCACTCGCCATTAGCGTCACACCAAGCGGCAACACATCTTCATCAAAGTCAAAACGTGGATGGTGGTGGCCGTAATCCAACCCGCGTTCATTGTTGGCAGACCCCACAAAGAAGAACGTCCCCGGAATATCTTTCATCAAGAACGCCATATCCTCTGCTAACATGCTACGCACGTCCGTCTCTATTGCATCCGTGCCCACAATATCTCTGAACACTCCCCGCACATGCTCCGCCACGCTCGGGTCATTCACAACCGGGATCGTCCCGTCACGGAAGCTCACCTCACAGGTGCAGTGCATCGTCTTGGCAATGCCCTTACTGATAGCCGTCAGCCGTTCGGCGATCATACTATCAACCTCCGGCAAAAAAGCCCGTGTCGTCCCACGAATCACCGCCGAACTCGGAATCACGTTGTCAGCGTCCCCCGCATGAACCTGCGTAACCGACAGCACCCCCATCTGAATCGGGTCCAACTCACGCGAAATCACCGTCTGCAAAGCTGTCACAATCTGTGCCGCCGCTACGACCGGGTCAAGCGTCTGGTGTGGGGCCGCACCGTGGCCGCCCTTCCCCCCAAGTTCGATCTTAAATATACGCGCCCCCGCCATCACCGGGCCGCTCCCCACACCCACCTTACCTAGCGGCAACTCATTCCACAGGTGTAACCCCAAGCTCACGTCCGGGCGCGGGGCCGCTAGCACACCGTCCTTAATCATCGCCAACGCCCCGCCGCCAATCTCCTCCGCAGGCTGAAACACAAACTTCACCCGTCCGCGCATCTCCGAGCGCCGTGCATTGAGCAACTTCGCCACGCCCAAGAGAATCGAGGTATGCCCGTCATGCCCACAAGCGTGCATCTTGCCATCCACCGTGGAGACATAGTCCGTCTCATTCGCCTCAAGAATCGGCAACGCATCCATATCCGCCCGGACCAAAACCGTTGGCCCATCGTGGTCCCCCTCCAAAACCCCCACAACCCCCGTCTTGCCGACGCCCGTCTGCACCTCAAACCCGAGATTATTCAACTCCGCCGCCACAATCCCCGACGTGCGTACTTCCTCAAATGCAATTTCCGGGTGCTGGTGCAGGTCACGTCGCCGCGCTACCAACTCATCGCGCATCGCGGTAGCTTCCGCCTTAAAATTTACAACCATCTGTCATCTCCCTTGCTATCCGAGCCACATGAAACGAAATTCCTCGACATACCCGTGGCGAATCTTCTGGTGCCATCCGGTCAAGAAATCGCTTATGGAACCCGGCTGCGTTCTCCTCAATCATTTCAAATTGGCTCTTGTGTTTCACCAAAGCCAGTAACGTCGTCTCAGTGTGGTCATTGATATACCCCTCACCACACCAGAGCGTACAATATCGCGCCGCAACGCCAGCGAGGGCATCAATTCACCGTCCACATACCACATCCTTCAACCCCAACACACCTCCCGCCGCTCGTGCCCCCACCAACCGCTGCGAGGCCATCTTGGGGTCACCACTGCCCTTGCCCCCACTCGTTGCCAACACCAAAAATACCTCAACACCCGCTCTGGCCGCACCACGTCCTCGGCCATGCTTACTCGTCCCCCTTATCGCTGGCGTCCCTGCCCGGCTTCGCGCCACACTCACACGCCTCACCATCTGCATGACGGTCACACGGCTTTGATGATTTCTCCTGTAAAGCTCGCATCTCCTCCAACGGCACGAGGTCCATCCGCTCCACCAGCTTACGCCCTTCCTGAGGGATCACCACCGTCACCGCATCTTGTAACGGATGGATGTCAATCACGCGCCCCTCGCCAAACGGCGTTCCCACCATCTTGTTGCGCCGGGGGAGCTGCTTACGCGCCTCCACATACTGCTCGTACTCATAGACAAGGCAACACCGCAACCGCCCACACATCCCCGTAATCTCCGAAGGATTCAGCGAAATACCCTGTACTTTCGCCATCTTGATCGAGATCGGGCTGAAGTCCGTCAAGAACGAGCTACAACACCGCTCCTCCTGTCCACACGCCCCACCCCCACCAATCAGCTTCGCCACATCACGCGGGCCAATCTGTCGCACCTCCACCGCCGCCGGAAAATACGACGACAACGCCTGCAACAACCGCCCATGGTCCACCCGGTCCTCCGCGCTGAACATAAACGTCAGCACACTCCCATCGTAGTTGTACTGCGCCGCAACATACTTCACATCATTGTACTCGCGCATCTTGGACGCCTTCTCCTGGCAAACCGCCAGGGCGTCAACTTCCTTTGCCGTCCAGTGCTGCTTCAACGTCAGATCACGCGGCGTCGCCATCCGCAAAATCGTCTTGTAATCATGGTCGCCCTTCGGCACCTCCGCAAAAGCCATCACCTGCCCCATGCGCCGCCCACGCGCTGTGTTCACAATCACATGATCCCCCACCGCCAAATCCGGGAAAGGAGCATAGTCAAAGTGATACAGTTTACCCACCTTATTAAACCGAACCCCAGCAACCTTCACCATCTGCTGTTCCGGTGTCGCTTCCATGCGCGTTAACCCTTAACTTCCACTAGAAATCGCCCAACCAACAGACGATATCGCATCCAAAATTTATCTTTGCCCTCGTAGCATATCGAAGTCCACCCCACTTGACAATTATCAAGCCACATTTGCATTGCCCCCCCGAACCACCTATCATCTACAAAGGTAATACCCACTTCAGCTAGGAGCCGAGCAAACATCATGGGGACTCTCGTTATGAAATTTGGTGGCCTGTCCGTCGGCACAACCACCGCCCTAACACAAGTCCTCAGCATCATCCTCCACGAGCGCGGAAAGTGGGACAAGCTCCTCATCGTCGTCAGCGCCCTAGAAGGCGTCACGGACAGCCTCATTGAGGCCACACGCCTCGCCCAGATCACCAACCGCCGGGGCTACCGCCGCATCGTCGCCACCCTCCGCACACGCCACCTCGCCCTGATCGACCACCTGCCCCTCGGTACCACCGAGCGCAAAGCAATCCAGGCCGACGTAGACCGCCTACTCTTCGACATGCTCGACCGCCTTCAAACCATCGCCGACAACCCCACCGACGAGCTATCGCCCCAAGCCCTCGACAGCGTGACCGGCGTCGGGGAGCGCCTCGCCGCCCGTATTGTCGCCGCCCTCATCCGCCAAAACACCGTCCGCGCCGTCGCCATCGACACCGACACCCTCATTACTACCGACGACACCTTCGGCAACGCCGTCCCAAACATGACCGCCAGTTGCGAGCAGATCACCACCAACCTCCTCCCCATGCTGGACCGCCACATCGTCCCCGTGATTACCGGCTACATCGGGGCCACCCCAGACGGCCAACTCACCACACTCGGGCGCGGCGGCACCGACTACACCGCCACCATCATCGGCATCTGCGCCGGGGCCGACGAGGTCTGGCTCTGGACCGACGTGGACGGCATGATGACCACCGACCCCCGCGACGTGGACAACGCCCGTGTCATCCCGGTGCTCTCCTACGAAGAAGTCGGCGAAATGGCCTACTTCGGGGCGCGTGTCCTGCATCCACGCATGGTCGGCCCCCTGCGTGACGCGAAAATCCCGCTGCGCGTCAAGAACGTGTTCAAGCCGCAGCAGCAAGGCACCCTCATCTACGAGACACACCCCCGCGACCACAACGGCGCACCCAAGGCCGTCACCGTGATTAACGGCCTCGGCCTCACCGCGAACCACAACGGCCCCCTCTCCGAGATCGCCGCCCTCGTCAACCGCATCCTCAGCGATACCGCCGGCAGCCCCGCCGAGGTCATGATCGCCGCCCAGTCCGCCACCCGCTCGTTTCTCTGCTTCATCGTCCCCACCAGCAGCGGACCCGGTGCGCTGTCCATCGTCCTTGATGTGCTCCAGACCGCGCTGAAAGATCACGACCCCGCCTGGACCGCCGAGGCCGTTACCGTTGTGACCGTCGTCGGGGACGGCATCAACACCCATCCCCGCATCATGGCGGGTGTCCTGCGCGAGCTAGGGACAGTTCCCGTCCTCGGCCTCGCCCCCGGACCGTCCAACTGCGGTTTTTCAATCGTCATCAGTCCCGACCACGGCTACAGCGCCCAAACACGTATCCACAACTACCTGCTGGAAACCACCAATCCGTAAATTCGACGTGAAACGGTTAGCGAACCCGCTATGAACCGTCTATACTCTTACCCTGTAGGTCATCACAGGCACGGGGCTTCGGAATGGCGAAAATCTTTGTT
>CAYWZS010000182.1:0-6566 GCA_964462905.1 uncultured Anaerolineaceae bacterium
AGTGAGCCTGTCTCCTGTGTTTATGCAAGAGCAGATGACCTTGACCCCACCCGCCATGATACAATCTACACAGGAGATTATCGCAACGCCACTGAGCGCGGAAGACTTACGTGCAACAGCGACGTTCCTTGACCAAACCTTCGATGCTTTTTTTGATGTGTCAACGCTATCCCCTGCAACTGGAGAATCCTTCACGCTTACATTGAATCTGTCTGCCCCTGCGGACTATGATGTGACTTTGCCGGACTTTGCCGCAACGTGGTCAGATGGGTTCACCGTGCGGCGTGTTGGTGAGCTTCGCACCGTCAGTAGCGGTGAGGGGACGTCTACCCTCTACACTTTGGAGTTGGAGGTGATAGCCTGGGGGTTCGGTCAATATTCCACACCACTTACACGCATTGGGATGTCCAATGGCACCGTTGACGCACTCGTGACGGTTGAACCCCTGTTCTTGAGTATTCCGATGGTTGTAGGTGAAGAGCGAGAGCTGCGAATTTCACGTGTTGTGATAGACCTGTTCTATGTGCCTGTCTGGGCGTTAATGGGGGGGGGGATATTTGGGGTATGGGGTGTATATGGGATTGTGCGTGTCGCGAGACGACGCGCCGCAGGCCGTGAAGATCGACTCGCGGCTAAGGTACAACGAACGATTGGTAGACGCACAATACAGGCTCTATGGCGGTTACGTCAGACTGCGCCGGACTGGATCACACGCTACACAGCAATGGGTGATATTTTGCGTGTTTACCTAACGGAGCGGTTTGGTGTGTCACAGGATTTAACTACGGTTGAGGCGCTCAAGCTTTTACATACGTTTGATGTGCCTTTGGTGGAACTTGAGATGTTGACCTATCTGCTCGATCAATCCGATTTGGCAAAGTTTGCGCCAGAATCTGTGCTCAATCCGACAGAGAAACCGCTGATAGATCTAGCAGTAGAGTGGGTAAGTGCTTCAGAGAAATCGCTGCATAGCCAGGGGCAAGGGTAGATCATGTTCCGGTTTGCAAATCCTTTGACGTTGGTGTTGTTGGCTTTACCGCTACTCTGGTGGGTTTTGTATCGCTTTTTACCCTGGTTGCAAAGTGGTACGGCGGCGGTGTCGTTCTCAGATACACGATTCCTGACCGGGTTGCCACGTGGTTGGCGTGTGCGTTTCTACCGATTCCCGGATGTGTTGCGTATGTTGGCATGGGTGGCGTTGGTTATCGTCGTTGCACGACCGCAGAGTGGGCAACAACGTGAGATTATCCGTGGGCAGGGAATTGATATCGTGATTGCGTTGGACATCTCCGCGAGTATGGCCGCACAGGATATTGCCCCGTCACGTTTAGAGGGAGCAAAGACGCAGATCGAGCGCTTTGTGCAAGGGCGGGCTTATGACCGGGTAGGATTGGTCGTTTTTGCATCAGATGCATACCATTATGTGCCGCCGACTTTGGATTATGACCTATATGTGGAACGCTTACGTGATGTGCAGTTGGTAAGTGATTATGGACTGGATGCCAGCGGAACTGCTATCGGTACGGGGATCGCGTCGGCGGTCAGTATGCTGCGGGATAGTGAGGCGGAAAGCCGAATTGTGGTGTTGTTGACAGATGGGTCGAATACAACGGGCAGCGTGAGTCCGGTTGATGCGGCACGAGCAGCGGCAGCGCTAAATGTGCGTGTGTACACCATTGGGGTCGGGCAGGTGTTGCCGCCAACGCTCCCAGAGTCGCCTTCTAGCGAAAACTTCGATGAGGGGACACTTCAGAGTATTGCTGACATATCCGATGCACTTTATTTCCAAGTCGCAGACAATACAGGATTGCGCTTGACCTATGATCAGATCGATGCTCTGGAACGTTCTGATATTGAGCAACAAGTTTTCGTGAACTGGCGCGATCGTGGGATATGGCTCATGTGGGTGGCGTTGATTCTGCTTGTGATGGAACGGTTGCTCCGCCAAACCGTATTTCAGGCGGTGCCATAATGGGTGAGCTTGAATTTGTGCGCGGGAGCGTACTGTATCTCTTGTTAGGGATACCTTTAGCTGCTGGTTTTTTGTGGTGGCGCGAACGCCAGCGCCGGGCGCGGCTGAACCGTATTGGCGATGTGACACTCGTCGAGCTGTTGTCGCGTCGTGTGAGCAATACCCGACGGTTGATGAAAGCGATATTCTGGGTGTTGTCCCTTGCTGCATTAGTGGTCGCGCTGGCACGACCAGCGTGGGGTTTGCGTGTAGACCGCATCGAGACGCAAGGTGTCTCGGTTTTTGTCCTGCTGGATGTGTCACGTAGCATGGATGCTGAGGATGTGTTACCAACCCGGTTGACGCGCGCCAAGATCGGCCTGTTAGACGTTGCCCGGGGGATTGAAGGCAACGAGATGGGGTTGGTTGCGTTTGCTGGATCTGCGTTTGTTGTGTTCCCGTTGACGACCGATGTCAATGCCGTTCAAACTTTCCTGAACAATATCTCAACGGCGTCTGTTTCACGCCAGGGTACGGCAATTGGTGCGGCGGTTCGGCTCGCACTCGAATCCTTCGATGAGGCGCAGGCCACCGAACGCGTGATCTTGCTTGTGACCGATGGTGAAGATCAGACGGCTGATCTCGATAGTGCGCTCCAGGCTACCATAAATGCGAGTGTGCCGATTCATGTGTTAGCCTATGGTACAGAGGCTGGTGGATCAATTCCAATCCGCAACAGTGAGGGGCTTGTGGTTGGCAATAAGTTGGATACCACAGGTGAAGTCGTTATCACGCGCCTTAACGAGACGTTGCTGCGGCAGATTGCCAACCGGACAGGCGGAAGCTATCAACGTGTCGATACGACAGATGCACCCGTTCAAGAGGTCATTGCTACCATTAACGCTTTAGAGGGTGGCTTGTTGGGTGAGGAGGACAACGTGCGCGGTGTGGAGCGCTTCGCGTTGTTTGCGACCTTAGCCTTGATGCTGTTGTCAATAGAAATGCTATTGCCGGAGAACCGCTCGTGAGAGGTTGGTTGGCGGTGATATGTGCCGTTGTGGTGTTGCCGCTTCTAATAGGGTGTGCTGTTCGCCCTGCCGAGCGTAACAACACCGGAAACGCACTGTTACGGCGTGATAATGTAGATGCGGCACTACGGGCGTATCAGGTGTCCCAGGTAAACGCTTCGGATGCGCCTGTGCCATACTTTAATGCAGGTCTTGCCTATTTGGAGCGTGGCGATTATGTACAGGCAGAAGCCGCCTTCCAACAGGCGTTGCGTACTGCTGATGAGCCAATTGTGGCGGATGTGTATTTTGCGCTGGGCGAAGCGTATTTCCGTCAAGGTGCGTTTGCGCGGGCCGTAGATGCCTACCGACAGGTATTGCTCCAACGCCCCGATGATGAGGATGCACGCTACAATTTGCAACTGGCCTTGCTGAGTATGCCCACGCCGACGATGACGACAACACCGACACCCACCATACAGTCTACCGACGATACGCAGAATATCACCTCAACACCAACACGCACCTCAACGCCGACCCCCGACAGCCCATCGACACCAACACAGTCCCCGACACCGTCACCACAGGCCAATACTGACAACTCCACACAACAGCCCACACCTGATGGTGAGAATAACGACCAACAGCCACCACCGATGAATGAGGAGGCAGCGTTAGAATTGCTTGATGACGTGCAACAGGGGCAGGGTATTTTGCTATCACCTTTGTCACAGGTAGAGGGTGAAAATGCTGTGTTCGAAAGGGATTGGTAATGCGAAACTGGTTATCATTGGTGGTTGTAGTTGTTGTCCTGAATTTGGTGTTGACGGAGACGACTCTGGCACAATGTGAAGATCAGATTCGCATTCGTGCGTCTGTAGATAACCCGACCCCCTATGTTGGCGAGCAACTTATCTATACATCTCGAATTGAAAATCCAACAACGTTTGCGCCATCACCACGCACACCCTCGTTTAAGGGTTTTTGGTTAGCAGGATCATTGGACATTCGACGCGAACAGGTGCTGGGTTGTAATGGCACCATCAACTTGGGTGTGACTGTTAACGAGAAAGTGCTTTTTCCTCTGGCACCGGGTATGCAAGAAATCCCGCCTGTGACCCTGGATTTCTCCACTAATCCTGTCTACGAAGCGTCTACACGTATTGTTTCTGACACGGTCACTGTTGAGGTGCAACCGTTGCCACCAAACCCGCCCTCCAGCTTCACAGGGGGAGTCGGGCTATTCCCGCTGATACAGGCGTCTTTGAATCGTGATACGATTGATGTCGGTAGCCCGGTACGTCTACGAGTAGCCCTGGAGGGGGTTGGCAACATGGATCAGCTTGATCCGCCTATTCTTGATTTACCTACGTCGTGGCGTGTGTACGAACAGACATCACAGTCTACAGTCGGGATAGAAAGCGATAGTCGGTTGTTGGGGGGGGGCAAAACATTTGAGTGGCTGTTGTTTCCGTCTGAAACTGGCGCAATCACCATCCCACCTATTGTATTCAGTTATTTTAACCCTTTTATCGAATCGTATCAGACGATTGCTACATCGCCAATCCCTTTGACTGTTCTGCCCGGGGCTACAGGGGACATGGCTCAGCCCGTTCCTGCGGTTGTTGCGTCTAGCACATCAGTTGTTCTCGATAATACGTGGAAGCTCAAGCCAACTGCCTCAATCCGGCCTACTACGGTGACAGCGTTAGGTTGGTGGTGGTGGCTGCTAACGGTGCTGGCCGGTGGTAGCGTGGTTGGATATCGCCTGTACCAGCGTTGGGCCGAGCGGCGACAAGTCCGCCGACAGCAGCAACAGGCACTTAAAAACGCACGCTCCCGTATGGCAAATGTCGCACGTATGAAGGGAGATGTTGCTTACCAGTCATTCCTGAAAACGTTATTGTTGTATTTTGGAGAGAAATGGTTGGTTGAACCGCTCGCACTGAATGAGGGCGAGATCCAACAAAGGTTGCTTGATGAGGATGTGCCGTTCGAAGTAGTTTCTGCTTTGCAGTCGTGTTTCGTGGCAGCCCAGCAGCAACGCTACGCTCCTCAAGAATCTACACCTATGCTGCCATTGATTCGTGAGACACTGGCGGTACTTGCCAAGGTGGACCATGCATTGGGGGCAGGATGAAGCGACTGTGTTGTTTGCTCGCATTGGGTTTTGTCAATGGATGGATTTTACATGCACAGGACATTCCGAGTATCGCGACAGAAGCCGAGGTCGCTTACACTGCTGGGGACTATAACACGGCGATCATATTGTATGAATCTGTGCTAGATGGAGGGGTAGAGAGCGGCGCACTGTATTTCAATCTAGGGAGTGCTCACTACCAATCTGGGGCGTTGGGGCAAGCACAGTTGAATTTCCGACGGGCACAACAGTTCATCCCAAGGGATAGTGACCTGAACCAGGCCATGTTGGTAATTCGTCAGGAACGGATGGATGTCCAGGTGGACCCAACGATTTTGATCGACCAGACGGCACTATTGACGACAAGCTTGTTAACGATGCGTGAAATCTCCACGATAGTGTTTCTGCTATGGGTGGGGTTGGTAGCACTTGGCTTGGGTTTGCTTTTGCGACCAGATTGGAGACGCACCCTTACACCATTTTTGGTTGTGTTTTGCGTTGCATTTGTCGCGCTTGCAGGTTTATGGGGTAATCGTGCGTATGTTGATCGTTTTCGACCACTTGGTGTGCTGCCAGCAGAAACTAACTTTTACAGTGGACCATCACGTGAGTATTTGGAGTTGTTCCAGCTTTCTCAGGCGGCGGAACTACGGGTTGTGGAGCGCCATGATAGTTGGGGAAGAGCCTCCCTACCGGACGGGCGACAGGGGTGGGTGGTGTTAGATGAGGTCTTGTTTGTGCGCGAACGCTAGTGAATGTCGGCCATAAGCGCATCAGTTGCCGCATCAAGTGAGGTGAAAAGATGTGCGCCGGCTGTGCGTAACCGCTCCATTTTGTAGGTTGGAGTGGTTGCTGGGTCCGTCTCAAATGTTTGTTGGTTGAGTTTACTGTAGAGGTGGGGTATTTGGTGGCCTGCGATATACGCCTTGATAGGCTTCGTCATGTGGTTCTGGATATAGTCTGCCGCGTCATTTTCGAAATTGCCACCGGGCTCCCCCAGTAACAATACGGCGCGTGTGTTCATGTCTTCCTCGAACATTTGGAGAATAGATACGAAATTCGTTCCTAATACCGTGTCCCCACCTATACCGATGATGGTACTTTGTCCGATACCGCCGCGTGACAGGCGGTAACATGCTTCATAGGCGATGGTGCCACTACGAGCAACAACGCCCACATGGCCGGGGCGAGCGATCTCCTGTGGGATTATGCCCAGGCTACCGATACCTGGTGAGAGCAGTCCTGGACAATTTGGCCCGATCAAACGACTGTGCGTGTCTCGGATATATTCGCGTACTCGCACAACGTCTAAAAGCGGAATGCCCTCCGTCACACAAACGATCAAGTCAATTCCCGCATCAATAGCCTCGTAGATTGCATCCGCAGCATGGAGCGAGGGGACAAAAATGACACTTGTATTCGCGCCGGTTGCGTTGACTGCATTTTGAACCGTTTCAAATATAGGAAT
>CAYWZS010000183.1:0-6467 GCA_964462905.1 uncultured Anaerolineaceae bacterium
CGGGAAGGGGGTGGGCGTTGCCCGCAGCCGCAACAGACGGGCGGCCATCCACCCCTGCTCGCCGCTTTCCAACACGACGTTGAACCAGTCACCGTCGCTGCTCTGGCCGATGACTTCCACATCACTGCCCGGCGGGAGTGCGGCGAACTCGCTGTAGGTGATGCCCGGCCCGGAGCGCACGTTGACGCTCTGCACGGAGTTCACCACCCCGATAATCGGCGGTACATCCGTGGGTGTGGGCGTGTTGGACGGGGTTGGTGTGGTGGTAGCCGTGGGGGGAACGGGGGTAAAGGTGGGGATGGGCGTGCGGGTGGGGACGGGCGTGGCCGTCAGGCGTGGGGTCTGGCTGACGATGGGGGCGAGGGTTGCCGTGGCGATGTCCTCCGCCACCGGGACACCCGTTGGGCCACAGGCGGCCAGTCCACTACTTATCAGCAACACCATCACGGGCAACAGTCGTTGGGTCATAGTCTGAAAATCCTGACAGATTTCGATTGAAATAGGCGGTGGCCTGCTCAGCTTCCAGATGCGAGAGGGGCCACCTGGCCCTTTTGATTTTTAGACGGGTGCGTATATCTGCCTGTGGGCTGCGTGTACCGCCCCCCCCGTGCAGCCAATTTTATCGATAGCGCATTGGCACTAGGGGCCAGGGCTGGCGCGTCTAAGCCTCACACCGCATATGCAAGACCGAACGCCGTGCGCTGAAGTGACACTGCCGTAGCACGTCCGTCACGGGTAGGTCGTCTGCGGGATGGTGAATCGTCAGGCCGTCCCCACCAAAACGCCGCACCGCCTGCCGCACCAGCGCGTCCGCGAGGTCCGGCGTGTCGTTGGCGCGGGTCATTAGCAACAGTTGGTGCGTCGTGACGCCCATGCTGGTCTCAATCTGCATCCAGGCCCGAAGGCTGTCGTCTGCGTCGTCGCGCACCACCAACCGCTGCACCGTTCGCAGGTTCATCCAGTTGACAAACCGCCGCCATGTAGACAGCCGGAAGGTCTGTATGTGGGTGGGGCGCAACCAGTCCAGGCCGCCCTGTTGTTGTGGGCGTACCGCTTGCGCCAGCGCCAATTCACGCTGGCTGTCGCCCAGTTTGCGGCCCACTACCCGAAAATCGTAGTCTTGGTTGGATTTTAGGCGGCCAGACGGCAGATAACACCCCCGGTACCACTGCGTGAACACCCGCTCATCCACAAACCCCAGCTTGCGGTATATCTGCCGGGCAACCGTGTTGTTCTCGTCCACCTGGAGCACAGCGACCCCCCCGCTGCGCTTGCGGATCATCTCCAGGCTGGCGTCCATCAACTGTGTAGCGATCCCGCGCCCGCGATACTCCGGGTAGACGGCAACATTGGCAATGATCCAGGCTTTGCCCAAATCACGGGGATAGTCCGCCGGGTAAACGGAGACATTGCCGACAATCTGCCCGTTTTCCACCCACACATAGCCCATGCTCATCCCCTGAGCCAGATCATTCATGGAGGACACCAGGCCCAGCCCAATCCCCAATCGGCTGAGTTGCCGCATTTCACGGATCGCAGAGCGCCCCCCGGTGTCCATCGTAGATGCAAAGGCCTTTTCGATTAAGTCCGCCAGTTGGCTCAGGTCCGTTTGCAGGTTGACAGGGCGCATCCCGTCTGCGGATTTATCTCGGTTATTGGTAAGAATAATATGTGCCACGCGCTTGTTTTCCTGCGTTCCCGTTCGTATGGACACTATCATAACGCATAATACGGGGATTGTGGTGTGGGGGTTTAGCCGGGGCGCTTTGCCCTACGGGCGAACACACGTCACAGATAATCCTGCAACTGCGGTTCAGTGGCATCATCAAAGCCCCGCGCTCGCAGGTCGTCGGAGGTGACGACCTGTGTCACCTCGCCGTACATCATGTGGAACAGTAATTCGATCAGTTCCATGTAGGCGACCTGGGTTTCGCGGGCCAGCCCCGAAAGCTGCGACACCCGGCGTACCACCGTGTCCCCCTCCTCCCACTGCTTGACGCGGTGCAACATCGCACCACTTTCCAGGATAGCATCCCACGGCGAAACAACAGCTGCGTAAGCACGCGCCGCCGAGGCGAACACCGTCCACAACGCCTGCGCGTTGGCGGGTACCCCACGTTCCCAGATGCGCGGCTCGCTCAACACGATGCCCAGCGCGTCCTCTAACGCCGCCAGTAGTCCCCCGTAATAGCGTGTGAAGTCCGGGTGGATGGGATGCCGCTGGGTTTCGATAAACGTCTCGATCAGGTCATGGTAGGTGTAGGTTTTCATCGCAGCATAGCCCCGTTAGATGATATATGTTCTCTTGTTATATTGTACGAAATTCACACTGCCCTGAGTTTAAAGACCTGCAAAGAGCGCCCAGGATTGGCTTTTTATAACAGTTCAGCCCCTATGGTTGGCGCTGGGTTATAATGCAAGCCAACATAACCTGACAAACCAAAGGACAAGACAGCGATGGGTGAGCTAGACGGCAAAGTAGTGGTGGTTACTGGGGCCAGCGGCGGCGTAGGCCGCACGGTAAGCAGGCTGGTCGGCGAGGCCGGGGCCAAGCTCGCCCTGTGGGACCGCAGCGCCGAGGTGATGGCAGACGTAGACTGCGGCGACGCCGAGGTGATGCGCGTTACGGCAGACATCACCGACCCTGAAACGGTGGCGAGCGCGGTCCACCAGACAGCAGGCCACTACGGCACGATTGACGCGCTAATGCACATTGCGGGCGGCTTCGCCATGCCCGGCCCGGTCCATGAGGGCCACTTGAATGTGTGGCAGCAGCAAATGGCGCTCAACGCCACTGGCGTCTACATCACAGCGGGGGCGGTTGCCGGGTATATGGTGAAGCAGGGTGTGCAGGGTAGTATCACGATCATCGCCGCACGCGGGGCCAACGCCGGGAGCAAAAACAGCGCCGCCTATTCCGCCAGCAAAGCCGCTGCCGTCCGGGTGATGGAGAGCATGGCGGCAGAACTGCGTGACGCCCGTGTTCGCGTGAACGCCCTGTCACCCAGTACCGTAGACACCCCCGCCAACCGCGAGGCGATGGGCGACGAAAAGGCCGACCTGTGGGTGGACCCGGTGGAAATCGCCCACACCTTGATCTTTCTGGCGTCGGACAAGGCCAGCGCCATCACCGGGACAAACGTGGGGATTTATAAGTGGGTGTAGCGCGTTTTGGCTTACGGGTTGGGGCGCTGCGGTGGGCCGCCGTCCTGTTGCTCGTGCTTGTCGCCGGGACGGCAGCAGCGCAGAACGGCGGCCCACTCCGGGACATGGTGGAAACGCGGGTGTCGTTGGTGAACCCGTTCACCGGGTCGCCTGTCACGGTGACACTGTTGCGCGTGGTGTATGTGGGGGTGGGGCTGGTGTTGCTCGTGGCTGGTTGGAGCGCCTATCGGTTGGCGTTGTCGCTGTCCGGGTTTGCCGTCGGCGCGAGCCTGGGGGCCAGCCTGATGTCCCAGTACGGCACAGTGCCCTCGCTGATAGTGACGGTGGCGCTGGGGTTGCTGGGCGGGGTACTGGCGTACTACGTCTACCTGTTGGCAGTGGCGGTGGTCGGTGGGTTCATCGGCCTCTACCTCACGGAGCGTATCCTAACGGCGTTTGCCGTCGGCGTAACGGGTGGCCCCTTGTTGGCCGTGTATGTGGTGGGGGCGCTCGTCGGCGCGGGGTTGTCGCTGGCGCTGGCCGTCGAACTCACGGTGATCCTGACGAGTGCAGTAGGTGCGGTCATGTTGGCGGGGGGCACCGGGCTGTTAAACATGCGCTTCGGCATATTGTGGACGCTGATCTTGTTCGTCGTGGGGGTCACGGTGCAGGTCGGTATAGCCCGGTCACGCGGCGGCGATCCATTTCAGAAACGGGAGTGACCGTCGCTACGTCAACAGGCGCACCAGCGCGACCACCGACATCCACCCGAAGAAGCCACCCCCTGCAAACGTTCACCGCATCAAACAACCTATGAATGGGTGCTGGCAGGATTGGACGAAGAGGCGTTTAATGCGATGGTGGGTGTAGTATCGGTCGTGAGGGAGACTCCAGAACTCAGTTTATGTTTGCTAATTCAAACTTACTCTGGTTGTCTCCCTCATGCTACCTCTGACTTTGCAAAAGCCCTGGAAAATTCGCAAGCCCCCCCCTAGAGGGGGTGATGCCCCCCCCAACCCCCGCGTATAGTAAGGACATCACGTTAAACAACACCGCGAAGGAGCACGAACTCATGACCGCACAAACCACACACAACCACCGCCTCCCGATTTTCAGCAGCGTCAACCCGGAGACAATCGAAACTGTGAGCGCACCCCGGTCCTATCAGCATATCGTGGTCTTGCTGGATGGTAGCGGCCTCGCAGAGCGGGCAATCCCGGCGGCGCTGGAGTTGGCACAGACGCACGAGGCAAGTGTGACGGTGATCTGCCGTAGCGGGGCAGCCCACGCCCACGACTACGCCGAGGCAAAGGCGCGTGATCTACGGCAGCAAGGGATCGAGGCGCACGGTTACGCCGCCGATATGAACGCCAACTGGCTTGTGCAGTCCGAGGGTGCTGATGTAGTGGTGTTGGCACAGGGTAGCGCGAGCCGTTGGGGGCGGTTGCTGGGTACGGACTTGGCGGCGGCGCTCCGCCACAACACGGACGCGGACGTGGTGGCCGTCGCGGTCTAGGGGTTATTCCGCCCCCCCAGCATGGGCCTGGGGGTTAGTCGTTCCGCAGCGCGTCACGCAGTTGTTCGACAAGCTGACGCTGCGTGTCCGTCAGGTTTTCGGGGACCGTGAGTTGCACGCGGGCGTAGAGATTACCGAACTCCCCCTTGGCCTTGAGCTTGGGCATTCCCTTACCCGTGAGCCGGAGCTTGAGGCCGCTCTGTGACCCCGGCGCAATTTTGACCTTCACCGGGCGCTCCATTGTCGGGACCTTAGCTGTCCCCCCCAGCATGGCCGTGAACGCATCCACCTGTACCTCGACATAAAGGTCGTCGCCCTCACGCTCGAAGGTGGAATCCGCCTGTACATTGACAATCAGGTAGAGATCGCCCGCGCCACCTGCGCCGCGCTCACCCTCCCCACTCAGGCGGACCTTGGTGCCGGTGCTGGCCCCGGCGGGAATGTTCACCTTGATGCGACGTCCGTCCTTGGTGATGTAGCGGGTGGTTCCCTCGTAGGCCTCGCGCAGTGAAATGGTAATGTCGTGTTCGATGTCGCGGCCTACAGCAGCGGCCCCGCCAAACGGCCCGTAATCGAAGCCTGCGCCGGGGTTGCCACTATGCTGTGCCCGGTTGCCGAAGATCGACCCGAAAATATCCTCGAACGGTACATCCTCGAAGTTCACGTTGACATTGCCATAGGGGTTGCCCCGGCCAGCGTCGTTGAAGTTGCGGAAGTTCGGGCCGAACTGGTCATAGGCGCGGCGTTGTTCGGGGTCACTCAGCACGCCGTAGGCCTCGTTAACCTCTTTGAAGCGTTCCTCGGCCCGTGGATCGTCCTTGTTGGCATCTGGGTGATACTGCTTCGCCAGCTTACGATAAGCTCGCTTGAGTTCGTCTTGGTCGGCGTTTTTACGCACACCGAGTACATCGTAGTAGTCTTTCGCCATCTTCAATTACCCCTGGGGTACATATGTCGCCCGACTATGTAGATCGGGCGGGAATCGGCATACAGAGATTTTGCTTTTCACTACCCAGATTATAAAACTACCTCATAAGAAGTGTAACAGATGTGGTGGGGGGATGGGGGCGGGGAAATCGAAGTTTCGTTAGAGATTGGGAATTGTGCAAATGTTGTTGGGTGATGACATGGGTAAATAGCAACGGGCTATACTGATGGCAGTTCGTATCTTTGACAGGATATTTCCTTATGCGTCACCTCCTGCGGCTGTGTGGCCTGTGGCTGTTGGCCTTCGTTGGGATGGTCGCGGCGGCGCTCGCCCAGCCAAGCAATCCTGAACCGTATACCGCGCTATTCCTCACCGAGCCGGGATGCGCCGCGCCGTGTTTCCTGGGGATTCGCCTGAACCACACCCCCGCCGAAGAAGCCTACTCCCGGCTGGAGAATCACCCGTGGACGAGCAACGTCAACATGAACAC
The DNA here is from genome assembly GCA_964462905.1 of uncultured Anaerolineaceae bacterium. GTDB lineage: Bacteria > Chloroflexota > Anaerolineae > Aggregatilineales > Phototrophicaceae > DAOTTY01. Next base: position 6,079 of record CAYWZS010000183.1, read on the forward strand.
ACAACGCGGGGTGATCCGCTGGAACTGGGCGGCCAGCAGCCCACGTTACCTCAACAGCTTTCGCGAGAACGAGATCCGGTTACAACATGAGACTTTCAACGTGAGTGCGATCACCCTGCGGATCGACGCGCCCGCCGGGGAGTTGTGGTCGTTCCTCATCGTAACTGCCGACGCTGACGGTTACATGCTGGATCGTCACATTCGAGTGGACACGCCGCCGTGCCTGACGGATCCGTTACACTTCTGGTCGTCGCCGTCGCAGCGCGTTTACTACACCACACGGGGCACACACTATCCTACGCTCTACCAGCCGAAACGGGCCTATACCGGGGTGTTTCGGTGTGCGGATTAAGCCCTCACGCTGCATCGGCCCTCCCCTACGTTTCGCG
>CAYWZS010000184.1:0-6396 GCA_964462905.1 uncultured Anaerolineaceae bacterium
GGGCGTCGCGCCGGTTGCGCTGGATTGCGGTGCGAAATCGGTATTTGCTGATTATGAAGAACGACACGCCGCGTGGGTTCTGGGAGGCGTTGCCGCATTTGCTGCGGTATGATGTGTTGGTGTTGGGGTATATTGTCCTGCGGGAGCCGAGTTCGTTGTGGGCGTTTGTGTCGTTGACGTGGCAGTTTCCGCGTACGATGCAGAAGCGGCGGCATATCCAACAGGGGAAGCGTGTGCAGTGGGCGGATATTCGGGGGTATTTCGATGTGATATAGGGAGGAAAGTGCAATGTTATGAGTGATGAGAATATCGTGTTTGCTGCATGGCTGTGCGGTTGTCCCCCCTGATGTGATTTTCCCCTTGCTGAAATCCCCGGTTTATAGGGGTAATACGCTAGTAGAAGTATACCTAGATCCTCGTGCAGATAAATTGGACTGTACCACTATCTGAACTCCGTATGAGAGTTAACTTTCGTTTTTGCTGAAAGTCACGAATATTGGTTACAATAGCCTTCAGTTAGAGTTTTCTTTCGAAACGGTTGATGGTGGTTATTGATGTCAGCCGAAAGATTACCGAAGTAACATTGCGCCGGATAAAACTAGGAGTTTATTTATGTCTCGCAGCAAGTTTTTGGTGACGTTGGTGCTGGTGGTGTCCATAATGGCGCTGTCGGTAGTGCCGATGGTAGGGGCGCAGGATGATGTGGAGATCTCGCTGTTGCAGTGGAGCCACTTCGTGCCGCGCTACGACGACTGGTTTGATGAGTGGGCTGTGGGCTGGGGCGAGGAAAATGGCGTCTCGGTGACTGTAGATCACATCGCGTTGGCGGAGTTGAACGGTAACTTAGCGGCAGCGATTGACGCCGGTGACGGCCCGACGATTGTCGAGCTGTTGTTCTCCCCGGCGGCGTTCATTGAGGGGCTGCATGACCTGAGCGACGTAAACGCAATGGCTGATGAGATGTACGGCGAGACGCTGGAGACGTGTTCTGCGACGAGCTACCTGCCGCGCACGGATTCCTGGTATGCCTACACACATAGCTATGTGCCGGACCCCGGCGACTACGACGTTGCATTGTGGACTGAGGCGGGCTACCCGGAAGGCCCGGCAACCTATGAGGACTTGTTAGAGGGTGGTGCGTTCATCCGTGATGAGCTGGGTGTGCCGTTGGGCGTTGGTATGTCGCCGGAGTTGGACAGCAACATGGCGATGCGTAACATCTTGTGGTCCTACGGGGCGGCTGTGCAGGACGCTGATGAAAACGTGATCCTGAACTCCCCGGAGACGATTGCCGCGCTAGAGTACGGTAAGGAGCTGTACGAGCGCACGATGACGGATGAGGTGTTCGGCTGGAACGCAGCCAGCAACAACCAGGGTTTGATCTCTGGTGATCTGTCCTACATTCTGAACTCGATTTCCGCTTACCGCAGCTTGCAGAAGATTGACCCGGTAGCGGCGGACAACATCGGCTTCACCCCGGCGCTGGAAGGCCCAGGTGGTGCGTTTGCGTCCAGCCATGTGTGGCAGATTTACGTGATCCCGACATATGTTGAGGGCGCGGAGTTAGAAGTTGCTAAGCAGTTCTTACTGGACCACACGGCGATGGCAGACGACATCAGCTTTGAGAGCGAACTGTACAACTTCCCGTGCCGCCCGAGTGCGATGAGCGACGGCCAGATGGCAGAGTGGCTGGCGAACGATCCGTTCGGCAGTAGCCCGGCGAACAAGCTGGAAGTGTTGGCAGGTGCGAGTGAGTGGGGCGTCCACCTGGGGTATCCGGGTGTTGCGAACCCGGCCATTAGCCAGGTGTTCGGCGAGAATATCATCCCGAACATGTTCGCAGAGGTAGCGCGTGGGGACAAGACGGCTGAGGAGGCCGCTGCTGACGCAACTGAGCGCGTGGATGCGATTTTCGCGGACTGGCGTGAGCGTGGCTTGGTGGGTGGCGGCGAGTAGCTTCGCGCCACGTCCTTGAACTGAACCTAAGGCAGCACAGCAGGGGGTACAGCGGCGCTGTACCCTTTGTTGTGCATAGGAACATTGCAGTTGTCATTGCACGAGATTATGTGAGTGAGTTGATTATGGGCGTTGTTGAAGTCAAAAATGTGACAAAGATGTTCGGTGATGTTACAGCAGTGAATAACATCAGCCTGGAGATTAAGGCAGGGGAGTTTCTGGTGATTCTGGGGCCGTCTGGCTGTGGGAAAACCACCACGATGCGGATGATTGCAGGGTTGGAACACCCGAGCATGGGTGAAATCTGGATTGGCGGGAAGAATGTGACGGAGTTGCCACCGCGTAAGCGCAATATCGCGATGGTGTTTCAGAGTTACGCGCTGTACCCGCACATGACGGTATTCAACAACATTGCGTTCCCGTTGAAGGCGCAGTTCAAGCACCTAAATGTGGAGGAACGGGCGGCGCGTGTGGAGCGAGCGGCGGCGATGGTGGATATTGTGCGGCTGTTGAGGCGGCGTCCGCGTCAACTGTCTGGTGGTGAGCGGCAGCGTGTGGCGATTGCGCGGGCGTTGGTCACGGAACCGACGGTGTTGTTGTTGGACGAGCCGCTTTCGAACCTGGACGCGCAGTTACGGGCGAGTGCGCGTGACGAGTTGAAGGAGTTCCAGCAGGAGTTGGGCATCACGACGGTGTTTGTGACGCATGACCAGATTGAGGCGATGGGGTTGGGGGACCGAATCGTGGTGATGTCACAGGGGGAAATCCAGCAGGTTGGGACGCCAGAGCGGATTTACGATGAGCCAGATAACGAGTTTGTGGCGACGTTTCTGGGGTCGCCGTCGATGAACCTGTTGCCGCATAACGAGTACGAGATGGGTTTCCGCCCGGAGCACTTCCTCCCCCTGGACCACTTCAAGACGGACGAGGTGCATCAGCTTCAGTATCATGTGAAGCGTGTGGAGTTCTTGGGGGCGGACCGGCTGTTGTACGGCTATGTTGAGGGTTGGAGCGAGGATCACCTGACGCTGGCTAAACTGCCGAGCACCATCCGGGACACGATTGAGGTTGGGCAGGATTATCAGTTTGCGGTGTCTTTTGATCGGCTGCGTTACTTTGATAAGACAACGGGCAACGGACGGCGCATCCAGCGGGCACCGCAGCGGGGGATGATCTGATGGCGAGCGTTACACAGTCACCAAGCGATGCCGCGACGACATCAGACACGCTAACGCTGTGGGAGCGGCTGAGCGATGACGAGCGGTTTCTAGGGGTTGCGTTCTTGGCTCCGGCGGTGATCTACATTTTGTTGTTGGTGGGGTTGCCGTTTATCGTCGCGATCCTGTTCAGCCTGACGGATGTGAACGTGGGTGATACGACGCTGAACTGGGTGGGGATGCGGAATTTCGCTTCGGTAACAGCGACAGACCCATTCCGACGGGCGCTGTTTAACAGTTTCCTGTTCACGTCCATCTCGCAGATTTTGATTATCGTACTGGCGAACATTCAGGCGATCATTTTGACGCAGGAGTTCCGTGGGAAGTGGTTTATTCGGTTCCTGTTTATTCTGCCGTGGGCGACACCCGTCGCGCTGGGGACGATTGGCTGGCTATGGTTTTTTGACAGCGCGTTCAGCCCGATTGACTGGGTGCTGCGGGAGGTGTTCGGGTTAATGGGCGATGTGAATGCGCCATTGGGCCGTGGCAGCAATATCGTGTGGTTGGGCAAGCCCGTTTTGGCGAGCTTTGCGGTGATTCTGGTGCAGGTGTGGCGGATGGCTCCGTTGTCGGCGGTGATTCTGATCGCGGGGCTAACGAGCATTCCCAAGGACATTCTCGACCAGGCAGAGGTGGACGGTAGTCGCTTCTGGCGGACGTTGTTCCAGGTGAAGTTGCCGTTGATTTTGCCGATTATGGTGATTGCCCTGTTGTTCAGCACGATCTTCACGTTTGGGGATATGACGGTAGTCTACATCCTGACACGCGGTGGTCCCATCCACTACACGCAGGTGTTGCCGACGTGGGCGTACTTTGTGGGGATTGAGGGCGGCAACCTAGCACAGGGCGCGGCAATTGCGCTGTTCCTGTTCCCACTGTTGTTGGCAGTAGCGATCTTCATGTTGCGGTTTGCGAATCGGGCGGAGGTGAACTGATGGCGGCACGACCGAGAAACCTGCGACAGAACACGACGCTATGGACGATGATTTTGTTGTTTGTGCTGTTTGCAGCGTCCCCGTTTGCGTGCATGATTATCACGACGTTTAAGCACAGCGCGGACCTGTACAACAAGACCAACAACCCGTTCATTTACAACGAGCTAGACCCCATCCCGCAGCGCGAGGGGCCGCCGGCACCACGCCCGAACCCGACGCTAGAGCACATCACCTTGCTTTTCCAGGACACGCCGTATGTGGTGTTTATCCGTAACTCGCTGGTGGTCGGCGTGCTGGTGGTGCTGATTACGCTGGCGTTGTCACTCCCGGCGGCGTATGCGCTGGCGCGATTAACCGGGAGATGGGGTGAACGCGCCGGAATTTTGGTGTTCCTGGTGTACTTGGTGCCACCGACGCTGTTGTTTATCCCCATGTTCCGCATTGTGGTGCAGTTGGGGCTGCGAAATTCGATATGGGCGCTGATTTTGACGTACCCGACGATTACGGTGCCGTTCTGTATGTGGTTGCTGATGGGCTTCTTCAAGTCGATCCCGAAGGACTTGGAAGAAGCGGCGATGGTGGACGGCTACAGTCGCTTTGGGAGCTTCCTGCGGGTGGTGATGCCGCTGTCTTTGCCGGGGGTGATCGCGGTGATTGTGTTCACGTTCACGCTGACGCTGCATGAGTTCATCTACGCGCTGGCGTTTGTGTCCAGTTCGTCGCAACGTACCCTCAGTGTGGGCGTGCCGACGGAGTTGGTGCGCGGGGACGTGTTCTTCTGGCAGTCGCTGCTGGCTGCGGCGGTGATTGTGGCGTTGCCGGTGGGCTTTGCGTACAACCTGTTCTTAGATCGGTTGGTACAGGGCTTCACGATGGGGGCGGTGAAGGGGTAGACCTCCTAAGTCCCCTTCCCATGTGGAGAGGGGACTCCTTTGTTACTCGAAGCGTAGCGGGCGTATTCCGTTTAGCGTCACGATGACAAGCATTCCCACATCGGCGAAGGTCGCAGCCCACAGTGAGGTCAGCCCGGCGACGGGCCAGCACCGTGAACACGAGCTTCACGCCGACCTTTTTTCCGACGACCTCCGCAACCGCCGCGTTGTCCCCTGTGAGCATCACTGTACGGACGCCGAGTGTATTCAGGTTGTCGATCACACTCTGGCTGTCCTCGCGCACGGTATCCTTCACGCCGACCATCCCCTGAATTTCATCGTCCTTGGCGACCATCCCTGGGCCTCGCCCTCCCGAACCCGAGCACAGATCGTCTCGTCGTGCGGAAATACCTCGTCAAAGTAGCGATGACTACCGACGGTGATCGTGTGGCCGTCCACTCGTGGGCGAGGGCGCGGTACAGCCCTGCATCTACTTTTTCGTCATCACATTAAGACTAAATTAACCATACCATATGGGGCGCGTCGCAACGAAAATGAGACGGATTATCAACGGCGTATGTGATGCAATTCAGGATGGTGAGCGGTAAGCTAGTTGCCTGTATTGGGTGTGACGAAGGGTGTTTAGGATGAGTGTCATCATTGAGACAATTGCCTGGAATGGCTGGGGGTCGTGTTATCGCATCAGCAATGACACCGTGGAACTGATTGTCACGGCGGATGTAGGGCCACGGGTGCTCCATTACACGTTTTTGGACGGGGTGAATGTGTTCAACGTGCTTGAGGAGGACGCTGGGCAGACGGGCGGCGACGCATTTCGGCTGTATGGTGGGCATCGGTTCTGGCACGCGCCGGAGGAGATGCCGCGCACGTATTATCCCGATAATGCCCCGGTGACGGTGGAACGTGCTGGGGATACGGTGCAGTTCATTGCGCCGGAGGAGACGCCGAACGGGGTGCAGAAAACGCTGGAGGTGGCACTGTCCCCCAGTGGGAGCAAGGTCACGGTGCGGCATTTGCTGACGAATACCGGGCGCTGGGATGTGGAACTCGCGCCGTGGGCGTTGTCTGTGATGGCGGCGGGAGGGACTGCGATTGTACCGTTGCCGCCGCGTGGGTCGCACGATGAGATATTGCAGCCGACGAGCAACCTGACATTGTGGGCGTACACGGATTTGAGCGATCCACGTTGGACGTTAACGGAGAAATATATCCTGTTGCGACAGGACGGGGGCGATGTGGGGCCACAGAAGATCGGGGCGTCGGTGCCGGAGGGGTGGTTGGCGTATGTGCTGGAGGAAACGCTATTCGTCAAGCGGTTCGCCTATGCGCCGGGACCGTACCCGGACATGAACAGTAGTGCGGAGGTTTTCACAAACAGTTGGATGCTGGAGTTGG
>CAYWZS010000185.1:0-6336 GCA_964462905.1 uncultured Anaerolineaceae bacterium
ACAAAGCCGAGATGTTGCTGCCCCGCGCTCACCGCCGCCGCCACTTGCGGCGTCGTCGCCGTCTGGATCACAAGTGTGACGTTGGGGTGCTTGGCACGGAACGCCTGAATCCAGGTGGGGAGCAGGTAGCTGCCGACGTTGGGCGTTGCACCAATGATGGCCTGCGCCTCCTCCACGTTGTTGATGTTGGTGAGTGCGGCCTCGGCCTGGGCGCTCAGGCGTAGAATCTGTTCTGTGTACGCTAGGAGTTCCCGGCCAGCCGGGGTGAGTTCCACCCCCCGCCGACTGCGCTCGAAAAGCGTCGTCCCCAGGTGCTTCTCCAGGTTGCGGATCTGCTGGCTAACGGCGGGTTGCGTCAGGAACAGTTTCTCGGCGGCTTCCCCTAGCGTGCGCGAGTGGGCCGCCGTGTGGAAAATACGTAGCTGGTTCAGGTTAAGCATAGGTCCCCGTTAGCTGTGGTGGCGAATGATCCGTCCGTTGAGGTTTTGTAGGGGGCGGTTGTTCCCGGTGTACAGCGCCCCGAAGGTGTCTAGCTGGGCCTGGGACAGCGCGACGGGTTGCTCCAAAATCACCCAGCGCACGTTTTCCGTACAGGGGGGGGTGGTCAACGAGCCGCTGTAGGTGAAATGGCTGTGATGATTGCGCGGCAGCAGGCCCAACGGGTTGAACAGGTCGTGGTTGTCTGCATCCAGGCCGCCGGGTAAATGCGCCCACAACGTCTCGTAGCCCGGGTGCGCTGTGCCGCCACAGGCCATCATCACCGCGACGACAAGATAGCCTGCGTCCTCGTGCCAGTGGACCAGGTGCAACTCCATCTGAAAGGCGAGGCCATTGATGGTGTGTTCGGCGGGGTAATGAAAGTGAAACTGCTGAAGTTCGTAGTCTGTTCCCTGGTAGACGATATGGCAGCGGTGCGCGTCGTCGTTAAACTGAACGGAGTGGCCGGTGTCGATGGCGGCAAGCGGGAACGGACGATAGTCGAACGCGATTTCACACGCGCCCCCCTCCTGGCTACCAGATACATTAATAGGCGACTGTTGTTGGCCGTTCGGGCAGTCACAGCAGGTCCACTTACCGTAATTTTCAAGTTTCATGATGAGGGTTCCCTAAATTGGATGGCATGATATTGCCCATTATACCCGATTCGGCCCATCCCCCACGCCAAGAAAAAGATCGGGGTAGTGTGGGGCCAGGGGCAAAAGGAAAGGCAGTTATGATTGCGTAGAAGCGTCAAAATCTTATTTGGTGGCGGTTGCCCTGTGGAAACCCGCCGCTGCGCTGGCAAGGCCGCCGGCCCAACGGCATAATAGGCATACCAGCCACCCACAACCCGGAGAGAATCCCTTATGAAATCTGACCTCGACCGCTTGATGGCCGACCGCAACCTGGACGGCTTCATCGTCGCCAGTGACGAGAGCTACAACGCCGTGCGCGACTACCTCACCAACGGCGCTCGTGTGACGGGCGGCTACGTGCTCAAAAAGCGCGGCGAACCCGCCCACATGATCGTCAACGGGATGGAGGTGGAGGAGGCCAAAGCAAGCGGCCTCACCGTCCACGACCGTAACGCCCTGGGCTACTTCGAGTTGCTAAAGACGATCCAAGACCCGGCACAGGTCCGCGTGCGCTGGTGGGAGACGATGTTCAAGGCGGTGGGGCTGGACGGCGGGCGCATCGGCGTCTACGGCGCGGGCGACCTCAACGTCTACCTGGAGGTGTTCCGCATGATGGACGCGCATCTGGAAGGCTACGAACTGGTAGGCGAGACGGGCAATACGCTGTTCACCGAGGCGATGGTTACGAAGGGCGCGGACGAAATCGCCCGGATCACGTCGGTGGCAGAGCGCACCAACGCCGTGATGTCGCTAACCTGGGACTATATCGCAAGTCACCGGGCGGACGGTGTGGCGGTGGTGGATGCCGACGGGCAACCGCTGACAATCGGCATGGTCAAGGGCTTCGTGCGCCGGGCGTTGATCGAGCGGGAATTGGAGGACACTGGGATGATCTTCGCGCAGGGGCGTGACGGCGGTTTCCCCCACAGCCGGGGCCAGGACGACCAACCGCTACAAACCGGGCAGGCGATTGTGTTTGACCTGTTCCCGCGTGAACTCGGTGGCGGCTACCACCACGATATGACGCGGACGTGGTGCATCGGCCACGCGCCAGAGGTCGTGCAGGCGGCTTACGGTCAGGTGATGGAGGCGTTTGACCGCAGCATCGAACTGACCAGGGTCGGCGCGACGGGTAACATCCCACAGGAGGCGGTGCTGGACTACTTCGAGGGGCTGGGCCACCCCACCCAGCGCACCGAACCGCGTGCAGGGAAGGGCTATGTGCATAGCCTGGGGCACGGGGTCGGCCTGAACATCCACGAGCGCCCGCGCCTGAGCCACCTGTTTAAGGACGAGTTAAAACCGGGGATGGTGTTGACGGTCGAGCCAGGGCTGTACTACCCCGACGACGGCTACGGCATCCGGGTGGAGGATATGGTGGTGCTCCAGCCAGACGGTTCGCTGCTCACGCTCACCAGCTTTCACAAGCAACTCGTCCTGCAATTGAAGGGCTGAGGCCGTAGCGACGACGGCTGCCCTGTTATGGGGCAGGGTCGTCTGTTCGTGATCGGCTGAATTTCGGCGGCGGCTGTGGATGCGGCTGAACACGTTACAACACACGGTCTAAATTTCCGAGGTCCGCCTGTAGCGCCACGGCATCCCCCGCGTCCAACAGCGCCCGGTTGCCAGAGGCCGCGTTATCGACCACGACCAGCCGCCGCCCCTGTTTGAGCGCCGCCCGTGCGGCGTGCATGGCCCCCCCATCGTCGTTTGTCTGCACGACCACCACCACATCCGACAGGGCGCTAATCAGCCGGTTACGAGCCACCAGCCACGGAACCGCCACGGTAGCATCCGGCGCGACCTCACACACCAACGCCCCCCGTTCTGTGATAGCCGTCGCGAGTTGGCGGTGCTGCTCCGGGTAGACGTTCAACACCCCCGCGCCCAACACGGCCACCGTCCGCCCAGTGGGGACGCTCAACGCGCCCTCATGGGCCGCGCCATCCACGCCCAGCGCCAGCCCACTCACCACCGTAGAGCCAGCCGCCGCCAGCACCCGGCCCAGCGTGTAGGCTACGTCGCGCATCGGCGGGGACGGCGCACGCGTCCCGACAATCGACACGGCGGGCGCGTGGTTTGGGGGGAGTGTGCCCCGTAGAAACAGGGTCGCGGGTGGCTCTGGCAGGGGCGGCTGAAGCCGAGGCGGGAAGTCCACCGGGAGCAACACCTGAACGCCCGCCTCCGTCCAGGCGGCAACGCGGTGGGTCACAGCGTCCAGGTCTGTCTCACGGATAGCCTGGGCAGTTTTGCGGCCCACCCCGCGCACCGCCAGCAGGTCTGCCTCCGGCGCAGCGAACACCGCCGCTGCGTTCCCAAAGTAGTCCGCCAGGGTCCCTAGCTTGCCCCCACCCATGCCCCGAATCAAGCTCAACGCGACCCAGGCAACATCCGTCACAGGCTAGTCTTCCTCGTAGTATTCCACGATGGAGAGGAGAATCGCGTTGTTGAAGTGGTTGACCTGCCGCAGCAAGTTGGCCCACTCGTGGGGGTCGCGGGGGGCGCTGACCTCGGACCAGTTGAGAACCGATTCCATCACGAACTCGCTAAAGTAAAAGAACCCACGTGTGGCGTCCGGCAGGCTCATATCGTCGTCGTGGAGTGCCTTGGCGTAGGTCTTGCCGATGTTGACGGCTGCGGCCAAGTTCTCATCATTATTCCCGCTGGCAAGGAACGCCCGCAGTGCCTCCAACACCACACGGCCCTGCTCGCGTAGGTGTTGCCGCGTGCCGTCGGACATGCGTTCGTACCAGCCGGACGCCTCCAAGCTCTCGCTCCCCGCCTGCATCCGGGCCTGCCCCAGCGCATTTTGCAGGATCAACTTCACTTCGTTGGTCTGGGCGGTCTGGGTGTCCTCCGTATTGGACTCCGCCAACCCTAATAGGTCCGACCGACGAAAGCGCCGATGCCCCCCCGGTGTCCGGCGGGTTGGCAACTCCCCCTTGTCTGCCCAGTTACGGACGGTCGCCGGGTGGACGCCCAGGATGTCCGCCGCGTGGCGGAGGCTCACCCATTCCGAATTGCTGCTCATGAACGATATTCCCCACTGTCTGTCCTACGTCACACTCACATTCTAGCACATTTGAGAGCAGGATGGGTTGTTGTGTCATTGCCAACCCCCACCCCACACGTTACCATCTGCGTTCATGACAACGGTGAACAACGGAGAGAGTCACGAGTATGCAGGTCAATATCGAGGGACAGGTTGCCATCATCACGGGGAGCGCCCACCGTGTCGGCAAGGCGATTGCGCTAGAACTGGCAGACCGGGGCGTCAACGTCGTGGTGCATTACAACAACAGCGACGAGGCCGTCGTCCGCGACACGGTACAGGATGTGAAGTCGTTGGGCGTGGACGCGCTGCCCGTCCAGGCGGACATCAGCACCGCCGAGGGCGTAACGCATCTGTTTGAGGCCGTGGTACAGTACTTCGGCGCATTACACATCCTCGTCAACAGCGCCTCCATCTTCCAACGGCGTGAGTTGCTGGAGGTTTCGCTAGAGGACTGGGAAAAGACAATGGCCGTCAACGTCACCGCCCCCTTCCTCTGTACCCAGGCCGCCGCCGAACTCATGCGGAAGAACACGCCCCCCGGCGGGGCCATCATCAACATCTTGGACCGGGGCGCGGTCATGCCGTGGCAGGAATATGCACACCACGGCGTCAGCAAGGCCGCGCTTGCCATGCTCACCCAGACGAGTGCCGTCGCGCTGGGGCCGGAGATTCGCGTGAATGCCGTGCTACCGGGGCCAGTTGAACGGCCCGCCGATGTCACGCCGGAAGAGTGGACCGCCACCGGGAACAAAACGCTGTTAAACCGGGTGGGTGCTGCGGAGGATGTCGCACGGGCTGTGGCGTACTTGGTCAGGGAGGATTTCTTGACGGGGACGACGATTCACGTCAACGGGGGACGGCACCTGGCCGTGTAAACATATAGGGACAAACGCAAACGACATCCCCACATCGTAGGGCAATCGTAGTATGTGCGTTTTTCGCGTCCTCTGCTCAACCGCTATAATAAAAGCACATCATGGCGAAACAGGGGCAAGGGCAACATGCGGCAGTGGCACAACACACTCATAATCGGCGTACTGGCGGGGGTGTTGGGCGGGTGTACGTTGGGTGTCCCCAACGTGGAGGTTACGCCGACACTGGCTCCGACCGATACCCCTACCCAAACGCAGACCCCGCCGCCGACTGAGGTCGTGGTGGAACTGACCGCGACACCCACCCTAACCGCGACGGACGAACCAACGACCACCGTCACGGCTTCCCCTACGTCCACGGCGACCCATACCCCGACCTCAACCGCCACAAATACGCCGACGGCCACCGCGACCGAAACGCCCTTACCAACCGTCACGACATCTGACACGCCGACGAACACCGCGACGAATACGCCATCCGCCACGCCGACAGCCACCGACACCCGCACGCCGCGCCCAACCGCAACGGCCACCGCATCCCCAACACCAACGGCGACGGCAACCCACACGGCAACGCCCCCACCAACCGCGACGAATACGGCTGTACCGACAGTGACACCGCTGCCAACGATTGGCCCAACCGCGACCAACACGCCAACAGACACGCTCACGCCGTTGCCCCTACCGACGATTACACCGTCCGATACCCCAACGCCGCTCCCAACGAGCACCCCACGCCCAACCGCAACCCCAACACGGGTTCTGCCGACGGCCACACGTACATTGACCCTCGAAGAAATTGCAGAATTCACCGGGACCGCACCGCCCGCCCCGGTCGGCGTGCGCGAAACCCCCACCCCACCACCCACGCTGGATGTGACGCCGACCTTTATCACGCAGGTTGTCCCATCACCGATCCCACCTGTGGTAGTGACGATCCCCACGGAGAACGCGCTCCCGCCGCAACCGGGCGCAGACCCCAACGGGACAACCGTCACCCCAACGGAGCGAATTTTTCCGACGGTGGCTATTGCGCCGGAGGACATCCCGCCAACTGTCAGCATCGACACCTTGATTACGCCTGCGCCCGCGCCGCCCGGTGGCCGCCCGCTGTTGAACTTCGTGATTACCACCACCGGCGGGGGGATCGGCACGGGGACGGTGACAACCGGCGGGGTAGACAACACCGTGCGCTTCGCCCGCAACCCCGCCAACCCGAACGAGTTCGCGCAGGTTAACACGGTGAGATCGGAAGAGCGTCGTGTAGGGAAAGAGTGTAGATCTCGGTGGTCGC
>CAYWZS010000186.1:0-6243 GCA_964462905.1 uncultured Anaerolineaceae bacterium
GCGCCAATATTGAACCGCCGTGAACCCGCCAAACAGCACACCGAACGCAAGCAAGCTGTTCACGGCCCAGCGGAGTTGTAGCCGCAATGGACGCCCACCCGACGGCGACGGCAACACCGCCAACAGGGGAATCAGCACGTAGGGGAGATAGGCAATCTTCGACTCCACCGCGAAGAACAGCGCCACCCCGACCAATACCGCGCTCCAACGGGTCGGGGGGCGCAACGTCGCCGCAACCGCCAGCGTCAGAAACGCCACCGCCATCACATCTGCCAGCACCACCGCCCCGAAAAACAGGAAATACGGGCTGGCCGCAAACAGAACCAGCGCCAGTAACCCGCCCCGGCAACCCGCGAGTTGCCGCCCAATCGCCGCGACGCCCGCTGCGTTCAGCACCACCAACAGCCCGACCGCCGCCCGTGTCACGAAGTAGGCCGCGCCGTTGTGCGGTTGGAACGCCAGCAGGTACCAGATGAACACCAGCCGACCCTCAGACGCGCCGTATAGCGGGCTTGTGTCCAACATACGGTAGCCCAGGTTCATGATAAACGCCTCATCAATAAAGGGGGGGATGCTGTCTACAAGGGAAAGCCGCAACGCCCACAGCAACAACAGCATCCCAACCGCCACCGCATAGCGCCATAAGGTGATCGTCATGCTAGGGCGTCCACATCTCGATGAACGCCACGGGGTCCACCCAGATGTCATTCACGCGCATCTCGATGTGTAGGTGCGCCGAGCTACTACGCCCGGTGCTACCCGCCAACCCGACCACATCCCCACGGCGTACAAACTGCCCCACTGCCACCCGCCGCACGGACAGGTGCGCGTAGCCGCTGTAGACCCCGCGCCCGTGGTCCACCAACACATAGCCCCCACGAATCGGCAACGTCCCGGCGAACACCACCCGCCCGTCCGCCATCGCCCGTAACAGATCGCCCGTCTCCCCCACGTAGTCCCAGCCGGTGTGGCGTGTCTCGAACCGCTCGTTGAACACCCGCACTGCACCGTAGGGGGAAGTTAGGTCAGTGTCGGCAGGTGGCGCAAAACCACCGATCCCATACCAGCCATCGGTGACGCGGGCTGTCAGGTTGTCCAGCAGCAGAAACTCGTTGGCCTCCACCTCTGGGTTGATAAGCGCCAACTGGTCCTCCCGTAACGTCACATCCTGCCGCAAAAACTCACCGCTACGCACCTCCAACGGCACCAGAATCGCACGCGGTGCGCCGTTGAGCTGCACAGTCAGCGTCATGTCATAGGTGCGAATGGCCTGATCGAACGAAACGGCGACAAAACCGTAGTAGGCGCGGTCCCCTGGCACCTGAAAGAACGAAAACTCGCGCAAAAACACCTCCGCCCGCACATCCGTCAAACCGTTCCCGCTTACACGAACCAGCCCCGCCCGCCCCTGACGAACCGCCTCGCTGAAGAAGTCGATGGTCACGCCGTCCGCCGCGAAGGACCGTGTCGCCGTTGGTGGGGGTGTAGACTGTGCAAGCACCGTACTTGCACCGTGATTCAAAACCCCGGCGAGCGCAAGCGAAACCAACAGATAGGGTAGTCGGATCATAGGGGAATCGTTTGCCTTTGGTTTGTGTTTCGCAGTCGTGCCTTCGCCCACATGGCAACCCACAGCGGACGGGTCAGCATCCACAGCGAAAGCGCCGCGAGATTACCGTGATGGACACGGGTATACACCATCATGTCTCGGAAGTAAACACGGGCTGCGAGCCAGGATTGCGTGGCGGATTTCTCGCAGTGGGTGATGACGGCCCCTGCCACAAACCGAAACTTACGCCCGGCAAAGCGCCGCCCCAGGTCATCCTCCGGGAAGTACAACAGTAGGTCATCACGCAGCCGAAGTTCGCCACGCCGCATCAACAGACACGACCCCGGCAGCACCTCAACATCTCGTGATTGTTCGCCTGTAAAGCCCTCATCTGCGTACCAGTGACGCGCCGCCAATGCTGCCCGTTGCCGCGACATGAGCAGGCCGAGCGGGGTGTTTTGCAACAGCAGATAGCGATAGGTCGGCACGCGTGAGCAGGTCCGTTGCACGCTCCCATCAGGATAGCGGAGTTGCGCGGTGCATCCGGCATAGTCGGGGGTTTCGTCCATGAACGTAACGAGTGTCTCCAACGCGCCCGCGTGAACGACCGTATCCGGGTTGAGCAGCAGCACGTATTCCCCCACTGCGGCGTCAATCCCAATGTTATTGCCGCCACAGAACCACGTATTTTCCGCCTGTGCCAGCAACATCACCGCCGGGAACTCCCGCGCTACCATCGCCGCGCTACCATCGGCGGAGGCGTTATCGACCACGATCACCTCATGCACCACGCGCACCGCCTCCAGCGACCGCAGACAATCACGTAACAGATCGCGGGTGTTGTAGTTGACGATCACCACCGACAAATGCGGCGTCATCGGGTGAGTAGATCCCGTTGGCTACGGAGCGCGAAGGATGCCCCGTCAATGGCCCGCGAAACGGCCAACACGCCGTCTAAGTGATCGACCTCGTGCTGCAATAGTTCACTCAAGTCGCCTTCCAGGTGTAGCGCCTGTTCCTCCCAGTTCATATCACGGTAGACGATCCGAACAGAATGATGCCGCTCAACTTTCACCAGGAGATCGGGGAAGCTCATGCAGTCGTCCCAGACGGTCATCATCGCGTCGGATTCGTCCTCAAAGCGCGGATTGATGAACACGACGGGTTCCGTGATGTGCATGTAGACCAACCGCCTCATCACGCCAATCTGTGGCGCGGCAATCGCCCGCCCCGCCTTGTATTTCTCACGAAAGTCCATCATGGTATCGTGCAAGTCCTGGACGACGGGCCTAAGGCTCTCGACCTCATTCGGCGTTACCGGGTCACAGACTTCGAGGAGTTTGGGGTTCCCCAGCAACAAAATATCACGAACCGCCATTATTATTTCTTCCGTGCCACGATCAACGTCATGAAGTTGAAGGTCCAAGGCGCGAGGTTCGCCGCCACACGCCCAGCCGCCTCCGCCAGTGGGGATGTCTCGTAGTAGCCGTCCCCCTGGAAAGGCCCGCCCAACCCCCATAGGGTAAAGCTGTGGCTGGTCGGCTCTGCCAGCAACACACGGAAACCCGCGCCCGTCACCTCGTCCACCAGCGCGTTGCGGGTATAGGCGCTCTCGTAGAAGTCGGCATCCGTCAACGGCCCCTCACCTGCCAGCCGTCGCTTGACCTGTACCATGTGATACACAACATTCGGATAGGGGACCGTCAGCACCAGCACGCCATCCCCCCGCAACACGCGCTGCGCCTCGGCCAATGCCGCACCCATCCCGTGCTCGAAGTGCTCCAACACACCAAACGACAGATACGCGCCGACCGACCCGTCCGCAAACGGCAGCTTATGCACATCACCCGCCGCCAACGTCAGCGAGTCGTCGTAACGCTGCGACGCCTGGAGCGCGTTCACGGCGTAATCCAGGCCCAGGACGTTATAGCCCCGTCGCTGCAACGTCACCACGACCGCGCTCAGGCCGCTGCCCGCCTCCAGAATCAACTCGTCCTTCGGCAGATACGGCTCATAAGCGCGAATCGTCGCCAGTGACCGCGCCGAACGCACGGCTTCTAACTCGGCCTCCACGTCCGCGCTCTGCCAGATGCGCTCCCAGGTGTGGCGTGTGCTATCGTAACTCGTCATAAGATGATCTTCTCCATTTCCGCTTCAAAAGCCGCTGCCCGGTGGGCATAGGTATGATGCGCCAGCACATGCGCCCGTCCGTTGGCCGCAATCCGTTGGCGCTCCGTATCGTCTGCCAGCACCCGCCCCACCTGTTCACGCAAGTCGTCGGGATCCGTGTACGTCAAAATATTCTCGCCAGGGGTAAACCACGTCCGCGTCCCCGGCAAATCGTCCGCGAGCTGGCAGACACCGACGCCCGCCGCCTCAAACGTCCGCATGTTGCCACCGTATCGCATGAAATTCCCATGTGTGTTGACCGTGATCTTGGCGGCACTCATGACGCGCATCATGTCCACACCCAACGCCGACCCGCGCACATACGGGCGTAGTGTCGCCGGAACCTCGTGTACACTCCACACGCCGAGATCGTAATCTCGCAACGCCACCAGCGCCGCCACCCGCCCGCTGTACAGGTGGCCCGGTAGCAACGTCCCCACAAACGCGACATCACACGCCAACTGCTCGTGCTGGTCGTCGCTCAGGTCATACGGACGGTGAAAGTCCGGCGTAACGGCACTCAACGGCAGGGCGGCCATGTGTTTCGCACCAAGTTCGAGCCACTGTACGCCGTGGTAATAGTCGTTCACAAGCGCCAGATCAACCAACGGAGCTGCCGCCCGTTCTATCGCGTGTGAGAACACAATCGGGGATGTGCCGCTGGCGTAGATCAGCTTTGCCCCTGTTACCCGCTTGATCTCCGCCAGTGTTTCCGAGTAGATGCTCGTGTTATCCCCCACCAACCACAACACGTCCGGCCCATAACGCCGCGCATAGTCGAGTAGACGGATATTCGTCTGTCGTTTCGTCGGATGATAACGCGGCGGCAGCCGATTGAGCGCCCCCTGTACCAGCTTGCGCGGTGTTAGGCCGGTGGTGTGGCGTTGTTCCCGGAGTCTCGTTAGGTCGCTGCCACCGGGGAGATTACGATAAAACACGTCCATCTCATGGCCGCGTGCGCCCAACGCCAACGCCCAGTGATACTGGTTCATACTTGGTGGGAATAGGGGGGGTGTCTCGCCGGGGGGTGTTCCCTGTATCGCCTCAAGCAGGCGGGTGGGGTGATGGAGCGACGCGACGAACAAAATACGCATGGACGGCCTCGTGTGATCTACCGAGTGGATGGTAGCCGCGTGGGGATGAGGCGTCAATATTGGGTGTGAGAAACAAAAACGGACACAGCGATCTGCGTCCGTCAGTGATCTTCAGTTGTCGCGTTGACGGCTTATCCCTCGCTCGCAGCCTTACCGCTAAAGGGCGCACCAATCAACGGCGCGATCATGCACACGTTGAAAACGCCTGCCAACAGCGGTAACACACCGATCACCGCCACAATAATTCCACCAACGCCGTTCATCGCGAACAGGCCAACGGCGATCAAAACCAAACCCGCTACAATCCGAATCACACGACCTATCATCGACGCCATAAAGGTTGCAAAGCCCATGTCATATACTCCTTGTTGAAGTTCAATCGTTAACTTATTTTCACCTTAACACCTTCTTCTGGCCCCGTCTGTGACATTGTCACCTTGCCGCGATTTTCCCCAGCGCATCCCGGTCGCACAGGTCAATTTCCCCCCGGCGCAGCACCACCAGTCCACGCTCCCCAAAGCCGGACAACATCCGCGTAATCACCTCGCGGCTGCTCCCCAACTCCGCTGCGATCTCCGCATGGGTGATTCGCAGCGTGTCCTCGCTCACGCCTTCGCGCAGTAACAAGGCCGCTACCCGGCTGTCCAGCCGCCCGAAGGCCACCTCGTCCACAATTTCCATTACACTCACGAGCCGCTGCGACAACAACGCAAACACGAAGTCCCGCCACGGCGCGTAACGCCCCACCCACTCACGGAAGGCGTCCGCCGGGACCATGACTGCCTCGGCATCGTCCTCCACGGTCGCAATCGCGGGGAAGGCAGCATCGCTCATGATGGCATTCGCGGTCAAAATACACGATTCACCCCCACTGAAGCGATACAGCGTGATCTCGCGCCCGGTATCGCTCATCTTGTACACGCGCACCGTCCCGCTGACCAGCAACGCAATCGCGTCCACACGCTCCCCCATCGCGAACACATCACGCCCTGCCGGAACTCGTGCGAAGAAGGCACTCCGCGCCAGTTCACGTGCCAACACCGGATCAGAGCGCAACAGTGGCATTACCTGAATCAATCTTTCGGCCTGTGCCTCATCCAACATCCGTACCTCCGGGTCGTATAGGTTCGGCAACCGTGCAGGCTCAAAGAAGGTCGGCGCGGCGGTTGTCGCCCGGACGATTTGCCGCAACTCGAAGTTGCAGTCGTCGTCATGGCAGGCCCGCCTACTACGGAAAAACCACGGCTGCCGGCGTTCGATGTCATAGCTTGTTACCAGCACATCCGTCAATGTTTGCCGCAGGGTCGCCTCCCCAAACAAGCCCGTCAACGCCTCCATGATGCCTGTATCTGGATAGCGCCGGAAGCGCCAATTATCTTTGGAACAGCCCCGCATTTTGCAAGCGACGGTGCAGACCGCGCAGTGTGGGAT
>CAYWZS010000187.1:0-6176 GCA_964462905.1 uncultured Anaerolineaceae bacterium
GTCGTGGGGGTGGGGGCAAGGCTTGTGACACACGACCTGCGCGGCGTGCTGCGAAGAAGGGGATACAGCGCGGACGTATCCTGCCACGACCTCACCCCGGCGGGAGGGCCTGCGTACCTTCCCGCTACGGTTTTCCGCGTTACATCGCCCGCTTAACGGGGCTACCCCTCCACCACCTGAGCGCCCTCGGCGGGTTGGCTCACGTAGAGCGCCCAGTCGCGGTCGCCTTGGAGGTCGCGCACGGCAGCCTGGACCTGTTCCGCGTGTTCACCCTGGCAGATCAAATGTACCGTCGGGCCAGCGTCCAGCGTGAAATACACCGGGAGCCCGCCCGCCCGCCAGTTCTGCGCCGCCCGCATCAGCGCCAGCGTGTCCGGCTCGATGTAGTAAATGCCGGAGGTCCAGTTACCGTCACGCTCGTGGGCGCTCGTCAGCGCGACGGCGTGCATCTCCATCGCCTCCGCCTCCAGTTCACGGCCAAAACGCTCGAACTCGCGGGACTTGATGGCGTGCGTCACACGGTTCACGCGGTTGATGACGTGCGCCCTACGAGCCTGCCAGTACGGGCTGTTGCCCACCAACTTATGCCCATCCGTGGATGGCACCAGCTTCTCCGCCTTCGAGACAACCACCGCCACATCACGGATGTCCCAGTGGTCCGGCGGCGCGACCTGCACCGCGTAACTCGTCTTGTCGTCCATCCCGGCCAACCACTCCACAAACCCGGCGGGGATCGACCGACACGCGGACCCGCTCCCAACACGGGCCAGCCGCGACAGCGCCTTGTCGTCCACCTCGTCTAAGTCGGCAGCGTGGACGGCGGCCAACGTCAGCGCGGCAAACCCGGACGCGCTCGACGCGAACCCGGCCCCCTGTGGAAAGTTGTTCGACGTTTCTACCTTGGCGTAGGTGTCAATCCCCGCCAGCGCCCGCACACGGTCCAGGTGGGCACGGACTTTACTCGCAAATTTGTCCTCTGGGTCAAGTTCGGTTCCCGCAACAATGATGGTATCGCTGGTGAAGCGCCCATCAAAGCCGACGGTCGTGGTGGTCTTGGCGGCGCTCAGGTTCATCGACACGGAGCCGTTTACGGGTAGGTTCAACTTGAAATCCACCTTGCCCCAGTATTTGACGAAGGCGAGGTTGGCGTGGGCAGTTGCGGTAACGCTAGGCATAGCGTGTCCTCTCTCTGTGATGTCTGGTAATGGGTGTTATCATAGCAGCGATGCCGCCACAGGTGGCGAATTTACACCATGAGTTAACCATCATCGGAGCCATTCTCATGTCGATTACCGCCACCGCCCCCGGCAAGCTGATGTTGATGGGCGAACACGCCGTTGTCTACGGCTTTCCCTGCTTGGTGACGGCGGTTGACCTGCGCTATCGCGTCACGCTGACGCCCACCAACGACGACACCGTGACGATCACGACGGCACAACTGGACGCGCCGCGTACCATCCCGCTCTCTGCTACCGGGGCCGAACCCCCACGCGAGACGGCCTTTGTTGAGGCGGTGATTGCGCGTTTTCGCGATCACGTCGGGCTGGCGAACGGCTTCACGCTCACGACGGACGGCCCGGAGATCAGCTACGGGCTGGGGAGTTCGTCGGCAGTGACGGTGGCGACGGCGGCGGTGTTGAACCGTTTCGTGGGTGCGGGGTTGGACGAGCGCGGCCTGTTCGACACCTGTTACGGCGCGGTGATCGACGTGCAGGGGCGCGGCAGCGGCTACGATGTGGCGAGCGCGATCTATGGCGGCACCATCTACTATCGCAAGGAGCCGTTCACCGTAGCGCGGTTGGCGTCCGCGCCGTCCCTGGTGATCGGCTACAGCGGGCGTAAGGTCGGGACGGTGGGGCTGGTGAAGGGCGTCGCAGACCTACGGACACGGTTCCCGGCGTTGATGGACCCCGTGTTCGACACCATCGGCGCGACGGTGGACGCGGGACATAAGGCGTTGGCTGAGGGCAACACGGCGACTTTCGGGGCGCTAACAAACCTGCACAGCGGCCTGACGGACGCACTCGGCGTTAACACGGGGACGCTCTCGCGGCTGGTGTACGCCGCACGGGACGCCGGGGCACTGGGGGCCAAGTTGAGCGGGGCGGGTGGCGGCGACTGCATGTTCGCGCTGGTGACGGACGCCACACGCGCACCGGTCGCAGCGGCAATCACCGACGCAGGCGGTCGGGTCGTGCGGCTGGCGGTGGATGCGCTGGGGGTCGCGGTGGGCTAGGGACGTGTCGCCCACACTGAACACATACCAACTTCTTGACGGATGCAGCCTGGCTTTGTATGTTCATCGGCGCTTCCTGTCGGTAGCGTTCTGATCGTAGCCAGGAGAAACACGCATGACGGTCATCTCGGCGATTGCCCCACAGGACGGACAGATCGCATATTTTCAGGGCGCGTCTGCCGATGCGCTCCAGCTTTGCCTGTGGGCGGACGGCGCGGTTAGGACGCTCTGCACTGCTGTTCGCTGTGCGGCGGACAAGCAGCAGATTGTGTGGGACACGCCCCGGCACACGCTCTACATCGCCATGGCTGACGAACAGTGGTTTCACAACGTCCAGGGCGTCAACATTACTACGGGGGCCGTCTCCCCGCTGACGGACTACTACCGCGTGCAAAGTCATCCGCTCGCGCTGAACCCATCTGGCAAGGTATTGTTGCTGGTGAGCGACCTGCGCGGCGTGTTGAACCTGCGCCTGCACGACTTCGACACCGGGGCACTCCGCAAAATCACGGACTACGCCTCGCCGATTGGCCCGGCGGCCTATCATCCACGCGGCAAGCACATCGCCTACACCGCCAACGGCACGTTCAACCCCTACAACCGCGATATTTACCTGATGGACGCCGACGGCTTCGGTAAGCGCAAGCTGTTAAGCACGTTGGCGGGGTCTGCCGACCAGGTTCACGACTGGAGCGCCGACGGCAAGTTCTTGGCGGTGTCGTCCAACTTCGACGGGGTGCGCCAGGTGGGGGTGTTGAACCTACCAGACAGCACGCTGCGTTGGTTGTCGCCGCCCTCGGCAGACTACACCGTGCTGGGCTTCTCGCCGGACGGCGCACAGTTGCTCACATCGCGGGCGGACGAACTGGTATTGTATGGGCTGGGCGACGGGATGCCGGTGCTACGGATTCCTGGCGCGTATACGGGGGTCGCCTGGGAAACGACCGAGCGGTTGCTGCTGGGGACCCCCGACGGCGACCTGTATCGTTACCAGTTGAGCGGCGGCCACCGCGAAAATCTCATCTAAAAGTCTAATCGAATGGTTAGGGCATCGTGCCGTGATGTACACGGCGATGTGCGCTAGAATACAGACGACCGCGAACGAAAAGGATGTGCAACTCATGGTGGGAATGGATAGCGTGAAGATCCTGATGAACTGGGACATCAAGCCCGGCAAGGATCAAGATTACTTCGAGTTTGTCGTGCGGGAGTTCGTCCCCAGCATGAACAAGCTCGGCTTAGAGATCACCGACGGCTGGTACACCCTCTACAGCCGTGACGGCGACCCGCAAATTCTCGCCGGGGGGATTGCCGAGAGCTTTAACCAGATGCAGCAGATCCTCGATAGCGATGAGTGGGTAGAGATACACGACAAGCTGATGGAATATGTGGACAACTACCAGCATAAGATCGTGCGCGTGTCTGGTGGCTTTCAATTTTAGGACCCCTTGCTGGCCCTTACCCCATCAGCGTTCGGCTTCGACGGGGTGTTGCCAGCCGCCTCTCAATCTCCTCGACACCGATCTGCGCTTCCACGCGGAAATTGTACATTGCGCCCTTGCCCTGGTAGTAGATGCCGACGATAAACAAGCCGGGGAGTCCCTTCACCTCGCGGGCACGGTTGGAACGGTAGTCGTGGGGTAGCCAGTCGCGTTTGGTGTAATTTTCCTCGTCCATGACAGGCCAATTGAAGTAATCCGACACGGTCACGGATTCGTCTAGGTACTGGTACAACACAGGCTTATACCCCGTCGCCATGATAACGGCGTCAAGCTCGTGGACGGTGCCGTCGTCGAGTTCCACACAACGCCCGAAGAAACGACGCGGCCCCGCCACACACACCACCTCGCCGTTACGAACCGCGTGGATCAGCTCTGCGCCACGGGTTCCGGCGGCGGTGCTTTCCTCGTCTGGGGGCGGGACACGGATGCCGACCTGCTCTACAGTCTCGAATTTGATGTCCGTCATATGCTGTACAAGTGGCTTGCCTAGCGCGTCCGGCAGCCAGTCGCCGATGATCGCCCAGGCGTGCTTGGGCAGGCCGTACAGGTAACGCGGGCGCAGCATCACGCCCGTTCGCATGGACAGCAACACCGGCGGCACGCTCGGCTCACGGCCTAGCTCCGGTGCGAGATCGACCCCTGTCGGTCCGTTGCCGACGACCATCACGCGCTTACCCGCGAACGGCTCCGGCCCGTGATAGTCCGAACCGTGCAGTACCTCCCCCTCGAAGGTATCCAATCCGGGGATTTTCGGCAGTTTAGGCGAGCCAAAAACGCCCGTCGTGCTGACGACAACCGGGACAACCTGCTCCCCCGCTGTTGATTCGACACACCACACACCGTCATCCGTGCGCGACAACCGCTCCACGGTCACGCCGAACTGGATGTGCCGTGTCAGGTCGAACGTGTCCGCGTAGTCCACTAGGTACTGATAGTACTGCTTGCCCGTGGGGAAAATCGGGTAATGCCACGGGAACTTTTTCCCCGGGAGGTAGCTGTACCAGCGCGTCGTGTTCAGCCGCAACGATGGGTAGAGGTCACGCCACGTTTCACCGACCGTTGCGGCCCGTTCCAACACCTGGAACGGTATCCCGGCCTGTTTCAAATAGTAGGCTGTAGACAGCCCCGCCGGGCCTGCACCGATCACAATCACCTGGGTTTTGCTACTCATGTGCTGCCCTTGTACTTTCAGTCACATATTCGCCTCTATTGTAATAACTGTGGATTAACGCGACATTGGATGGTCTGTACCAATTTCGGGCGTTTTTAGCCAGCACCTTACGCTCCTAGCTGTCCAACGTCGTTAACCAGCCCTCAATCGCGGCACGGGTCGGCCCTGGCTTGGACTGCGGGAACAGGTGGTCGCCGTTGATTTCGGTGTAAGTCGCAGACGGCACCTGTTTACGGAAGCGTTTCGCGGCGGGTTCTAAAAAGGTGTTGGTGGCCGTCCCACGCACGAGCAGCAACGGCAGCAGCCCCTCCAACTTGGGGACCATACGCCAGGAGTCCGTATAGATGGTGCTGAAGTAGTGCGCTTCCCACTCCGGGGCGAAGGTGAGCGCAACCCCGCCATAACCGTCCGGCTGTAACATACCATCCACGTAATGTTGGAGTGCGGCGTCGCTCCAGGCGGCGAACAGGCGCTTCTCCCGCCAGTATTTGAATGCCTCACGGTCGTCTTTGAAGTGGGCACGGCGGCGCAGGGCGCGTTGGGCCAGTGGGAAGCGTCCGTTCAGGCCGACCATACGTATCAGCTTCAGGAGGAACAACATCCGTTGCGGGAAAATCGTCGGGTCGAGCAGCACAAGCCCCCGGAAGCGCCCCGGCTCTTTGATCGCAGCCAGCATCGTTGCGACACCGCCGATACTGTGGCCGACACCGATCACGTTTTCCAGCCTGTGCGCGTCGAGCGCGGCCAACAGGTCATCGGCCACATGTTGCCACGTCGCGGACGGGTCCGGCGGTGGCGGGTCCGTCCAGAGGGGGCGCGGGGGCAACGACAGCACCGTGAAGCGGTCCGTGAGGGGGCGCAGCAGCGGGATATAGGTGTTGGGGGGGAAGCCATTGGCACAGGCGATGTGTAGCGGCGGGCCGTCTCCGCCGAAGTCGAAGCGTGTTTGGGGCATGGGGGGTCCTCTCGTGGGTGGCGAATGCACAACGTTAGGTTTTAACGCATATCCCCACCTGGGTTACAGGGGTAATTTGATGAGGGTTTTTCCGTGAGATCGTGGTGGGCAGGCCACCACCCCACGTCGCGCTACAGCCCCTTAGGCTATTCCAGATATAAAGATAGCGTTATCCCCCCGGCTACGGCTAAAACGTGTCCACTGAAGTGGACAGCGGCTCACACGGCTGTTTTGGCGTCCCTTGAGTGGACGCGCTAGGCTGTAGCCTGTGGTTTTAACCGCAGGCGGCTAACTTGCTCCGACATTTTGCTG
>CAYWZS010000188.1:0-6166 GCA_964462905.1 uncultured Anaerolineaceae bacterium
GTCAATAAACACAGTGAGAAAGATCATAACAACACCCCGTAGATGCCTCTGGTGGTCCCCTTTCCAGTTCGACCGCTTCCCTACAACGGGCGCAACTGGACACATTCCAACGAGCAGATTGAGACGATTACAGGGACTTTCGATATGCAGCCCATACTCAACATCGTCTGGGCAGGTGGACGCCCCTTGCGCCCGCACCTACGCCTGGGCACCGTGCGGTGGGACAATCGTGATCGACGTTCTAAGCGGCATCGGCTTTCCCTATCGTCTCGCTCACGCGGCACTCAGGCGGGTTTCGTACAGTTCAAACGGGTAGGTTTGTTCGCAGCACCCCTGCCTATGCTGTATGATAACAGTTGCAACCTATATTTTAACGATTTGTGGAGCAATCCCCCTGATGCAAGACGTAACACAGGTCAAGAGCGCCCTCAGCCAACAGAACTACGTCGCCACCGACGAGATCGCGACGGTGATGTATCTGGCGGACCAGTTGGGCAAACCGCTATTGGCGGAGGGGCCGGCGGGTGTCGGCAAGACGGAGTTGGCGAAGGCGTGGTCCAAAGCGACAGGCAAACCGCTCATTCGCCTGCAATGCTATGAGGGGCTAGACGAGAGCAAGGCGCTCTACGAGTGGGAGTATGCCAAGCAGATGCTCTACACCCAGCTACTGCGCGACAAGCTCAGTGAACTGATGGAAAAGGCGGACTCACTCAACGCTGCCGCCAACATGCTTGCGGAACAAGAGGATGCCTTTTTCAGCGAGCGTTTCCTGCTGGCGCGTCCGTTGCTACAAGCCGTCACCAGCGATGAGCCGGTCGTCCTACTGATCGACGAGATCGACCGCGCTGATGCCGAGTTCGAGGCGTTCCTGCTGGAGATTCTGTCGGACTTTCAGGTGTCTATCCCAGAGATCGGTACGATTGTCGCCAAGCACACGCCAACCGTGTTGCTGACCTCCAACAATACCCGTGAACTGTCCGAGGCGCTCAAGCGCCGTGCGCTCTACCTGTTTGTAGACTACCCGACCTACGACCGCGAATTGCATATCGTTAAAATGAGTGTGCCGGAACTCGGCGATAAGCTGGCACAACAGGCCGTTGAGATGGTGCAGTCGCTACGCGAGCTGGACCTCAAGAAGCAACCCAGCGTCTCCGAGACGATTGACTGGGCCAAGGCGCTGGTGATGCTCAATGCGGATAAGCTGGACAAAGAGCTACTGGAGAACACGCTCACGGTGCTGCTGAAGCACGAGAGCGACGTGAACAAGGCGCGGCGGCTACTGGGTGGCAGTGGTGACGGCGGCAACCGCCCACACCCCTTAGACCGCTACGACCCGCGTGGCCGTCGCTGGAACTAACGCGAAAACAGACTGGGCGCAACCCAGTGGGTTGCGCCCTCGCGCACGCCCTAGATGCGTGCGCGAAATTGCTGGTTCTGAAGATGTGGGCGACGGCCCATGGTGTTATCGACGCGTTGCTCACCCCCCTCAACTTCTGCTTTAATCGATAAAACGGTACTTAAACAGCGTCCACAGCGCAATCGGCGCGTCCGTCCACTTGATCTTCTTGCCCTCGTGCCAGCGTCGCCCGTTGTAGCTGATGGGCACCTCGTAGATGAAAATCCCCTGTTTGAGCACCTTCGCGGTGAACTCCGGCTCGAAGTCGAAACTGCGCGAGTGAATCCGCATCCCCTCCACCACCTCACGCCGGAACACCTTGTAGCAGGTTTCCATGTCGCTCAGGATGGAGTTGTAGAGCAGGTTGGTTGCCAGTGTCAGGCTCTTGTTGGCGATCATATTCCAGAAATACATCGCTTTGCGCTCGCCACCGAGGAAGCGTGAACCGTAGACCACCGGGGACTTGCCCTCTTTGATGGGGAGCAACAGGCGCTCATAGTCGCGTGGGTCGTACTCATCATCGGCGTCCTGGATCAGAAAAACATCTCCGGTCGCGTGTTTGAAACCCGTCACGAGCGCGGCCCCCTTACCGCTGTTGACCTCATGGTAGATCACCTGAATCTGCGGGTCGCCTTCCGCCTCAATTTCCGCCAGGACCTCGCGGGAGCCATCGGTGGAGCCATCGTCCACAATTACGATCTGGTCAACGATGCGCTGCTCCCGGACCTTCGCCAGAATATCGCGGATGTTGCCCACCTCGTTGTAACAAGGAATAATGACCGACAGGCTGAGGTTTTCCTGGGGGTAAGCGAGGGTCTGCTTCTGTGTGGCCTGTTCAGGTGTGCTGACCATGTATGTTCTCTCTCTGACTCCGACTCCATTATGATAGGGCAATGCAACCGCTAGCGCCCGTTTTGCGCGGGGATTATAGCACGCCGGGAGGTAGTTTCTATCCCCACCCTCTGAATTTTTCGTATAAAGGTCACATATCGCTACGCTGGGTGTGCTGCCAGCAACGCAACCACGCTTTTGCAGAAGTTTGGCATCTAGCGCGTCTGGCTGTCCCAATCTTTAGCGTGGTGAACCCTGTCATGATCTCGCGCCCTCGGCACACAGGCGCTCGCTGCGACCGCCGTAACGACATCTATCCCCATCAGCTTGTACGGCATTACTTCGTCAGGCATCAACGGCCCCCGTGCGAATAATATTATATCTATTGTGTACCAAAATGTTATTGCCTATGCCAAATTTTACGTTCTTCAGATATGGAATATGTCAAAGTAAGCTCTGTATATTTTTGTCATACCGACGGTATTCTGTGGTATGCTCCCAGGAAATACCACCGTACAACGCCAGGGAAAGCGCCACATGTCCCCAAAAAATGCCGGGAACATCCATACCTGCCATGTTCACCACATGACAATAGATACGCCCCTCACCTGGGTGGCGTTCGACAGCGCAGTCGCGAAGATTCATCACCACGTCGCTCAGGCACAAAATGATGTGTTTCTCGTCGTGAGCATCGCTGACCAAGTGAATCCACTGCCGATGGGCGGCTGGCGGGACCCACTCTACCGCGCATACACCTCACGACCGATCAATCTACGGCGCTGGGTCATCGTTGGGGCGTCGCCGACATTGCGCGTCACGCTCCATCTGTTTATGCAGCTTTATGGTTTATTGGGTAATCCCCCGATCAGGTTTGTGCCAACGGTTAATGATGCCTATCACCTTATTCGCCGGCAGAGCGCAACGTCAAAATAGCGACCTCCGGGCGGCAATTCAGGCGTACATTCGGTGTCAGCGATCCCGTTCCCCGGCTCGTAAACAGCCACATTGGCTTGGCTCCCCTCTCGATATGATATAACCCGGCTGGATATTTTGAGCCAAGTTTCGGCAGCCAGATGGGTTTCCCACCCGGCAAACACACCTGCCCCCCGTGTGAGTGGCCGCTCAGTTGCAGGTCGAAGCGTCCGGTGGCGGCGGCTTCATCGGCGAAGTCCGGCTCGTGGGCGAGCAGAACCGCCGCGCCTTCGTCTGGCAGGTGTGCCAGAACTACGGGCAGGTCGTGTGCTTTCTCGTAAACATCATCCACCCCGGCAATATGCAAGGTCGCCTCTCCCCGTTTTAGCGTGTGAACCGCATTTCGCAATACACGTACCCCGTTTTTCTCCAACATGGCCCCCACATGATCCGGCGCGGTCCAGTGATCGTGATTGCCCAGCACCGCGATTTTGCCGTCTTGTGCCTCAAATGGAGCCAACCCCTCCGCTGCTTGTCGTCCGTAGCGTCGCCCTTGGTGTGTCACAATGTCCCCGGTGATGACGACCAAGTCCGGCTGTAGGGGGTTCAGGCGCTCTGCCAGCTTGTGTAGCCGTGCCTGCGACAGGGTGATGTCGTCTACATGTAAGTCCGTCATATGTAGGATGCAGTAGCCGTCGAAGGCTGAATCCAGCCGGGGGAGCCGCACGGTCAACTCGACAATTCGCAGCCAACGCGGTTCTACAAAGAAGCTGTAAGCGCCTGTCCCAACTCCAACGGCTCCCAATGCACCTAGAACACCCCACCATCGTCTGTTCATGTGTTGCCTGCCTTGTTTTCACGACAATCTCCTGCATAGGGTAGCACCTTACGTGCTATGCGGCGCACGATTTGAGAAATTCCTAACCATCGCCCGTTGATAGACTGTCAACGTCTCGTCTGCCATGCGTCCCGCCGCGAATGCTGTGTGTAGGCGTCCCTGGGCTGCCTCACCGTAGGTTGCCCGTCGGTCGGCGTCTGACAGCAGGGTGTTTAGTGCTGCTGCCAGTGTCTCGACATCACGCGGGGGGGCGAGCAATCCGGTTTCGCCGTCCAGCACCACTTCGGGGATTGCGCTCACCCGGCTAGCGATGATGGGAAGCCGTTGCGCCATCGCCTCTAGCATGACCAGCCCGAAGCCCTCCCACAAGCTCGGCATCAGCAGCAGGTCATAGCCTGCGAGGGTGGTGGCGGGGTCTGGTCGCCAGCCGAGGAAGTGCGCGTGCAGTCCGAGCGCCCGCGCCTCTGTTTCGAGGCTATCCCGCAGCACGCCGCTACCGCTGACGACGAGATGCGCGTTTGGATGACGGTCCTGGACTGCCGCAAACGCCCGTAGCCCATAGATCAGTCCCTTTTGCTCAATGAGGCGGCTCATTGTCCCGACAATCAGCGCGTCATCCGGCAGGTTCAGTTCTGCGCGGAGGGCTGTTCGCGCTGTCGGGATATGCCGCGTCAACGCTTCTGGTACAACGCCATAGCAAACCGTTGTCATGTGGGCCGGACGTGCGCTCTCAACCTCAATCGTGAAGTCGCGAATGGCATCACTAATCGCAATCCCCTCATCTGTGAGCCGCCACCACAGCCACCCCAAAGCTCGCATCGGGAGCCGACGACGAAAGGTGTTGTCGTTGTGGCGGCTGGTGACGGTGGGAATCCCCAGCGACCGCGCCGCCAGCACACCGTAGAGATCGGCGTGAAGCAGGTGGGTGTGAACCAGATCGGGCCGAAGGTTGCGCAGATGAGCGCGGAGCCGCCAGACCAGACCGGGGTCGGCGTGGCTAGTGATCGTCTCACGGGTGATTGGCACTTCGTTCTTGGCGGCGAGTGCGGCGTAGTCGTCCATTGGCTTATCAGGTTCGGTTAGTAGGAGGATCGTGGAAGCGACGCCGCGCTTGTGTAGGGCAGGGAGCAACGTTAGCAGGTGGCGCTCTGCCCCAGCAACCAGGATCACCTTGATGATGTGGACGACGTGGCGGGGGGATGAGTGGGACAAATTGGCCTCCAAGCGCGGTGGTGAGATCGGCGGTTATGGTGCAATGTGCAGCGGCGTATTGCCAGCGGCAAACCACCTGTTTTGAAGATGCGTGGCTGTAGGGTGCAATGATAATTTTAAGAGTCGAAATTAAACGAAAATGCTAATTTGCCTAATTTTGGCGTGAAACAGGCTTAGACTGTGAATCTTGCATCAATTTATCTGAGGAATGTTCGGGTAAAATGTGTGTTGACCGTGATGTTTCCCAGACGAACAATAGACATGTGTCAAATTATGGTCGCAAAGCGGAGGTGGCTAGCATGGAGAGCAAAAAGGTTGATCGCCGTGTACGCCGTTCGCGCCGGATGTTTCGGGAGGCGATGCGTGAGCTGATAATGGAGAAATCCTTCGAGAAGATCACCGTTAAGGAAATCACAGAGCGTGCCGGGTTACAACGGGCCACATTCTATCTTCATTATCAAACAAAGGAAGACTTGTTGCGTAATGTCCTGGCAGAAACCTTTGGCACATTGGTAGACCAAAATCGTGACATAGATGCGACCGATACCATTGGTGGGCGCACACACACCGATGCCTACCTGGAGATGTTTGAACATGTTGCGGAAAACGCCGCATTATATCAACAGTTGGTGTCTGGGCGCGGCAAGGCGTTGGCCTACGAGCAGATTCGTGAATATCTGGTGGATGTGGTGCTAACAAGTTTGTCCGCAGTAGACGATAATGCGTTGGAACTTCCGCGTGAAGTCATGGCGCAGTATATTGCTGGGGCAGAGCTTTCGCTGATTGTGTGGTGGTTGAATGCCGGTATGCCGTACACGACACAGCAAATGGCAGAGATGTCGCACCGGTTGGTATTGCGTGGGGTGGCCGATGTGTTGTCTGAGCCATCGTCGTGAACTTTCCGTATGAATATCCTAAATTTGTTTTGAATTTGGGATAAGTTGTGATATATTGACGAACGGTGCGGGCAAGAGAGG
>CAYWZS010000189.1:0-6109 GCA_964462905.1 uncultured Anaerolineaceae bacterium
AACGTCCCGCCCGTCCGCAACAGGCAAAGCTGCTGCCACCGGAACCGCGACGGGCTACTCGTCCAGTACGGCGCAATCCGCCACGTAAACGTCCCCTCCCCCCTTGGCAGGCGGTCGAACGCAATCACGGCGGTCCCCGTCTCGCTGTCGAACGCCGTGCGGTTCCCCGTCTCCGAGATGACGATCACGCTGTACACATTCGCCCCCGGTAATGTCGGATACGTCACCGTCAGCATCTCGTCTCCAGCCTGGAAGCTACCCGTCAGCGTGTACGGCCCACCCGGCCACTGCGTGCAGAGTTCGCTGCTCAGGTCAAACACATCCGGGACGCGCCCGTTATTATCTCGCGGCAGCGGACGCCCCACAGGTGGGATCGAGTTAAACGGGCGGCTCGTCCGCACCAACCGGGCGTAGATCCAACCATTGCCCCCAGCCCACTGGATTTTTAGCCACTGGCGTCCGTCCCAGGACGTGAAGAAGTCCCCGCTGCGCCCGCTAATCTGCACGCTGGCATTAAGCGAGAGCCGCCCAATCGTGTCGTAGGCGAAGTCCGGCCCCACCCGCACGTCCGCGCTGTTCACCGTCACCAGCCCATAGATGTTCCCGTCGCCCTGCGCCCCCACCGCCATTGCGCCCATCATCAGCGCCAGCGCCAGCCATCGCATTTTCGCCCACATGCCATCGTCCTCCTACTATCGTTCACTCACATCCCCATTGTCGCCCAGCTTTGGCTCACGCGCCAAACGATTCCCCCTACCGTAGCCTAATCGTATGTTAGCCGTCTGTTTTCCTGGCCCCACTGTTGCATCCCCCACGCCCTATGCTTATGATGTTGAGCGCATTCGTCCACGTTCCAACAGTTCGGAGCCAACTCATGAGTTCCACACCCTTTATTTATGAGGACCGTAGCCTGGCCCACCTTGTCACCGAGATGCACGACCACATGGCCCGCTACGGCTATTCTAACGTCCAGGTTCCCGCTATCGCTGAGGTTAATCTGTTTCTTCAGAAGGCCGGCGACCAGATAATCGAGTCATTATTAACATTTGAACGCTTCGGGGGCCAGCTTGCGCTCCGCCCAGAGTTCACAGCCTTGGCCGCCCACCGCTACGCGACGGCCCACCCCACTGGCGGCCACATCGCCCGCTGGCAGTTCAACGGTTCAGTATTCCGCGAGGACCAAGCCCACAGGGGCTATCAGCAGACGAGTATCGGGGCGGAACTGTTTGGGCTTGCGCCCCCACTAGCCGACGCCGAGATGATCGTGATGGCCGCTCGTGGCCTGCTTGATGTCGTCGGCGTGACCGACCTGCGGCTGTCGCTCGGCCATGCCGGGCTGCTTCGGGCAGCACTTCAGCGTTTTGGGCTAGATGAACGCACCGAGCAATTTCTGCTCACTCAGGTTCACACCCACGGCGCAGACCTCGCAGCCCAACGTGCTGACATTATCGCGCTGTTCGATGACCAATTCACTGTTGGTGGTGCCAACGCCCCGGCGTCATCATCTTCAGATGTCCAATCGGGAACCCAGCAGATGCTAGACGTGATGCTAGACGCGACCCACATGGGCCAGACGATGGGCGGGCGCACCCGCCAGGACATCGTACAGCGTATGCTTCGCAAGACGAGCCGTGCGCTCCACCGTGACCAAGTCGTAACCGCGCTAGATTTCCTCACCGAATGGACGACAGCCAGCGATGTTAAGTCACTACACAACTTACTATCTCACGATGCAATTGGGCCACTAGACGAGTTCACAAGCCTGCTGGACCAACTATCGGGCGGTGGGCTTCCTGATGACATTATCCAAGTGACACCAGCCCTCGTGCGCGACTGGAACTATTACACCGGAGTCGTATTTCAATTCGGGAACGCCTCTGGAGCGAGCTTTGGTGGGGGTGGCCGCTACGATGAACTGGCACAATTACTTGGGGCGAACGCTACGATCCCTGCTATCGGCTTCGCCTACTACATGGATGACCTGTTGGCGAACTATAAACCTGCGACAGATGACAAAGCACAACCCAGGCTTCACCTGCTAACAGCGATAGACGATGACACAACCGCGATTCAATGGGCCTCGCATCTACGTGCGGCGGGTTGGACCGTGCTCGTCTACCCTGTAACTGCCAACCACCCCAACGATGGGATCGTGCTACAACAGTCCGGGGATACCCTTATCCTGGACAACATAAGCTACCACCTCACAGACGGTGACATGCTGTTGAACGCGCTCAACGAAGGAATGCAATCGTGACAAATTCGAACACCAAACCGATGACGCTCGCGCTTCCTAGCAAGGGAGCGTTAGCCCAACCCACATTAGACTTTTTCAAGAGCTGCGGGATGAAGGTGTGGAAGCCAAACCCACGCCAGTACACAGGTTCAATCAGGTCGTTGCCAGGCATGAATGTGATGTTCCAACGTGTCAAGGATGTCGTCTATAAGGTTGCAGACGGGACGGCTCAACTCGGCATTACTGGATTAGATGTGGTTTACGAACACGCTGATGACAGCGTACTGGTCATCCACGAGGCATTAGACTATGGGCAATGTCAATTGTTGGTAGCTGTTCCAGAAGCCTGGGTTGATGTCGAGAGTATGCATGATTTAGCTGATATTGCATTTGACATTCGCCAAACACAAAAGCGCAATCTACGAGTCGCAACGACCTACACACGCTCTGCGCGGAAATTTCTTCACGAGCAAGGGATTCATCACTTCACACTGGTCAAGTCCGACGGGGCTATTGAGGCAGCTCCCACCCTCGGTTACGCGGATGTCGTTGTAGACTTGACACAAACCGGGACCACCCTCCGTGAGAACCGGCTGCGGCCTCTCCGTGACGGGGTGATTATCTCTTCACAGGCTTGCCTGATTGGCAACCGTGAGGCGCTTCAAAACGATTCGCATCTGTTAGAGACGGTGCGGCTCATGTTGGAGTATATTGAAGCCTCACTCAATGGTGGAAAGTACTACCAACTCACAGCGAACATCACGGGAAGTAGCGCTAACGATGTTGCAGAACGTGTTCTAGCGAACCAAGTTACACATGGGCTACAAGGCCCTACTATCTCAAAGGTTTATACCGACCTCGGCGACAATTCACAAACCTGGTACGCCGTGACCATCGTGGTTAGAACCAAGGATTTGCTAGAAGCTGTGGAATATCTTCGGCGTATTGGTGGTACTCAAACAACGGCACAACCCATACGATTCGTATTTATGGAGGAAGCCGCATCGTTCACGCGGCTCAAACAGCATTTAGCACTTGGCTAGATGTTCGTGGGGCGAGCCGTGGCCCGCCCCAGCTACCCGCTAAAGTTGAGACTCAGCCTCGTCTAACGTGGCGTCAATGAGACTGAGCTTGCCAGCACTCTCTGCACCCATTTCCAAAGCCATGCAAAGGCCCAACAACGTAATTCCTGGAGGAAATTTATCTTGATCTGCCAGATTCATCGTCAGAAATGGACAGCAGAACAACGACGCTTTTAAGTAGGCACGCCAATCCGCATCGAGTAGCCCTCTATCTTTCAACAGACGCAACGTCGGGACGAGCACACGCTCCACCTTGCTTCGCAGAAACATCTCACGCACGGCAGGGAGAGTGTAGTTGTGTTCGACCGTCCAGGTGTCACCGTCGGACTGCAACGAAATCTTGGTTTCATCACGCTTTTGGTCTGGATAGTACATCCACATGGCGAACACATTATGAAATATGGGTTTGGTCAGGTCTAACAGGGGATGATGCCGCCCAGCAAAGGCTGGGTCGAAATACAGAATATCGAGGGGATTTTGGCTTTGGAGCCAGAACACATTTCCGTTATGGGCATCGCCATGCCCAACAATAGAAGCCCCTGCTCTTTCTGGTTTCAGGATATACAATGCCCTGCCGATAACGTCGGCCAGGGTGTCGTTGTAGTGTTGCCCGTTGATGACCCAACGAATGTGGCGTAGCGTCTCGACAGGAACAGGATCGTCTATACCTGGTAGCCGTATCGTTACCTCACGGCTCACCCCACCATCGGGCGTTAACCCATAGAAGCGTTCCATGCGCCCCTGCGCCAACCGGAAATGAAAGAGTTGATGTACAGGCGCTTCAGCTGCATCCTGTCCAGATTGAGGTTCTAGCGTTTGCTGGTAAAGCGCCCACAGATCATCATCGGCTTTGTTTTGGGCACGGGTGAGACCTACCAAGGTATACGAACGCCCATTCTCTATCTCCCAGGCCACATCAAATACAGACGGGTCCTCGATCACCTCATAAATGAGTAGATGTTTTCCCGCCTCGGTAGAGCGATACTTGGGTTGGATGACCGCGTAACCTACATCGGCTAGAATCCCTGCGCGGTAATACTCACCTATAACGTTATCTGGCTCGGTGTGAGTTTTGAAAAACAGGCGGGTATCATCTGCAAGGTTGAGAAAGCCATTAAACGAGTTGAGGGAAACGGCAAGTGGCCGTAGCTCAACACTTACAATGTCAAGCTGTGGGAATGTCTCACGCACGAACGCCAACAGGAGCACCTCGGCAGCGCCCCTGTCGTTGAACTGCATCTGCTGAATCCGTTGGAGCAGATCGTCCGTCATAGCCCCAAGATTTCATTCCGCTTGCGAATTGCCATGGCGTGCGCCGGAAACCCCTCGTAGTCCGCCAGTGTCACGGTGGTCCCTTGTAGGCGCTCGTAACCCTCACGAGAGAGATAGCCCACACCGGACCGCTTGAGAAAGTCCCAGACACTCACAGAGGAGAATGTCTTGGCGAACCCACCCGTCGGCAGAATAGCATTCAAGCCCAAGCAGTAGTTGGCCGTCGGGATCGGTGTCATACTGCCAAGTAAAATCTCTCCGGCGTTGTGAATCTTGTTGAGTGTGATAAACGGGTCGTCCGTTAGCACTTCCAAGTGTTCGGGCGCGTACTCATTGACGAAGTCGATAGACGCCTGAAGGCTGTCCGTGAGCATGATGCCACCGTAGTTAGACAGTACATGCTGAACAAACTCACGCCGCCACTCAGGAAGTTCGGAGATGTACTCCGGCAGAAGCTCTGCGACTTTTTCCGCGACCTCGCGGCTGTGCGTCACAAGTAGCGCGGCGGAATCTGGACCATGTTCGGCTTCTACCAACAGATCAAGTGCTGCGAGTGCTGGGTTAACGTTTTCATCTGTGAGAATGATGGACTCGCTGGGACCAGCGGGTAGACCTACGTCCAACGTTCCATAGAGCAGGCGCTTGGCCGCCGACACATAACTGCTACCAGGGCCTATCACCTTATCGACCTTGGGCAGCGTTTCCGTCCCGTAAGCCAACGCACCAACAGCCTGCATACCACCAACAGCGTAGACTTCATCCACGCCACAGATTTCAGCAGCGACCAAAGCGGCAGCGTCCGGCTTGCCATCCGGGGCGGGCGGCGTCACCACAACGACCTTAGGCACCCCCGCGACAACTGCGGGTGTCGCCAACATCAGCATAACGGACGGGAAAGCTCCCTTACCGCGTGGCACATAGAGGCCGACACTGGCAATGGAAGAGATTTTCTCGCCGGCCATGATGCCCGGTTGCACCTCGGTGAACCACATCTGCTCCGGCATTTGCTCCTCGTGGAAACGTTTGATGTTGACGTGGGCGGCCTCGATTGCGGTGATAATCTCTGGCTCTAGGGATGCACGGGCAGCGGCGAAGTCCTCTGGTGTGGCGCGAAGGTGATCCTTCGAGAAATTTTCCGTGTCGAACTTCTTGGTATACTCAACGAGCGCCGCATCCCCCTCGTTTTTGATACGCCCTGTCACCTCCTGCGCAAGTGGCAACAGCTCAGTGATGTCCTTCTCGGCACGACGCATCACCTTAGCGCGTTGTTCATCGGAAAGCTGATTTAACTGTAAGAACTGGATCGTACTCTGTTGCATTTCCATCTTGTGTATCTATTGTCCCTATAAAATCGATTAGGTTGTTGCTACGGTTTGCGGCACAGGTTGGAAATCCGCGATATAGCCGCGCACGGCCATGAGTTCTGCGTTCAAAATACTACAGCCCGCAGCACCGCGAATGGTGTTGTGAGAAAGAGCTGCGAACTTATATCCTAGCAAATTACACTCACGAAGCCGCC
>CAYWZS010000190.1:0-5968 GCA_964462905.1 uncultured Anaerolineaceae bacterium
CCTACAACCAATTGATTAAGAGTCAACTGCTCTGCCAATTGAGCTACAAGGCCATTGATATAATCAAAATTATAGACTCAGCCCCCCAAACGTCAAGGGGAAAATTGCCGATAAACTAGGGCGACAAATTCCTCCCATCCCTGTGTATCACAATGGTTGAGGCAACTTCGCTCAAAAGTTTAATGTAGAATAGCAGGGCGGAGAACAGGAACCCAAACCCATGTCTGACCTGAAGAAGACCGACCCAGAAGTCCAACCCAAGCCGACCCAACGGACGTTCACCGCCGAGTACAAACGGCGCATCGTGGCCGAGGCGAATCAGTGCAAACACAGCGGATGGCACCATGGCGCAACGGGCGTTGCGCTTTTCATTGGGGATTATCATCACGTTGGTTGTGTTTGTACTACTGGACCTCGCCTTTGACCCCCTTGCACCTGAACCCGTGTTTCGCATCCTGCGTTATTCCCTCGTGGCATTCACCATCATCGGACTAGTGCCCTAGTCTTGAAACGCCTGAACCCGGTAAAAACAGCGACAACATCTGTTGGCGAGCCTTCGCAAAGCGTGGTATCTTAGCCCGCAGTTCAGTTGCCGGGGGGCTGCATGTGCTTGGGACAAACGAAAGTGCCGCGATGATGGACCTGAAGCAGCTACGAATCAACGGTGAGCGTCTCATGGCCGACTTCACGGCACTCGCACAGATCGGAGCA
Source organism: uncultured Anaerolineaceae bacterium (assembly GCA_964462905.1). Lineage (GTDB taxonomy): Bacteria > Chloroflexota > Anaerolineae > Aggregatilineales > Phototrophicaceae > DAOTTY01. The sequence continues at coordinate 712 of CAYWZS010000190.1, forward strand.
ACCCCTGATGGCGGCGTGAGTCGTCCGGCGTTGTCACTAGAGGACCTGGAAGCACGGGCATGGTTTGCGGATCACATTGAGGAGGCAGGGTTCCTGTTTACTGACGACGACGCGGGCAACCTCAGCGGTATCTGGCCGTGTGGGGATGGAACGGCACGAACCCTGCTCATCGGCTCCCACCTCGATACAGTGCCCAACGGCGGTCGCTACGATGGTTCCATTGGCGTTCTTGCTGGCCTAGAAGTAATGCGGTCCCTGCGCGAGGCCGAAGTCCGGCTGCCCTTCAACTTAGAGGTCATGAACTTCACAGACGAAGAAGGCTCGTGGATTTCCCTGCTGGGTAGCCGGAGCCTCGCCGGAACGCTCCCGCCGACCTTGCTCGCAGACGTGCAAGGCGCACAACGGGCCGCATTAGCTCGTGCAGGCATCAACACCAGTCGTATTCCCCTCGCCAAGCGTGACCCCAAAACCCTGATCGGTTACCTCGAACTGCACATCGAACAGGGGGCCGCCCTGGAACGCCTCGAGGTGCCGATTGGCATCGTCATGGGTATTGTTGGGCGCACCACCCACCAGATCACCTTTCATGGTGAGCGCGGGCACAGTGGCACCACGGACTTTTACTACCGCAAGGACGCCCTTCAGGGGGCGGCGCTGTTTGTCACACGGGCGCACATGATGGCGCAGTCGCGCTTCGACGGGACGATTGTCAACTGTGGTAAGTTGGAGGTGCTACCGGGGACTTTTAACGTCATCCCCGAACAAGCTCGAATGCTGGTGGAGTGCCGCCATGTGGATGAGGCCACCCTGCTTGAGGTTGAGGTGTCCTTGCTTGAACTCGCGCTGGATTGTGCCGAAATCTACGGCCTGCGCTGTGAGACGAAACGTGTCGAGCATATGGACGCTGCCGAGATGCACCCGGACATGCGCGGCCTGTTGGAACGGGTGTGTGCCCGGATGGGACTGCGCCACACCAGCCTCGTAAGCTATGCTGGACACGACGCCCAACCACTCAGCCATTGTACACCCAGTGGGATGATCTTTGTGCCGTCTGTTGGCGGGGTAAGCCACAATGCCAACGAGTTCTCACGCTGGTCGGATGTTGTCTCCGGGGTAAACCTACTGCTTCAGTCAGTCGTCGAGTTGGCGAATCATCCACTTGCCACCGACAAGGATTAGCTACGTGCGGATTCTTCCTGGGTGAACAGGCCGTTGAGGATCATGTTGACGACCCCGATGACAACTGCACCCAATAGCGCCCAGCCAAAACTGTCCACGGTCAGCGGCGTAATCGCCCCGATAAACATCAGCATCAGCGCGTTCACAATGAAGATAAATAGCCCCAACGTCACCACGATAAACGGCAACGACAGCACCAACACAATCGGGCGAATCACCGCGTTGACGAACCCGAAGATCAGCGCAGCCCACGCCAGCCCCAGAAACGATGCCGGCGTGTGAATACCTGGCACGATCCACGCCGTAATCGCCAGCGCGAACATATTGATAACGAGCGTAATTAGAAAGTTGCGACTCTGCATAGGTCTTGTTGGCCTCCAAGTGAGATCTTCCGTTAACGTACACACTATATACGGTCAAACCCTCAAAATTGTTGCGGTTTCACGCAAGAATCCCGTTAAACCACCCTGCGCCGGGCTTCGTAAGCCTGTTATCATCCCACGCATTTATCATTGAACGTGGGGTTTCACCGGGATTATGGGCGATGTATTAGTGTTGGTAATCGCTGTGTTTTTCGGGGTGTTCGCGCAGACGGTCAGCGGGTTTGGCTTGGGGTTGGTTGCCATGCCATTTTTGAGTACCACTGTCGGTTTAGATGTAGCCCGCCCGCTGATGACATTGGTGGCGGTGGTAATGCAGGTTAGTATGATGATTAAAACTCGCTCGTCACTGTCGTTTCGTGCGATTGGCATGATGAGCGTTATGGGCTTTTTGGGGATCCCACTCGGCACACGGCTGGCCGAAGCGGGTTGGTTCCGCGAAGAGGTGTTGCTCACGGGCTTGGCCCTGTTGACGATCAGCTATGCGCTCTATGCGCTCTTTTCCCCGCAACTTCCCGAACTCAAAGATGACCGCGCAATGGGGCCGTTCGCCTTCACTAGTGGTGTTCTCTCTGGGGCTTACAACGTCGGCGGCCCGCCCATCATCATCTACGCCGACGCCCGCCGTTGGGCGGCGGACCAGATGCGCTCTAACGTACAGGGCTTCTTCATGTTCAAGGGGGTAGTGCTTGTTGTGACGCACGCGCTTAGTGGTAACTACACCCCGGATGTGTGGACCTGCTTCGCCTGGAGCCTCCCGGCTGTCGTTGTTGGGCTGCTGCTGGGCTTCTCGCTTTACGGGAAAATCAACGACAAACGCTTTCGTCAAATTGTGCTGTGGTTGCTGGTGGGCGTGGGGGCCAAGATGCTGTTTGATATTTACATCGCCGGGTGGGCCATATAGCATAGCGCCCTTGATGGAAAGATTCCTATCGACAGACGAGGCACGACTCTATGGGGTTTGAACCACCCATCAACCCGGACGAAGACACGAATCGTTCCCAACCGCTTGACTTGAACAACGAACCGCCTATCAGCGATGAGGATACTAATCCGTCCGCGTCCCAACTGATGCAGGCGGTTAACCTGAACGACGAACCGCCGATCATAGATGGCGACACCAACCCGTCCATCGCTGTACGCCAAAGCCAGATGACGCCGGTTGCTGTACCGCTTCCGGCGTGGCGGCGAGCGGTAGGCGTCGTGAGCCTGCTCGGGGCGGTGGCGCTCACGATGGGGGCCGGTATCTTGCTGCTGTTGCCCCCGTCGGAGGCCGAGTCGCTGCCGCCGACGGAGTTGGAGTCGGTCGCCGCCGAGCCAACAGCCACCGCGACCATACCGCCAACTGAGACAGCAGTCCCAACGATTGCCACGGTACAGGCGGCTATCGCGCCTGTGGACAATGTCGCTGCGTTGCCAACCATCAACCCGGAGCAGGCCGCCGCTATTCTGTCGCAACCTGTCGTGATGAAGGACGCTGATAGCCTTCAGGTGGTCCGCAACCCATACGATCCCTTCACCCTCATTCCAGACCGCCCCCGTAGCGAGGTGATCCAGTACGTTGTGGAGGAGGGCGACACGATTGGCGCGATTGCGGAGAAGTTCGGGCTGACGCAAGAGACTGTTGCCTGGGCCAACAACCGCAATATCATCAACATCCTGCCCGTTGGTCGTGCGATCAACATTCCCCCGGTAGATGGTGTGCTTATCCCCCGCCACACCGGGAACACCACCATTCAGGAGTATGCCGCTCGCTATCGGATCAGCGACCCCCTCACCATCATTGACAGCGAATACAACCGCCAACTGCGCGGCCTCACGCCGGAGAGTGTGCCGCCGTCTGGCGCGTCCATCATGATCCCTGGCGGCCAGGCGGAGCAGATCAACTGGAACCCGACGGTGGTTCGTGAAGGGGGTAGCGGGGGAGATGGCGGCTCGGGTGGTGGCTTTATTTCCTTTGCTCCGGGTGACCCCGGCTCATGTGGTCGTGTGGCGAACCCCGGTGGGGGCGGTGGCTGGTTGCGGCCCATCGGCAACTACACCTGGATGCGTGGCTACACCAGCTTTCACACCGGGGTAGACCTTGCCGCGCCGATTGGTACCCCCGTCCAGGCGGCGCAGGGGGGCACGGTGATCTTTGCCGGGTGGAACAACTGGGGCTACGGTTACACGGTCGTGCTGGCCCACGGTCCGTTCACCACCATTTACGCCCACCTCAGCACCATCAATGTGGGGTGTGGGCAATCCGTTGGTGCCGGGCAGACTATCGCCGGAACGGGCAACAGCGGTAACTCCAGCGGCCCGCACCTGCATTTTGAAATTCGCTTTAACGACCAACCGCAGGACCCCACCGGGATCATGGGATTCTAGCGGTTCCATGAGTATTCATCATGATTGAGTGTGTCGGCGGGGCGCTGCGACGTAAGTTCGTCCGCGACACGCTCACGCTCCAGGTCGGCAAGGTGGGGGTGTTGGCCTTAGGCATACTCGCCTCGGTGGTGATCCCCGTGCGCCTGGGAACCGCCGACTACGGCCTGTGGCAGCTTGGCCTCACCCTTTACAACATCTGGCAAACACTCAACATCACCGGGATGTTGCCCTCCGCCCAAACGCGACTGGCCGAGGCCGTGGGAGCTGAGGATGACGACGCGCTGCTAGAGACGTTGGCCGTCTTTGTGCGCGTGCTGCTGATCTACTGCGTCTTTAGCACAATCTCGCTGATGCTGGCCGCCCCGTTATTGGCCCGCCTCTATGATGCCGGGGCGATCATCCCAACATTGGCGCTGCTGCTCACGCTCACGCAGCCCACCGAGTTGTTCTATCACTTGCTGATGATTACGTTTAGCAGCCGCCGGCAGATGCGCCACGTCGCGATTATGCAGAACGTCAATCAGGCGGTCCTCGTTGGGACGGGCGTGGCTGCTGTGCTTATCTCCCCCACCCCCTACGCGCTTATCATTGCGCGCTTGATCTACTCATGCGTGACCTTCATCATGGTTGTGATGGTCTACCAGCGCACCCTGGACCACGCTGCTGTCACCTATCCCCCATTGGGAACCGTGCTGCGGCGGGTGCCGGGGGCCTCCATCGCGGACTACTGGCGCTTCGGCCTCACAAACGCACTGGACAAGAACGTCGCCAACCTGTTCACGCAACTCCCGGTCCAGATGGCCGGGGTCATCCTGGGGGCGTCAGCGGCGGGGTTGGTCGGCTTTGCGCTGAACGTGATGCGCCAACAGGCCTTTTTTACCTCCGCCGTAATGGACAATTTACAGGCTGTTGTCCCGCAGGACGTGGGGCGTGGCAACTACGCCCGGCTGTGGGCCAACTTCAACCGCGTTCTGTTGATTCTGCTGGTGGGCGGGATCGGCTTCTACGGCGCGTTTGCGCTGGCTGCGCCTTATGTGGTCCGTTGGCTTTTCCCGCTGGAGTGGGCGGACGCTGTGCCGCTGCTACAGGTCCTGGCGATATTCGGCGCAGCGACGACGGTGGGTGGCGTGTTCGGGCCGTTGTATCGCGCTTTCGACTTTGTACGTGGGGCGCTCATCATCAAGACGACCGTGCTGCTCGTCATGGTCCCGGTGGGAGCCTGGCTGATGCGAACCTGGGGCGCAGTCGGTGGTGCGTGGATGATTAGCCTGTTGTTCATCCTGACGGTTGCGCTAACCGCCTGGCTGACGTTGCCAGAGTTGCGGGTC
>CAYWZS010000191.1:0-4526 GCA_964462905.1 uncultured Anaerolineaceae bacterium
GGCCCCCCCCCCCGCGCCCCCCCCCCCCCCCGCCACAACGCCACCCCCGCCCACCCATGTTGCCAACCAACTCGAAGTCACCTCGGTTGAACTGGGGATGGCAGTCCAGGCGATTAACGACGTGGTGCAGGCGCAGTCTAGCGGCGCAGACGAACAGGTCGCCATCATTGCGGAGACGAAAAGCCTGCTAGATGAGTTCCTCACCCTGGCGGACCGCGTCAACGAGCAGGCGCGTAGCGTCACCCAGGTTGCCAGCGAGACCACGCGCACCGCCACCAGCGGCGAGGCGGCCATTGAGGCGTCTACCGTTGTGATGGACAACATTCGCGAGCAGGTGGCCGTCATCGGCGAGAAGATCACCACCCTCGCCCAACTCACACGCCGTATTGAGACGATCATCACCTCCGTTGGGGAGATCGCCACCCAGTCGAACCTGTTGGCGCTCAACGCCAGCATTGAGGCGGCGCGAGCCGGAACCCAGGGCCGGGGCTTTGCGGTTGTGGCAGACGAAGTGCGCGTGCTGGCCGGGCAATCAACGACAGCGGCGGGGCAGGTTCGCACGCTCCTGCGCGAGGTGCAGGGTGCAATCGACGAGGCGATTGAGGCCACACAGCACGGCATGGCGGCAGTCAACAAGGGCGTGTTACAGACGCGGCAGGCAGGCGCAACCATCCGTGAGATCACCACCGAGGTCCAGAACACCAACCACGTTACCCACGCCATCTATGACGCCATCCAACGCCAGGCAGAAGGCATCGAGAACATCAACATCAACGTGGAGCGCATCCGTCATGTCACCCAGTCGAACGTGTCTGGGATGCAGGTCATGCAAACCGTCTCCGCCAACCTCACCCGCCTCTCCAACGAGCTTGCCCAGGCCGTCAACATAACGTCCTGAGTTGTAAACCCCAAAAAATTGACATATAATGGATACTACGTTAAAAAACTACATCGTTGCACTATAATCTACGAATAGCACCTAACCTCAGGTCAATTATAAAACTGGGCTATCTTCTATATGACGAACAAAAACCAACGGATTCACAAGTACATCAACGCCACCGACCGCATGATTAATGGCGATTACAGCATTGATATTGAATCTGGCACGATGGATGATCTCGGTGTGCTGGGGGCGAACCTCCAAAATCTCGCAGATGTGCTCGACAAAAAAGTCTACGAATTTCGGCACATCCATAGCCTGACAGACAAGATCAACGCGGGGATGCTCCTGCCGGACATTCTCAATATGATCTACCAGGAATTTCACGCCATCATCCCCTACGACCGCATCGGCTTCAGCGTCATCGAGTACGAAAACGGCGTGCCCTGGGTTCATGCACACTGGTCGCGCACCGAAGTGCCAAAGGTTGAGATCAAAACAGGCTACCGCGCCCCGCTAGCGGGCAGCAGCCTGGAAACGATTTTCAAGACCATGCAACCACGCATCATCAACGATCTAGAGGCCTACCAAGCCCAAAAGCCGGATTCCGAAGCCACCCAGAGCATTCTACGTGAGGGGATTCGTTCATCGCTCACCTGTCCGTTGGTCGTCAACGGCAACCCCGTCGGCTTTATCTTCTTCTCCAGCCAGCAACCCCACACCTATCGTCAAGTCCATGTGTACACTCTCCAGGCCATTGCCGGGCAGTTGTCGGTCATTGTGGAGAAGAGCTGGTTTATCTCCGAGTTGGCAAAGAAACAAGCCGAGATTGAGCGAAACAACGCCGAACTACGCCGCTTAAACCGCACCAAAAACGATTTCCTGGGGATGGCCGCCCACGACCTCCGCAACCCCATCGGCAACATTCAGTCCGTCGCGGAAATGCTGGTGGACCCCGATTGGAAATTCAGCCCGGAAGAACAGTATCAGTTCCTACGCGGTGTGATCCGGCAAACAGGCTACATGCTCGCAATCCTTGACGACCTGCTGGACATTACCCAGATCGAAAGCGACAACTTTCAGGTGCGGCAGATCGTCGTCAACGTGGAACAACTGCTGCGTGAGGTCGTAGCGCGGCACCAGCGCATCGGCTCACACAAAAACTCCGTCGTTGAGTTGCTATCATGGGGAAAAGGCGAACTCCGTGCAGACCCCATCCGGCTAACGCAAATTCTGGATAACCTGATCTCCAACGCGCTCAAATACTCCCCGCCGGGCAGCACCATCACCATCAGCAGCAACCGCCGCGAAAAGGATTGGTACTTCGAGGTGCGCGACCAGGGACCGGGTATTGACCCCGCCGAGGCGGAGCTGGTATTCAAGGAGTTCACCAAGCTCTCCGCCCAGCCAACAGCAGGGGAGAGCAGCACCGGGCTAGGGCTGGCGATCGCCCAACGCATGGTTCTCGCCCAAAACGGTGACATTGGTTTCTACAACCACGACGAAAACGGGGGTGGGGCTGCATTCTGGTTCACATTACCGATGATGACTGATACAGCGGGTTAGCCCCTCTAGCGTCTACGTTACACGTTCCCGAATCGACGCACTCGCATAGTCCAGAATGGACACCACAATCGCAATTGCCAACACTGCCACCCCTGCATCACGATACCGCAGCAGGTTGATCTGCTGTTGCAACAACAGGCCAATACCCCCACCGCCGACAAACCCAATAATGGTGGACATACGCACGTTGATGTCCCAGCGGTACATCGTAAAGGCGATATACGGTGGGATGATCTGCGGGACCACCGCGTAGATGATCGTTTGTAGCTGGCTCGCCCCGGTCGATTTCAGCGCCTCAATAGGGCCTGAGTCGATATTCTCGATCTGCTCGCTGTACAGCTTGCCCAACGCGGCGATACTGTGTAGTGTCAGCGCCAGCACCCCCGCAAATGGCCCGATGCCCACCCACACCACAAACACCAAGCCCATAATCAGCGGCTCAATCGAGCGCACCACATTCAGCGATGTACGCGAGATGTTGTAGAGCGTGCCGCCGAAGGGGAATGTCGCCTTGGTACCAGCCAATGCCGCGCTAAAGCCACACAGAACCGCCCCGATGACCGCCGCGTTAAACACATATTGCGGCAACGGCAAGGTCATCCCCGCGAACACCGCCGCTGTCTGTGGCGGCAGGGTGCCGTCTACTAGTGACCGCCCCACATTGAGCACACCAAAAGTCCATAGCGCCACCGGGATGGCCCCGACGAAGAACAGCACCAACCGGGGGACATGCTGATGCAGCAACCGCTGTATCCCCGGAACGGGTAGGAAGTGGGTCAGGACCAACCGCAGGGCGATGCCCCCCAGCAGCCCGGCCACCAAAACAGGCAGAATCCCCAACAGCGAGGCCCATGTCCCCAGGATCGCGACAAAGCCCATCAAGATCGCGCCGCTGATGATGCCCAGTATGCCACCGAGAACCCGCCCGGTTGTGGGGTCCACACGGCGCAGGCCCGGCCCGATGAGGCTGCCGACAATGCTGACGAGGGTAAAGGCGAAAACAACAGCCGCAATCAACCCAATACCGAGTTCAACAACGCTACCGAGGATGTCGAGTAGGTTGGCCGTCGCATCAACCAGCACCACCACGAGGCGCACACCCCAGCTTGCCAGGGCATCCTCTGCTGGGCGGATGGCGTCTGCGAGGGTGCTAATCTGCCCGGCACCCAACAAACCGAGGCCACCAATAGCCCCTATCGTGAAAACACCGACGACCATCACAATGATTGACGACAGAACACGCCGGGAGAGCGGCGTCTCCCCGGCGGCAGCTTGTTGTGCCGGGGAGACTTGCCGCAGCACGATCACCGTCAGGACCACGACGACAATCGGAACCCCGAAGGCCAGCAGCGCCGCCACATTGCCCCCCACCGCACCACGCCCGATGTCCAGCCCCAGGCGACCCAGCGGCCCCAGTAAGCGGCCACCGAGCGCCATACCAACCGCGAATACGATAAAGGCCAGCAGCAAGCTCCCCACAGAGGACCGAATGGGCTGCATCAGGTTGCGGGCAGCGAAGAAGCTCAGGACCGCCGCAATGGGGATTGCGATTGTGGTCGCCACCAGCGCCATGAAGATCGTCTGCAACATGCGGTCCACCACCAGTAACACGGTTTCGCTGGGGAGGATCGGCCCGTCAGGAATCGCAACCTGCACCTGGACCTCGTGCAGTTGCCCCTCACCGCCGCGAATAAGGGGCACCTCAATCGTGCCGACAAAACCGCCGTTGCCGTTTAGCACCAGTTCTTCGCGTTCCGTCTCCAAAATCTCGCGGGGGCGCGGGCGAACATCCTCGTCATCCGCCGCACCCGGCGGCATCCACCGAATCCGGGCGTCGGCGTTGGCTTCGCCGTTGATAACCTGGACGGTGATAACCTCGCCGCTGTCGGCACAAGTTGGGTCCAATATCACCACGGCCTCAGCGCCAGTTGCGGTTGCGGGTTCGGGGGCATCCCCGCTGTCACATGCCATCAGGAAGGGGGCACCCAGGACAATAACCTCACGGCTCTGCTGCAATATCCGTGGGGAGAGCAACTCCCGCAGGGCAATCGTGACGTTTTCCTGGCGTTGGGCCTCC
>CAYWZS010000191.1:4626-5794 GCA_964462905.1 uncultured Anaerolineaceae bacterium
TGGGGAGAGCAACTCCCGCAGGGCAATCGTGACGTTTTCCTGGCGTTGGGCCTCCTGTGGGCGGTCGAGGTCAATCTCGGTGACAGTCCAGCCATAGGCATAGATGAAAAAGCCGATCAAGATGCCCACCAGAACCAACAGGCGGTAGAGGACCGAACGGGTTTCTGACGGGGGTTGGGGGGTCGGTTGCTGGCTCATCTAGGAAATCCCCACTTCGACGGCTTCCTCGCCGTAGATTTCCTTGAAACGCACGTTGTCAATCTCTGAGGGGGGGCCGTCGAACTCCAGTTTGCCGTCCTTCAGGGCAATCACCCGGTCGGCGTAGGCCCGCGCCAAGCTGAGGAAGTGCAGGCTACACAGAATGGTCAGGTCATCCTCTTTGTTGAGGTCCTCCAGATACTTCATGACCCCGTGCGACGTGGCCGGGTCCAGGCTGGCGACAGGCTCATCAGCCAGCATGAGTTCTGGGTCCTGCATCAGCGCCCGCGCAATGGCAACCCGCTGCTGCTGCCCCCCCGATAACTCACTGGCGCGTTTGTACGCCTGGCTACCAATCCCGACGCGCTCCAGGTTTGCCAGCGCCTTGTCTTTCTCCGCACTGGGAAAATAATTCAACAGGGCGAAAATAGGATTGGTGTAACCAAGCCGCCCCGCGAGAACGTTCGTGATAACCGTGCTGCGTTTGACGAGATTAAACTGCTGAAAAATCATGCCGATACGACGGCGAAGAAACCGAATTTCCTCGTCGTCAATGGCGGTAATGTCCTGTCCGTTCCAGATGATACGGCCCGCTGTGGGTTCAATTAGGCGGTTGATACACCGCAGCAGCGTGGATTTCCCACTACCACTCAGCCCAATCAGGGCCACAAACTGCCCGTCAGGGACTTCAAAACTCACGTTATCCAGCGCCTTAAAGCCGTTGGGATAGACTTTTGTCAGGTTTTCGACAATCAGCATATACAGTTTTTCCTCATCATAAATGAAAACAGGCAGGGGAAACAAAACCCCTGCCTGTCTATAGCGTCTATATGGTTTACTCGGCGAAGATGTCTTCTTCCGTCAGGCCGAGAATCTCGAACTGGAGGCGAACGCTGTCAAAGGCGGTGTCGTCAACCAGCGACAAGGTTGTCCAGCTATAGCCATCGTCGGCACCCAACGCGGACTCCGC
>CAYWZS010000192.1:0-5764 GCA_964462905.1 uncultured Anaerolineaceae bacterium
GGGTGGGGGTGGCGGTTGACGTGGGTGTGGAGGTGGAGGTGGGGGTGGGGGACGGCCCCTGTGCGCCAACAGCCAGCGGGAATATCGGCAATATGAGGGCCAACGACACTAGCGTGATAAAACGGATTCGTGATGTGGACATATTTCCTACCCTTGGACCATAACGGAACGCCACCCGATTATAGCGCAACGGCTGCCTCATCGGTAATGCGACAGTCCCGGTGATCCGTGGGGGTACCCCCGGCAACAACCGGGAGCAAAACGAGGGGGCTACAGCACGAACACGATATAGGGGACGAGTGTCCCGACGACCGACCCGGCGACCAACTGCGCGAAGGTGTGCCGCTTCAGGTTGAGGCGGGCCGCACCGACGAGCGGGATAAGCGGAAACAGCCACAGCGCCGCCGCGACCCCGAACACCAGTGCCACCACTGTAACCGCGCTGGTGATGCTCATGGCGTGGATGCTGATCTGCCAGAAGATCGTGACGACGGCCACCAGCGCCAAGGCGACCAACGCCGCCACCCCGAACAGTAGGAACACGGTGGAGGCCTTCAACATGTACAGCAGCCCCAGGCCGCCCGCGCTACAGGTCAGCGAGACGCCGAAGGGCAAAATGCGCTGGCGGCGGACCTTCATGTGGATGTCCGTGATGTGGCCGCGCTTGACCATCCAACCGATGAACATCACCGGGAGCCAGCACACCACGAAGCCGTAGAGGGTGGCGGTGGTCAGCGCGCCGGAGCCGCCCATGCTGTCTGTCGCGAAGGCCAGCGGAAACGCCAGCGCCGTCCACACCACAGGCGGGCTAACCACGTCGGACACGAGCCGCGCCCACGAGATTTCATAGCTTTCTGTTGTTATATTTGTTGTTGTCATAAGCCCAACGCCCCACAAAAACCTGCATCAATATAAGAATTATAATGGATTACACATTATCCATGAGTAAATTCTATGCAAAGATTTGTGAAATTGCCATAAGTGATGTGAGAAATTTATGGATGAAGTACACAAACGGCGGGCGCGTATGGCCGCACCCGCCGTTTTGAGTGGTTCCTACAGATGACGAGTGTGGCTAATTGGACATTTGCAGCCCACGCGGGGTAATCACATACTCGACGCGCCCCAGGATATAGTCTATGAGGATGGCGAGCAACGCGGCGGGGATGGCCCCCAACACGATAAACGCGTCGATGCTCATCCCAATGCCGCTGGCAATTGGGGTTCCCAGGCCACCAGAGCCGACAAACGCGCCCAGGGTTGCCGTACCCACATTCACAACCACGCTGGTCCGAATCCCTGCCATGATGACGCTAGACGCCACGGGTAGCTCGACCTGGCGCAGGACTTGCGCGGGTGTCATGCCCATGCCGCTGGCGCTGTCTTTCAGGAAGCCGTCTACCGTCTCCAACCCGGCGATGGTGTTACGCACCACGGGCAACAAGCCGTAGGCAATCAGCGCCACAATCGCAGGCCAGAAGCCAAAGCCGATAATGGGGGCCATAATCGCCACAATCGCGATGGTCGGCACAGTCTGGCCGCTGTTGACGAGGTTATTGACGAGCGGCAGCAGTTCGCGGAAGCTCTCGCGGGTGACAAGAATGCTGAGGAACAGCCCGGTGGGGATCGTAATCAACGAGGACACGATCACGAGTTCCAGGTGTTGCGCGGTGAACTGGATCACGGTGGAGGTGGGGTGGACCAACTGGCGGCTTGTCGGGAACAACTGGCTCAAGAGCGCGTCCCACAGTGGCTCGTGGCCGAACAACGACCACGCCGCTAGGAACACAAAGGCGGCCCGAATTAGCGGACGAATGAGCTTCTCCTCACTGTTGCGGAGCGCGAAGAACAGCCCTAGTTCCACCAACCCGAACAACAGGGTGAACACCCACAGCGGCAACCCGGTGTTTACTGCGTTGATGTCCACAATCACGCTGCTGTCGAAGCCGACTGACAACACCCACAGTTCCGGCTGTAGCGAGGCACGCGGGTAGTAGTCGTTGAGCGCATCCGTCAAGCGTTCCGTGATGTTGTCTACGTTGCCATCGCCATAGGTGGCGATCATCCGTTGCGGTTCGATGGTGAGGGCGTCCAGGTTTCGGGTGCTGTTGAACAGCATTTGCGCCAACAGGGAGCCGTTCAACCCGGCCTCACGGGTGTTGTACTGTTCGGTTGTCCCCGGCGGGATGAGTTCCGGCACGAAACGGGCGTGGGTGAGGCGTTCGTCGGTCGTCTCGTAGCGGATGGTATTGGCGGGGTCCTCTTGTAGCTCGCTTGTCATGGTGGGGCGTTCGTTGGCAAGGTAGTTGAACACCGGGTTCCGCAGACGCCGCACAATTGCCTCGCCGTCTGCCCCCTCCTCGAAGGTGACGAGAATCTGGGTCTGCGTGACCTCGACCTGCGTTACCGCCTCTACTGCCTCGAAGATCGTACGCGGCAGCAACGTGTCTGCCCCTGGCTCGAAGGTGCCTTCCGGCACGTCGATGATCTCCTCGGCACGTTCGCCGTATTGGAATGACCCGGAGACGACGTTCAGCACATACTCGTTTTCCGCCCCGCCATCTAGGGATGTGCGCTCTAAAATTACATCCTCCGGGAAGCGTTCCTGGTCCTGCAAGGATACGGTTTGGAGGCCGATGCCAAACACCAGAATCGTGAATACAAACCAGACCACCGCTGCCACCGGGAACTGCAAGGCCCCGGTGTTAACGTTTGTTGTTGTCCCGTTGCTGTCCGGCATTAGCTCACGCTCCCGTTGCTGGCTGGCGGGGTGGCGTTGGGGTCGTAGGAGGCGAGGTCTTGCAGCGCCTTCAGGGTGATAGTGCCGACGAGTTGCCCCTGGCGGTTAACGACGGGCGTGACGCGGAAGCTACGGGCGACCATCGCGCTTAAGGCCTCTCGCGCTGTGGCATCTTTGCGGACGGAGATATCGGTATACGGTGCTTCGTACATGGCATCTATCAGTGAGTTGGTGTTTTCGAGTTCTTCGTCGTCTACCCAGCCCTTGAGCCGTCCGTCGTGCTCGTCCACGATGAAAAGCGAGCGTGCGTCAATGCTGTTCATGATGGCACGCGCCTCACTTACGGTGGTGTTGAGCGTAATGGACGGTGCTTCGGCGTCCATTAAATCCTCGATCTTAAACAGGCCGAGGCGCTTCAGTGAGCGGTCCGTGCCGACGAAATCACGAACGAAGCGGTTGATAGGGTGCGCGAGAATGGTATCCGGCGTGTCGTACTGCACGAGCGCCCCATCACGCATGATGGCGATGCGGTCGCCCATCTTGATCGCCTCGTCAATGTCGTGCGTTACGAAGATGATTGTTTTGGCGATTTCATCCTGCACCTCTAAAAACTCCGCCTGGAGCACTTCACGGGTGATGGGGTCCACCGCGCCGAACGGCTCGTCCATGAGCATAATCGGCGGATCTGCGCCCAGGGCACGCGCCACACCGACGCGCTGCTGCTGGCCGCCGGAAAGCTGGCGGGGGTACTTGTCGCGGCTGATGGACGGGTCCAGGCCGACCAACTCCAGTAACTCGTCCACGCGCTTCTTGATACGGTCCTCGTCCCACTTGAGCAGTTTGGGGACGATCGCAATGTTCTCGCTGACGGTCATGTGCGGCAAGAGGCCGATCTGCTGAATGGCGTAGCCGATCTGCCGCCGCAGCTCCTCCACCGCGAGTTCGTGGTTGGGCTGGCCGTCGATCAGGATTTCGCCCTTGGTGATACTAATCAGGCGGTTGACCATCCGCATGGAGGTTGTCTTGCCGGACCCCGACGGGCCGATCAGCACGCAAATCTCCCCCTTGGAGACATTCAGGTTGAGGTCATTGACGGCCTGGAACCCGTTTGGGTACTGTTTTACAACGTTCTTGAATTCAATCATGTGGGTACAGTCTCCTTAGTTGCTTACCTGCTTGAGGCCCGGCGAGGTGAAAAACGCCTCGACCGCCTGGAGCAGTGCGTCCAGGGCGACGGCCAACACGACGGCTGGCAGCGCCCCCAACAGAATCAGGTCAATTGAGGTGCTGTTGATGCCCGGCAGGATAAAGTCGCCCAGCGCGCCCGCCCCGATGATGGAGGCAACAGCGGTAATCCCGACGAGCGAAATGCCCGCGCTGCGGACGCCTGCCATGATGATGGGGAAGGCCAGCGGTAGCTCGATCTTGAAGAAAATCTGTGAGGCCGTCATGCCCATACCCTTACCGCTGTCGATGATGGCGGGGTCAATGTTGTTCAGGCCGGCATAGGTGTTGCGGACCAGCGGCAGTAGCGAGTAGAGCGTGAGCGCAATCAGCGCTGGGGCCGTGCCGATGCCGCTGACCCCCAGGTCGCGGACGGTGGCCTCGGCGAGTGTTGTGTCCAGCACGTTCCGCCCGGACAAGAACAAGATCACCAACAACGCACCTGTTGCCGACACAAACGTACCGATCTGTATGTAGCGTGCGATCTGCTTGCGCTCTGGTTGTTTGAGTTGGCGTTCGATGTAAACCAGGGCAATCACGGACAGGTAGGCGAAGAAGGCACTTGTCAGCGGGGTTGCCAGCGTTTCGCTTTCTAGCGCGGACAGCACGGACTCGAACGTAAACACGATGAACACCGTCGTGAACAGCGCGATAGGAACAAACAGCGCAATCACCGAGGTAATCAGCGCGGGCGCACGCAGGTTTTGTGGGATAAAACGTTGGAAGGCGATGTATGCGCCGAACACCAGGGCCGCAACCACCGCGCTAATCCCGAATGTCGTGAAGACGCTGGTCAAGGTCTGGTTGCCGAGGCGGGCCAGCGGCACCAGCAACACGCCAAACAGCGCCAGCGACGGGATTGTCTGGATGATGCCAACAGTGTACAGCACGGGGTTTTCGATGCGTGCATCACGGGCAGCCCACAGGCCGAGCGCGATCCCCAGGAACAACCCAGCAACCAGCGAGATCACGACGAAAACAAAGTGTTCGAGGAAAGCCACGCGCAGGCCGTCGCCCCGGCTTTCAAACTCTACCATCACCGAGTAGATGTCCAGGCTGCCGCCCGCAATTTGTAGGACGATCAGCGCAAGGCCGACCAGCCCGAAGGTGATGCGCGTCCAACTGGCAACCCCGATCTCGCGCAGGTCCAGCAGGCCCCCGAACAGGATGATATAGCCCCCTAACAGGCCGAAGGCAATCGCCCCGGAGGTGAGGACACGGGGGTTACTGACGTTGACGCCTTCACCAAAGAGGGTGTCTGCGTTGGCGAGTAGGTCTGCCCCGGCAGTTGCGGGCAGCACCAACGTGAGGAACAGAACCAGGTTGCCGATAACGACCAGGGACCACCCCCGGCGTGCGCGGTCCCGCTGGAAAGCAATCACGAAGGGGACAAGCGCAATGATAAATAGGGCAATGTAGCGATAGTCGCCTGTGAGTTCGAGCAGGTTCACAGGCATCCCAGAGGCGAGGCGGTTCGGCTTAATTTCGATAATTGGCAGAAAGAAAAATCCGAATGCCGCTACGACGCTCCCCAGGATGGAAATACGATTGGAACTCAAAGGTCTACCTCCCAACATGGGTGTTATGCGATGAGGAATGATGTGTTCCCCCTGTACACGGTCTATTGATCGGTTGTGTCGGTCGCATGGCGACGGAGGGGGAGAAAAAACGTGTGGGATGACCCTACACAAGCATGGAAGGCCAGCCTGTTACAACTGACCTTCGATGTGTTGATAAGTCGCAGTGCCGGGACCATCCCCGCTAGCGGGGATGGTCCCGGCGAACGGTTGGGGTTTAACC
>CAYWZS010000193.1:0-5607 GCA_964462905.1 uncultured Anaerolineaceae bacterium
GTTCCCCGAAGTAGAAGCCGTGGTCGGACACGAAAAAGATAATCGTCTTATCCATAGTTGAAGACCGTCGCCGTTTCCGCGAAACGGTCGAGGTGGGGTGTATGTATCTGAGCGTTGCCAACCAACCTAAGCTGGTCGCGTCGAAACGTATCTGAGACGATAACGATGACGTTGTAGTCGTCCATACCGGAACCTCGCATTATCGATGCGGTGAATTGGGAAAAGGCGTTTGGGGTGTTGGGGTGCTGACATAAGCCAATACCCCAACGAAAGTTGTCGTCGGCTTACTGCTCGGCGACGTTCTCGATCCAGTCTTGCTCGATGCGGGTCAACCACTCAGAGAGAAGCTCCGGCTGGGCAACCTCAGCGAGAACCGCTGGGTCAATCACAGATGGGTGACGCGGCAGTTCTACAAACTGCGTGGCGAACTCTTCAGGAACGGTCATCACGTCTATCGCTGGGTTCGTTCCCCAGACATCCGGCTTGGCCTTCTCTAGCTGTGCTTCTGGCGAGAGGAGGAAGTTTGCGAGGACCATCGCAGCGGCGGCGTTCGGGGAGTTGTACGGAATGGTCACGTAATTGGTGTTACCAATCGTGCCGCTCTCCAGGCGTGCGGTCTGGGTGGACGGCGGGTAGGTGCCAGCCTCAACCAGGGAGCCAGACTGGGCCGGGTTGTAGGCCATCAGCATGGTGACTTCCGTGTTGGCGAACAGTTGGTCCAAACCAGCGCGGCCCTGTGGGTAGGTGGTGCCTTCACGCCACAGGCAACCCTCGAGTTCGTTCAGGGTTTCCCAGGTAGCCTCTGCAACGGGTGCATAGATTTCCTCATCGAACTCACCGAGCAGGGCTTCCCAGCCACCCTCGTCGGCGTAGATCTTGTCGGCCTCGTTGTAGAAGACCTGGCGCACAAACACAGACCCGTTGAAGTCCGGCAGGCCGGGGTAGGCGAAGCTGCCCGGGTTCTCACATGCCCATGCCAGCAGTTCGTCCATCGTGGTGGGAACATTCTCTACAAAGTCGCTATTGTAGGTGAGGGCCACCTGTGCCTTGCTCCACGAGACTTCGCAACCATCGACCGGGGTACCAAAGTCAAAGGCGATGTTGGGGTCTTCTAGATCCACAAACTCAGAATTCGGGAGCATCTCGACGTAACCGCAGAATAGCAATCCGGCGGACTTGAGGGTGCGGAAGTTCTCACCGTTGATCCAGATCATGTCTACGGAACCGTTGTCATCGACACCCGCTTCGGCCTCGCCGAGAACGATGTTCACAGCGTCTACCGTGTCCGAGATGCCCACGCGATTAACCGTGATGCCGTATTCTTCCATCATGCGCCCGCCAACCCAATCGCTGACATAGGCGTTGATGATGTCGGAGCCGCCCCACATAAACCAGTTGACCGTACCGCCCTCAGCCTCGGCGACGATTTCGTCCCAGCTCATCCCGGCCAGTGCCGTGTCGTTAATGGAGACATTTTCCCGGGCGTCCTGTGCGCCGACAGCCCCCATTGCCATGGTCAGGAGACCGACAATCAAAACAAAAACAAGTGAACGCTTAAACACTTTTGATGCTCCTTTTCGTGAATGAAGTAAATTTTTACCTGGTACTGCTAGCGATCTCTGTTGAGGCTCGGCTCCTTTCAATCCTTATCGTCGCGAACCCGCCCTAGAATCTTGTAGAGCGCCCGCTCTGCGAGTCTCATAGGGTGGTTCATATTTTCCTTACGAACACGCTTAAAGACAGGTGACCCAGCTTGTTGTTCGAGCATCCAGTCTTTTGCGAAAGTTCCATCCTTAATGTTATCAATGATGCCATGTAGCTTTTTGCGGACTTGTGTTTCCTCATCGGCGGGGAGCCGACTCGTCACCTCTTGGCCGTACTGACTGGTGCGAGAGTGCAGTGGCAGTTGGTCAAACAGGCCAATATCACGGTAGGCCCGCGCCGTTTCGATGATCTCGCCAGAGGCGTAGAACTCCAACATGGCGACTTCTGGGCTACAGCCCGCTTCTACCAACACCTCACAGTAGCGGCGGGTGGCATAAAGCCCGCCGACCTGCTCCGCGAATAAGTCGACAATCGTCTCTTCCATAAAACTGGACATGATGACGCCCATTTTGGTCGAGCCGATGCCCTTAGAAAGCGCCAGCGTGCGTTGTAACGCCTCACCGGAACCATCCTGCTCGACTGCAATTAGGCTGGGGAAACTTTCGCCGCTCAGGAAGGTATCTCGCACGCCTTGACCAATCATGCGCGGGGCAATCATGATCACATCAACGGTCGGCGGGGGTTCGACGAAGCTATAAGCGATGTTGTAGCCGCTGGCGAAGACCAACACATCACCCGCAGCTAGGTTCGGGTCGATGTGCTCCGCATACACCTGCGGCATCACCTCGTCGGGAACTAGGACGAAGACAATATCGGCTTTTTCAACCGCCTCCGCCAGCGAAAAAACCTCGAAGTCATCCTGCTTGGCCTGCTCGTAGGAGCTGTCTCGTTGGCTGCCGACAATCACATCCAGGCCGTTGTCGCGCATATTGAGCGCTTGCGACCGTCCCTGGTTCCCGTAGCCAATGATGCAGATGGTCTTACCGCCAAGGACGGCTAAATCGGCATCATCATCAAAATACATTTTTGCCATGATTGATCCAACATAGTCAAATAAACAAGGAAATCTATTCTGTGCTGCCCATCTCGAACATCACTTTGATCGCGTTGTCACGCTGGAAGGCGGCAGTGTCCATCGCGAGCACAGCATCCTCAAGCGGGAAGGTGTGCGTGACAATCAACTCCGCTGGAACCCGCCCGGATGCCAGTAGGTCTATGGCGGTGGGGAAAGCGTCCCGACCTAGATAGATGGGAATCACCGTCACCTCTTTCGATTGCGCCAACATCATATTGAAGCTGAGGTGGGCCTCTGGGCTAACCCCGATCACCACCAACTTGCCACCAGGACGCACCAACTTCAGCCCGTCTTCCAATGTGCGCTCATGCCCTACCGCCTCGAAAACAACATCGACCCCCACACCACCCGTTAGCGAATCAACCCTTTGCACAACGTTTTCCCGGGCGTTGATCGTGTAGGTCGCACCTAAGTCCGCTGCTTTGCCGAGACGAAAGTCGTCCAAATCCGAGATGTAGGTGGTTCCCGCACCGCTGGCCCGCGCAACAGCCAGAGTGAGCAAACCAATTGGGCCAGCGCCAATGATCGCGATGGATTGCCCGAGGTGCATCCCACTTTGCCGAACAGCATGGACAGCGATTGAAGTCGGTTCGACCAGCGCCGCCTGTTTGAATGACATCCCATTGGGAATAACATGTGTAAAACGCGGGCGCGTCACGACAAGCTCCTGGAACGCCCCATCGGTATGAGGTGACCCGGTAAACTTCAGGTTGGTGCAGAGGTTGTACTTGCTAGCATGACAGGCATGACAGTCCTCGCAGGGGATAATCGGCTCAATCGCAACGCGATTCCCCACAGCGAAACCTACAACATCACGCCCCACGCCCTCAACCACGCCAGAAAACTCATGGCCCAAGACATGCGGCCGGCGTATCCACCAATCACCAATGTGCCCATCTTTGAAGTAGTGGATATCCGAGCCACAGATACCCACGACTGCAACCCGGACCAGCAACTTGTCATCTACCAAGACGGGAGGCGACTTGTCATCTACCTGAATACCCTGTTTGGGGTAATACACCGCAGCCTTCATCGTGTTGTCATCCATCAATCAAGTGCTTCCGAATGAACTGCTCGGCCTGCATCACCTCTTGATCGTAGTCCTGAACCAGTGAGCGCCATGTGTTCACGGTGCGTCCGGTCTCGGCCAATGGGTTTGGGAAGATCTCAATCACGAGGCCACCTTCATAGTTGATCTCATCAAGTGCGATACGGACGGCAGGCCAGTCGATATGGCCCTGGCCGGGGAGTTTGCGGTTGCTCGCGGCACAGTGAAAATGACCGAGTAGATCACCAGCACGCAGGATCGCCTGAGCCATGTCATCTTCTTCCATATTCATGTGGTAGGTGTCGAGCTGTAACCGCACGGCGGGGTGGCCCACCTGGTTGAGAAACGTGATTCCTTCGTCAACTGTGTTGAACATAAACGTCTCAAAGCGATTGATGATCTCCAGGCAAAGCGTGATGCCATTGTCGCCTGCTGTTTGTGCGACGGCCTCAAGGGATTGTGCGGCGCGGTCGCGGTAGGGTTGTAGGTCTGTTTCGGGGGGGAAGTACAACCACGGCACGTAGGGCAAGCCACCGAGGGCCGGGCTACCCAGTTTTGCGGCTGTCTCACAACAACGCTTGAGATATTCAACTCCACCCTGCCGGATTTTGGGGTCAGGATGGGTGATATCTTTGTCCTGCGGCAAGCCCATGCTGCAATACACCCCGAGGTTGTGTCGTTTGAGAGCGTCCTCATAGGCCTGAACATCAATATCCGGGCCAGCTACCAGCGATATTTCGACGGCATCGAAATTGCAGGACCGTGCTTTGGGAAAATAGGCGATCTGGTCATCTGCCCAGTCGTCTATCCAATAAAAAATCTCTATGCCTAGTTGTCGCATCAATTTACCAAATTGGGCTTGCAAGTATAGTTTAGAAATCTAAAATTTCAGATCTAGTTTAATGGCGATGATTATGCCGAGTGACCCTGCGTTTGTCAAGAAATTGGCATGCATCCTTTTTCGCAGGCACATCGTAATCGTCACTGACTGGGTGGTGGTGGAGCCTATAATGTTGAAATATCCTTCCCACTATTGTAACGTCTAAGCGTAGCATGAATCTGAAATTTCAGGAGCTTACTGACAAATTGGCCGAACTGAAACCTGTTGTAGTGCATACCCTCAACGATGCGGTCTATGAGGCACTGCGCAACCACATCTTAGATCAACGTTTTGAGCCGGGGGAACGTTTGAATTTGCCTGCGCTCGAGACACAATTACAGGTGAGCCGCACACCGTTGCAGTCTGCGCTGACACGCCTGCAAAATGAAGGGCTTGTGGAGATTCTTCCGCGTCGTGGCACGTTCATCGCTAAAATCGATGTTGAGCGTATTGAGGAGAACTTCAAAATCCGCAGTGCGTTTGAACTATACGTCTCATTGTGCCTGTTCAAGTACTTAGAGCCTGAAGACATGCTACAGATTCGGGAGATACACGCAGAGATGTGTGAGTTGCACAGTATGGCGGACCCGACATGGTCCAACGTTGCCGAGGACTACCTGAAATTGGATTATCAACTACACGAATTGTTGGTCACACGGGGTGGCCCGCCGGTTATGGTGAAGCTATTCCAACAAACGCTTGTCCACAGCCAACTCACCCGTCTGATTCCAAAATTCGCGCCAAAGCATTTTCTGGCAACCCATGCTGAACATGAGCGGATATTTGACGCCATTGAGGCCTATTCGCCGGACCAACTTCATGCGTCGCTGCTCGATCATCTAGAGGCTTCTAGAGGGCGGGTGATGCGTGTTCTCCGTCGTGATGACGACAAAGGCCAGCCCGCATCAAATTAGGTTCCTAACACACCGAACCTTTTGTTCACTGTGGCGTTGTTGAATAAACAGGGAAAATTGGTAAACTGGATACAGAGCAGACGAG
>CAYWZS010000194.1:0-5491 GCA_964462905.1 uncultured Anaerolineaceae bacterium
CGCCCACAGCCCCAAAATCACCAACGAACTGTAACCGCGCCCCAACCCGACCGCGACCAACGCCGCCGCGTAGACCTCCCACCGTCGCGGCGTGTCCGCCAGCCGATAACGGGCAATCGCCCACAGCAGCAGAAAATTGCCGAACAACGCGGGCTGGTCGTAGTGGATCATGTCCTTGTAGAACACCAACTCGTAGCCGCTAAACGCCAACAACGTCACCGCCAGCGCCCGCCAGCGGTCCCGCAGCAGGATGTGGGCCAGCGCCCCCACAACCGCCAACGTCGCCACGAAGATCACGTTCATAGCGGCCCGTGCCGCAACCACCCCCGCCGGGAGCGACCCGGCAACCGTCAACAGGCCGTTCATCCCCGCAGAGAAAAACGGCGGGTAACGGTCAAAGTATGTGTAACCGAGGCTGCCGTCGGTCCCCCGGAACTGCAAGGCATGGCCCACAAAGCGATTTTCCGGTGTGGCGTGGCTCATAATCGCCAGCCCGTGCGACGAGGTCCAACCGTGGTTCGGGCCGTAGAAGCCGATGTTCGGTGATTGGGCCGCAAACACAACCACGGCAACCAGTCCGCAAGCAGCAAGATAAAGCCAGTCGTGACGACGCAATGTGAGTAGTAGGCGCAAAGGGACCTCCGGGCCGACGAGAAAATCCGCGTTAGCTTGGCACAGGAATTTTAGGAATCTCAGGCTATTTGATGGTAGTATAAATGACAATGATAAATCGATTAGGAGGCACAACACATGGCAGAAGAAAAAGACAATCGGCCAAATCAGAGCTTCAACTTTCACGGTGATGTGAAGGCCAACATTCTCAACCAAAGCGGGACGATAACCTTCAACGGGGGAAATTTCACCTACACCGAGGGCGAAACCTCGAAGGGGGAGATCCGTGCCGAGATCGAGAAGATGATTGACGATCTTAAGGCCAAGGTTGCAGATGAAGTGGAAGACCCAAAAGAGGCCGCGAAGATCGAGGTTGCGGCAGACAATGCACTTGAGGTCGCCAAGGAGGAAAATCCCGACCAAGGTGGCCTCAAGATTCGTGGGGATGATCTGATGAAGGCGGCGAAGCATATCGCAGCAGTGACGCCTATAGCAGTGGAAATCGCCAAGATGTTGCTTCTACTCAAGTAGTCTCAACAGATCACGAAAGTGCTTAAACCCCATCCCTGACCCTTCTCCCGCAAACGAGAGGAGAAGGGGTATCGCTTAAGGCTATTCCAGACAAAAGATAGCGTTATCCCCCGCCGAGGGACAAAACGTGTCCACTGAAGTTTTAACCGCAGGCGGCTTGCTTTATAGCCCCCTCTCTGCACGCGGAGAGGGAGTTGAGAGTGAGGTTTCTGAACCACCTGAACCGGTGGTTTATGGGAAACAAAAAACCCGGCGCTTGGCCGGATTTTTAATGTGAGCGGGTGACGGAATTCGAATCCGTGACCTTTTCCTTGGCAAGGAAACGTTCTACCGCTGAACTACACCCGCAACTAATGTGAAACATTATAGCGAAATGGATGCTGCGTGCAAGGGCAAATTTTGCCGGATTTTGCAAAGTCTTAAACTTTCGGGTTTGGTATCTCGGTTGGTTCTCCGTTCAACTGCGACCACCTTTCACCACCATTTAAGGATGTGTATCTCATGCGGCCTCTTACCCGCTTTGTAACTTTATTTGCCCTGTTGGTGCTCACCCTTGCCCCGGTCGCCGCCTAAAATGGCCCCGTAACTATTGAGTTCTACTATCCCACCACCACAGACAACCCCACTGTGGATATTTTCGCCCGCTACGCGGCGAACTTCCACGCCGCCAACCCAGACATTAAGGTCGTCCCGGTCTACGCAGGCGGCTAAGAGGACATCTCCGCCGCCGCCCGTGACCCGTTGACCTACGCCCGTAAAGAAATCACCACACACGAGGGCATCCATTTCCGTACCCTGCTCAACACCGCCCGCGCCGCCGACGCGCCCCTCGCGCCTTATCGTTGCGCCTGTTTGCGCGGGTTGGTCATGAACGGGGCGACCAACATCGGCAGGGCGGTGATCGCGGCGGAGATGTACAACGCCGTCGTGTAGCCGCCCGTCAGGTCAAAGCTGCTGGCGAGGATGATCGGGCCGACGGCGGTCCCAATCACGCCTGTGGTCGTCACGAAGCCCTTGATCTCGCCCAGGTGTTGCCGCCCGAACAGGTTCGCCCACACCGTCCCGTTAAATACGCCCTGAATCCCCATTACTGTGCCAAACAACACGGACCACAACAACAGGCTCGTGCTGTTGGCGATGACGTTCGTCAACAGCAGCACGCCGATGAGCGCAGCCAGCTCGAAGGTCCGCACCAAGCCGGGGCGGATGTTGTCTAGCAGCCAGCCAATAGGCAACGTGACGAAGGCGCTAATCAGCAGCGCATTGGCAACCGCAGCGGTGGCGGCCACCGAGTCGAAGCCTACCTCCGTGAAGATGGACTCCTGATGGAAGGTGATAGCCGTGATAAACGCCGGGGCCATCATCCCCCCCACGAGAAACACCCAGAACACCACCGTTCGCATCGCCTCGCGCAGCGTGTAGCTGTCGTCGTCACGGGGGAGCGTGGGTTGTCCCTCCGTTTGAACGGGCTGCTCGTCGCCGTCTGGCAACAAGCCGAAGCGTTCTGGCGTCTCGCGCATGAAAACGTAGATGAGTGGGGCGACAACCAGGGCTATCACCGCCGCCAACATCAGCCACACCTGTTGCCACGCGAACCGCTCCAACAGTCCCTGCACAAACGGCAGGTACAGCCGTTGGAACACCCCAAACCCGATGAGCGCCAGCGCCACCACCCGCCCCCGCAGCCGTTGGAACCACTTGGCAACCACGGTGATACTAATCAGCGAGAGCGCCCCCTGCCCCAACAGCCGAATCAGGAAGAAGCCAATCGCCAGCATCACCAACCCGTTGACAAAGCTCATGTAAACCAGTGCGACCGCAAACACCAGCGCCGCCACCACCCCCACCACGCGAGCGCCGTAGCGGTCCATGCGGTTGCCGATGAATGTCAGACTCAGCGAGGCGATAAACGTGCCGATCCCGTACAGCGCGGAGATGGTCGAGCGGTCATCCAGGCCAAAGTCGGCAATCCAACGGTCGATGAACAGCGAGATGGAGGCGGTTTGCCCCGGCATCGAGGCGCTGAGCGCGAGCGTGCCCATCAACCACACAAACCACCCGTAGTAGAACGGGCTGCGCTGGACAAAGGCATCTTGCCGGATGTTTGTTCGGGATGATGTGGATGTCATGGGGGTGACCTTGGGTGATAGCGGCAAAACTTCTCTATTTTAGGTCATCACCCGGCGATAGATAGTGCGAGGTCGGCTAAGCCTCGTTGGGTTGTTCTGGTAGCAACGTCTCGTCCTCCGGCTCGAAGGCCGTAAAACGCATGAAGGCACGTTCCTGCGGCGTCATGTCCATCGGGTAATCGCTGCGGTCGTGGGACTCCATAATGCGGTAGCCATCTTTGACATAGCCGCGAATGGTGTGCAGGCTAATGCCCATCTCGTGCGCGGCAAGGTGCGCGGGCATCCCCTCAATCACGGTCAGCGTAATCGCCTGACGAATGCGTTCGGTCAGTTCAGGGTATTGGCGCTGTGGCGGTAACGGCTTGGCCTCGAACAGGCGACGGTTCCCGGTGTCACGCGTGAGGCGCTCCACGCCAGCCGTCACGATGAAGTCATATTTCAGGCTGTAGACGATGGCCCAGGCGAGTTGCAGGCGCACCTCCTGCTTGAGCAGGAACCCACGCGCCCCCGCCTCGGCGGCGGCCTCCACCATCTCTGCGCCGACCTGCCCCAACTGGCCCAACTGCGGCGCAGTACACAAGATGTTCAGGTCCAGGATGCGCTGCGTGAGGCGCGTCACGTTCTCCTGAAGCACCTCCGGCCCGCCGATGTGGTCCGCGTCGAACAAAATCACATCTGGAAACTCAGCTATCGGGATGTCGTCCAAGTAGGCCCACATCTCGCCCAGCGTCTCGCACAGCGCGGTGACACGGGTACGGCGGTCCCAGGCAAGATAGCTGTTGGTGGACATCAGCGCGTAGAAGTCCGTGTCGAAGATCAGCACCTTGAGGTTGATGCTGTTGATGTCGTCGTGGTTCATCGGTGGTGTTTTGCCCTATGGTTACGCTGTGTCTAGTTCGTGCCATCAAAGGTGATTTTATGTGCGAGATAGCCGACCATGCGCTCAACGTCTAGCTCGAACAGGCTGCTTTGCTGTGGCTGTATCGTGGGAACCCGCAGCACCATCGCTAACACCGCACCCTCGGTAATCGCACGCATCACAACGCGGCTGGGGGTGTTGTCGTCCCCAGCTTGGCCGCGCCGAAAGTTGAGGTGAACAGCACGCAACTCGCCCCGGTCGAACTCACGGCAGGTGTCCTCCGCCAGCAGGTACATCGTGCGCGTGACCGCCGCCAAGCGCGAGACGCTGTCCTCCTTATGGAAGGTAGACGCAATCACCAGCCCACCAGTCGAAACCAGCATCAGGCCATCAACAAGCGGGTAGTTGCGTTGCAACTCAAGCAGACGTTGCCGGATGTAGGTGGTATCGCGTTGGGGTTGGTACATAATCGCTCGGCCTCTGAACTTGGGGCGGGTGTTTGACCCTATTGTACACAACTTTAGGTTCATCGCGGAAATCATTCCTGGGGTCTTTATAGTTAGAAAAAATATGCTATACTTCTGTTGCCTATTTCTTCTATTCGGGGATATGGCCGACCCGCACACAAAACGCACGATTGATACACCACCCATCCCCAGAGCGCCCCCTACCGCACGGGGTGGTTTGCCTTGTGCCAGCACGACCCCGGCTGTTATCATGACGCACAACATTTACCCAATTCACAAGGAGATTGCATGTCCAAGAGCTACAATTCCCCCCCAGAGATGACCATCGACCCGAGCAAGTCCTACGTCGCCACGTTTAACACGACCAGGGGGTCGTTCGACGTTGAACTGTTCGCGGCGCAGGCCCCCCAGACCGTCAACAACTTCGTATTCCTCGCCCGCGATGGCTTCTACAACGGGATCAAGTTTCACCGAGTCATCGCCAACTTCATGATCCAAGGTGGCGACCCGACAGGCACCGGGCGCGGCGGCCCCGGCTATAAGTGGGCCGACGAGAAGCCCGCGTTGAACCTGCCGCACGACGGCCCCGGCGTGTTGAGCATGGCGAACGCCGGCCCCAACACCAACGGCTCGCAGTTCTTCATCACGCACGAGGCGCAGCCGCACCTGAACGGTAAGCACGCCGTCTTTGGCAAGGTCATGGGCGACGGCCAAAAAGTCGTGGACGCCATCCAGCAGAACGACGTGATGGAGAGCGTCACGATCACCGAGTCCTAGTTTTTTTCGTTGTTGGGGGGGGAGGCGACACCGCCAGATGGGGTGTCGCCCTCGTAGCCTACGCTATTCCTTCTCGTAGGGTTGCCCGATAGCCTTGGGCGGGATCGCCCGGCCAA
>CAYWZS010000195.1:0-5475 GCA_964462905.1 uncultured Anaerolineaceae bacterium
CCAGCGGAACCGCACGCGGAATCCCGTTTACAATCTTAAACAGGCGGTTCGGCTGGTTGATGTTGTTGAAGAAAATCTCCTGCACGCCGTCGTTGTCGAAGTCCGCCGCAATCACCGTGCGGATGCGCGTTGGCAACGCCATATCCGCCGTCGCAATGTCCATGAACGTGCCGTTGCCGTTGTTGCTCAACAGGCGGTGCGCCCCTTCCCAGTTGCCATATACCAAATCCAGCCGATCCCCCTGCGTGTCTAGCGCCGCCACCCCCCGCACATGCTCATAACGGTCCTCAACCCCAGCCTCAGACGCTACATTGGTAAACGAGCCGTCACCGTTGTTGCGGAACAGGAAGTTTGCACCGTTCTCGTTCCCCGCGAAAATGTCCATACGATTACTAACAAGCGGCATGGACAGCAACGAGCGTCCACCCGTCACCAAATCCAGGCCAATCTCCGGCGCAATATCACACAACCGCCCGTCCTCGTCCAACTCGTAATAGCGCATCGGTCCGCCGTAGTTCGCCACGAAGATACCATATAGGCCGTTACCGAAACGGTCCACCGCCGCCAGGCTACGCCCCGCCGTCATGTTGAGCGCCCCCTGGTTCATCGACAAAGAGAACAAATCCGTAAACCCCACACCGTTGAAGGCAAACAAACGGTCCGTACACCGCTTCTTGCCGCCGAAAGTGTCCGTATTGAGGATGTAAAGCTCCTCGTAGCCGTCCCCGTCAATATCCGTCGCGACCACCCCAATCGCCATACGCTCCTCGTCGGCCAGGGTTTCATCGGCAATATCCACAAACAGCTCACCGTCCCACTTCAGGACTGTATTGCGTGCGCCGTTGCGGGTGCTCGTGCCAAACCCACAAACAAAGATCTCAAATTCGCCGTCATTATCGATGTCCGTCACCGAGACACCATAATTGCGCTGGACGAGATTGTGTAGAATTAACTTAGATTGATCGATGAACATTTGGGGCAACTCCCATACTTGATTTGATGGTGTAGGTCGATGTCGTGTAGGAGGCAAATCACCAGAAAAGTAGTACACCTCACATTTACAATTTATCTCCAAAGCGTTAGGTAAACATGAACGTGATGTAAGGGATCGCTGTTTGTCTTCCGTAACTCTTAAACGCACTTTAACGCACACTAAAACAAAACGCCTCGAAATGGCGATATAGTTCGGTTGTAATTTACAATCACACCTTAGAATCAGACTTTACTACGGAGAACAGTTTTTCTATGCGTAAATTCCTTGTTGTAACGGCAACCCTCGCCCTATTACTCATGGCCTTCAGCGGTTTCAGCGCCCAGGACGAGATCGTCATCGACTTCTACTACCCGATTGCCGTTGACGGCCCACTGACCGAGGTCATCCAGGGCTATGCGGATGACTTCATGGTTGCCAACCCCGGCATCGTCATCAACCCGGTTTACACGGGGAGCTACCAGCAAACCCGCGAGACCGTCCTGACCGAGGGGGATGCCCCACTTGTGGACGTGGCCGTGATGCTGGCAACCGACCTGCTCAGCTTCGTTGAGGAGGACACCATCATCCCGCTCACAGACTATGTGGACCAGGAACTGCTAGACGACACCTTCCCCGTCTTGCTAGAGAACTCGGTTGATGAGAACGGCGAAATATGGTCGGTTCCCTTCCAACGCTCCACACCCATTCTATTCTACAATGCCGACATATTGGCCGAGGCCGGGATTGAGGTCCCGACCAACAACGATGAACTGCTAGAAGCGGCCATCGCCTTGACCGACGAGGACACCGCCGGCCTGCTGGTCCCGGTCGCAGGCACCTTCCCGATCTGGATGTTCCAGAGTTTCGTAAATGCCTACGGCCAACCGCTGACCTCCCCGGAAAACCCGTATGAGATACGCTTGGATACGCCAGAAGCCCTGGCCGCCGTCACCTACCTGACCGAGCTAGGGTCAGTACACGGTGTTGGGCCGGAGGGTGGCTCCGCCTGGGGCGACACGCCCGCCGCTTTCATCGCGGGCGAGGCGGCGATGATCTACCACACCACTGGCTCCCTCACCAGCATACTGAACAGCGCGGAATTCGAAGTCGGGACGGCCTTCCTGCCGAGCGGACCGGCGGGCGAGGATGGCACAGGCTACGGTTCGCCGACAGGTGGCGGTAACCTGTACATCTTCGATGACGGCACCAAAACGCAGGAAGAGTTAGATGCCGCGTGGGCCTGGGTCTCCTACCTGGCAAGCCCAGAAATCCAGGCCGACTGGGGTGTTGCGAGTGGTTATATCGCCGCCCGTGAAAGTGCCTGGGAACTGGACCCGTTGGCGACCAGCACCGAGGCGTTCCCGCAATATGTAACCGCCCGTGACCAATTAACCTTCGCCAATCAGGAGTTCTCCGCTTATGGGGCTATCGAGGCACAGTTGATTGTCAACACCGTACTGTCCGAGATTATCTCCGGCTCTACCAACCTGGAGGACGCCCCGGCTGCCCTAGCCCAGGCCCAAGCTCAGATTGACGACCTGCTGGCAGAGTTCCAGTAAACCTTCACCGCTCCGACTGGGTACATAGTGCCCCGGATCGATACAGGGGCGGCCGTATGGCCGCCTCTACGCGTTTGACCACTGATCGCTTTCTGAAGACCACAGCGAGGCCCTGCGATGACAACGCTCTCACCACAACCCACTACACAAAGGCCGTTAAAAGTAGCAACCCCCTATTTGTTGATCGCCCCGACGCTAGGGCTGGTGATCCTGTTCACGCTGTACCCAGCGGTCAAAGCGATTCGTGACAGCCTCTACCAACCAGGGCGGCGCGACAACCCGCCAACTTTTGTTGGCCTTGAGAACTACATTGACATCTTTAACAGCTCGCACCGTGTTGGGAGTGTGTTTACCGAAGTGCTGGGTAACACATTAATCTTCACAGCGGGGACTGTGTTGATCGGGTTGCCGCTGGCGCTGGTTATGGCAATGCTGCTCAATCGCAAAATTCGCCTGATGCCGCTGTGGCGCTTCAGCATCTTCTACCCATCACTGCTTCCGATGATCGGTGCGGCCAACCTATGGGTGTTTCTGTACGCTAACGAGGTCGGCGTCATCAACCGTGTCCTCACGGAGGCTGGCATCACGCGCATCAACTGGCTCGGGGACGAAAACATCGCGCTCTACTCGATCATCGCGGTCAATATCTGGAAACAGGTCGGCTACTATATGATCTTTTTCCTGGCAGGCTTGCAGGGCATCCCCAAAGACATCTACGAGGCCGCCGACCTGGACGGCGCAACCTTCTGGCAGCAGTTCACCTTTATCACGTTGCCGCTCTTGCGCCGCACCACTTTGTTTGTGACGACAATCGCCTTCATCTTCGCCTTCCAGACTGTTGAACAGCTCGCGGTATTTAGCTTCCGCTACCCGGCCAACAGCGGAAATCTGATGCTCTACTACATCTATGAGCTACGCAACGCCCGCACAAGCCAGGGCTATGTTAACGCGATGACGGTAATACTAGTGGGTATCCTGTTGGTCTTCACCATCACCAACTTTGTCCTGAGCGAGCGCGGAGGCCGTGAAGATGACTAGCCCCAAGCGCAATATCGGCAGTCTCATCGCGGACTTACTCACGTACTTTATTTCGATCTTGTGGTTGCTGCCGCTGGTCTTCGCAGTTCTTGTGACCTTCCGCCCTAGCAACGAAACCATGAACCAGGGGACCATCTTCTTTGGGTCGCGGCTGACAATAGAGAACTACATCAACGCCTTTAACACGGCACCTTGGGGCTGGCAGTTCTACACAAGTGTGGCGTTCGTAGTAGGCGTGCTGGTAGTCCAGTTCTTCACAATCACAATGGCGGGGTACGCCTTCGCTCGGATGAAGTTCTGGGGGCGCAACGTGCTGTTATACGCGGTTCTGCTCCAATTGATGATCCCAACGGGCGTGCTGCTCATTCAGAATTTCGCCGTCATCCGGGCACTGGGAGCCTTCGACACCCGCTGGGCGCTAATGATGCCCTACTGGGCGAGCGCCTTCGGTGTGCTGTTGCTGCGCCAGACCTTCCGCGAAATCCCGTTTGACCTGGAAGAAGCGGCACGGATCGACGGCGCGAACCTGTTACAGGTGATGTGGCATGTGTACGTGCCGCTGTCAGTCCCAGCGTATGTGGCCTTTTCGCTGGTGAGCGTCAGTAGCCACTGGAACGAGTTCCTCTGGCCTGCGATTGTCACGCGCACACCAGAGAACCAACCACTGACCATTGGCCTCAGCATCCTGTTCAACAGCACGGCGGAATCCGGCTCGGACTACGGGCAATTGATGGCGGGGACGTTGATGGTAATAGCACCGCTGGTAGTGATGTTCATCTTGTTCCAGCGCCGCTTTATCGAGAGCTTCGCGTCTAGTGGGATCAAGTAGTCCACACAAATATGCGATTGCTGTGATACGGGAGAAACCCATCAGCAACGCCGTTCCGCCGAGCCAAAATTAAAGGACAATCGATGTTGATCGCGTGAAGCCCTCCCCCACACCGACAAATCATCATGCGTCAACGAGAAAATCTTGTCCTGGCCCACGCTCCCCCAAAACAAAAAGCGCCCGTTCACTTCCCCAATCGCCGCCGCCTCGTACACAGACACCACATCCGGCTTGTCGCGGTCCCCCACCCGCACCTCAACCAACAGGTTCGGGTAGTCCGGCAGGTACAGCGCCCAAATAAAAATCTTCATAAAGACAGGCAGGGAGCAAATAACTTTACAGATGCAGTGAGGTGTGCCATAATTTTGAGCGGTTATTTTAACTTTACCTACTTAATGGAGAGTACATCATGCTTGTTAACCTTGTCCACATCCATGTGAAGTCAGAGCATATCGACGCATTTGTCAACGCCACCGAAGCGAAAGCGCGTAGTAGCCAAGATGACCTCGGCGTTGCCCGCATTTATGTCATCCAACAGGAAGACGACCCCACCCGCTTTGTGTTGGTTGAAACGTATGATGACGAAGCGGCTTCGTCAGTACACAAGGAAACTGACCATTACAAAGGGTGGCTGGCCGACATCGCGCAGATGATGGCCGACGACATCGTGGTTCAGACGTACAATACCATCTACCTTAAAGAATAAGGTAACGACTCAGCTTGCCCCCTCTCTCTTATTTTGGGGGGTAAAGGGTTGGGGATATTTTAGCGAGTGCCTGAGTCGTTGCGCATATTCCGCTTAGGCTATTTTAATTGGGGTCACAATGGGTCAAAAGCTCATTGAGTGTTGATCTGTTGATGAGAAATTTCGTCAGTTTGACGGCCTTGTTGAATGGATAAGGCGTATCCGTTCAGGGGGTAAGCAGGGCGGAAATTAACGCTCAACTGTGCAAGGGGAGGCCAGCAGAAGCGGGGCATCGGTGCGCTGGATCTGGTTGTAGAGGTTTTGTCCCCCGGTACAGCGAAAATCGACCGCCAGCAAAAGTATCAGGCTTATGAGCAGCATGGCGTGGGGG
>CAYWZS010000196.1:0-5412 GCA_964462905.1 uncultured Anaerolineaceae bacterium
CGGGTAGGCGCTAAAATTGATTTGCAGGGGAAGATGCGATACTCTCGAATATACGAGATGTTGAAAATTTCTTTATAACAAGGAGCATTTTACATATGTCAAGACCTGTTACGCTTTTTACCGGACAATGGGCCGACCTGCCGCTGGCAACCCTGTCGGAGAAGGCGGCTGGCTTCGGCTTCGACGGGCTGGAACTGGCCTGCTGGGGAGATCACTTTGATGTAGAGCAAGCCCTCTCCAACGACAGCTACATTCAGTCCCGCAAAGACATTCTGGAGCAACACGGCCTGGTATGCCACGCCATCAGCACGCACCTGGTCGGCCAGTGTGTCTCCGACGCGCTGATTGATGCACGCCACCAGGGGATTCTACCGGAGCGCCTGTGGGGTGACGGTGACCCGGACGGCGTTCGGGAGCGCTGCGCCGAGGAGGTCAAGAACACGGCGCGGGCGGCGGCGGCCTTCGGCGTGCCAGTCGTTAACGGCTTTACCGGCAGCCCCATCTGGCACATGATCTACCGCTTTCCGCCGACAAGCGACCAAATGATTGACGACGGCTACATGGCCTTCGGCCAACAGTGGAAGCCCATCATGGACGTGTTCCAGGCGGAGGGGGTGAAGTGGGGGCTAGAGGCGCACCCGGCGGAAATCGCCTACGACATCTACACGGCGGAGCGCACACTGGAGGCGGTAGACCATCACCCGGCCTTCGGGTTCAACTTCGACCCCAGCCACTTCATCCACCAGTTGTTCGACCCAGTTAAGTTCATCGAACGCTTCCCGGACCGCATCTATCACGTTCATGTGAAGGACTCAAAGGTCCGTTTAGATACCACCCGCAGTATTTTGGGGTCCCACTTGCAGTTCGGGGACACGCGCCGGGGCTGGGATTTTGTCTCGCCGGGGCATGGTGACCTCAAGATAGACGATATGATCCGCGCACTGAACCAGATTGGCTACACCGGCCCGCTCTCCATCGAGTGGGAAGACAGTGGCATGGACCGCGAGTTCGGCGCAACCGAGTCTTGCGCGTGGGTCAAGAAGAACGACTTTGCGGCCTCTGGGGTCGCCTTTGACGCCGCTTTCTCAGATGAAAAGGAGTAGATCATGTCGGAAAAAGGTGGAGGCTTCACGACACAGGCCGGGGCGCGGGCGGAGGGCGACGCGCCGGAGATCGGCATTGGGATTCTTGGCTACGCCTTCATGGGCAAGGCCCATTCCAACGCCTTCAAGAAGATTCCCTATATGATGTACCCGCCAGTAGCTATCCCTAAGCTGGTCGGGATTGCTGGGCGCAACCAGGAGGCCGTCGCGGAGGCCGCCCGGCGCTACGGCTATGCTAACGCCTACACGGACTGGCGCGACATGCTGGAAAACGACGAGATCGACGTGTTCGACAACGGCGGCCCCAACAACATGCACGCCGAGCCGTGTATCGCCGCTGCCGAGGCCGGGAAGCACGTCTTTAGCGAGAAGCCGCTGGCCCGTACCGCAGCGGAGGCGAAAACCATGCTAGACGCCGTCGAAAAGGCGGGCGTCAAGCACATGGTCGCGTTTAACTATCGCTTTGTCCCGGCAATTGTGCAAGCCAAACTGCTGATCGACAGCGGCGCGCTCGGCCAGATTTATCACCTCCGGGGGAAGTACCTTCAGGAGTGGATTATGGACCCGAACCTGCCGAAGATCTGGCGGCTGGACAAATCGCTCGCCGGGAGCGGCGCGTTAGGCGACCTCGGCTCGCACGTCTTTGACTTGGCACGCTTTCTCGTCGGGGAGCCGAAGCGCGTTTCCGCAATGACGCGCACCTTCATAGAGGAGCGCCCGCTGCCGAGCGCCGACGGAACCGGCAAGGTCGATGTAGACGACGCTTTCGTCTCGCTGCTGGAGTTTGAAAACGGCGCGCTCGGCACAGTAGAGGCCACCCGCTTCGCTAAGGGCCGTAAAAATCACCAGACGATTGAGATCAACGGCGAAAAGGGATCGCTCACGTTTAACCTGGAGCGCATGAACGAGCTGGAGGTCTTTTGGGCTGCCGACGAGCCGGACACAACCCAGGGCTTTCATAACGTGCTGGTCAGCGAGCCAAACCACCCCTACTGGGAAAACTGGTGGCCGCAGGGTCACATCATCGGTTGGGAACACACCTTCGTCCACGAGTTCCACCACTTCTTCAGCGCGATTGCCAACAACACGCCGGTTGCCCCCTACGGCGCAACCTTCGTAGACGGCTACCGCAACGCGGTCATCTGTGACGCGGTGCTTCAGTCCGCAGCCAGCGGCCAAACCGTCGATATTCACTACGACAGCTAGGGCTGTCATCCTGCGGCGTGCCCCAGCAGGCGTGCCGCAGCCTGCCTCATCCCCGCCTCAACTGTTATAATCTTCTGTATCCAAAACAAAAATACAGGAACCCCGCGCCATGTTGAACGATAATTATGAGGCGGTTCGCCGTGCGTGGGCCGCCTTTCGTCAGCGCCCACTAGTGGACTCGTTAGAGCCATCCCCGGCGGTCCCACCCGTTATCTTCGATTCCTGGCGGCGCTGTAAAGTGATCTTTGAGCAGGAGGCGTTCGCCGTCCGGCTACCAGAGGAGGAGTTGGAGGCCGCTCATACCCGGTTAGAGGCCGCTATCCCGTACCTGGAGGACATCCACCAGCTATTACGCGGGGAGCCGGGCGCTGTTTTCCTGACGGACGCTGCCGGAACAGTCCTAGCGATTGAGGGCGAAGTGCCAGGGGCCGCCACCCAACACCAGATTGGCCTGGGGGTGGGCGAGCGATGGGCGGAACGCGCTATTGGCACGAACGCGGTCGGGCTGGCGCTGCAAACAGCGATGCCAGTGCAGGTCGTCGGCGTGGAGCATTACCTACAAATCTTCCACGAACACAGCGACGCCGCCGCGCCAATCCACGATGAACATGGGGTCATCATTGGGGCGGTGGGGTTTGTCACCACATTGGGCCGGGCGAACCCCGCCCAGCTCGCGTTGGTAATGACCACCGCCCGCGCCATCACCGCCCAGCTTCACGCCGATGTGATGCTCGAACAGGCGAACCAACGCCTACGCCAGCTAAACCACATTCTAGAGTCCGTCACGGAAGGGGTGGTGACCTGGGACACCAACGGCACCATCGACCACATTAACGATAAAGCCTGCCAGATTTTAGGCGTGGGGAGTGCGGCGCTGTTGGGGCGTTCTATCACCGGGGAGGTGGAGTTCTCCGACTACATTCGTAGTCTCATCGACCAACGCCGTGAGCTTTCCGACGTGGAGACGCCCATTCGCATTGCGGACCGCATCGTCCGCTGCCTGATTAGCGTGCGGGCCGTCCGGGACGGTGTGGGGGAGGTCATCGGTGGGATTGCCATGCTGCGGACAGCCTCGCAGGTTCATTCTTGGCTAAACCAGCAAACGAGTTCGCTCTCCGCCATGACGTTTGATGACCTTCAGTTTACGTCTCGGCAGATGGTAGACCTGATGCGCCAGGCGGAGGTCGCGGCGCGTGGTGCGCTGCCAGTCCTCATTCACGGTGAAAACGGCGTCGGCAAGACGACGCTCGTGCAGGCGATTCACAATGCTGGGCCACGCGGCACGAAGCCGCTGGTGGTCGTCAACTGTGGGATGGTCCCGAATGAGTTCATGGTAGAGGAGCTGCTTGGACGGGAGGCGCACGGCAACGAACTAGGACGCCCTAGCAAGTTCGAGCTGGCCGACGGCAGCACGCTGTTGTTCGACCAGATCGACCAGCTTTCGTTGGAGGCGCAGCAAATTCTGTTAGGCGTAATGAACAGCCGGACCGTGACGCGTCTCCATGCCCGCCGCACTAGCTACGTTAACGTGCGGATCATCGCCACCACCGCTCAGGACATCGGGGAGCTTACGCGGATGGGTGGGTTTCTGCCGCAGCTTTACTACCTGTTCAACGTGTTTACACTGCGGGTCGCGCCGCTGCGCGAGCGCCGCGAGGACATTGTGCAGCTTGCGGAGCGCTTTTTAGACCGCACCTGTGCCGGGCAGCCCCCACTACGAATCAGCCCAGCGGTCTACGAGGTGTTGCAGCTTTATCCCTGGCCGGGCAACGTCCGCGAGTTGGAAAATGTCATCGAACGGGCGGTTATGCACGCCAACAGCACGGTGATCTGCGTGGAAGACCTGCCGCAAAATATCCTGACGGACCACAGCCTCCAGCCGGATGCCGTTGTGCCGGATCAGGTCATCTCGTTGGAGGAGGCCGAACGCGCCGCTATCGTGCGGGCGGGGTGGGCGTATCGCGGGGTGGTTTCCGCGATGGCGAACGCCCTGGGGATCAACCGCAGCACGCTCTGGCGCAAGTTCAAGCAGTATCGGCTGAATGCGGACGACTTCAAAGGCCACACCTCATGACCCCAGTGAAAAAGCCTAGGCGCTGACCAGACGATATGCCAGTGCCTGATGCCAGGAATGTCTTCTGAAATAGCGCAAAAGGCGACTACAAACCCCATTTTCAGCCTGTAGGCCCTGTCTTAACATCTGTGCAACCAAGTGTCACTGGATCAGCGGAAGACGAGTACGACTCAATCCACTTGTAGCCCGCGTATCGTGACATAGTAGTGCAGGCTAGAGATTGAGCCGTAACCGACATAATGCAACGAAATATGTCGGACAGCGACGCCCAGCCCAATCAACTCGACGATGCGCTCACGGTCCTTAACCTATTTGAACACTTATCAGCTACTGTCCTTGGCGCGGGCCTGCGAGTTGTTTGGCGATCTCTACGGCTACACGCCGTTCACTCTTTCGGCTTGACTTGCCAGGCCTATTCACGCGCCAGATACCCTGAGCGCAATCCATCCAGAAGACAATGATGCTGTGCGGCAATGTCAACGCCGAAATCAACACCAGATACAAGGCGACCAGCGACAACATATTGTCGGGGCTAGTCGGGATGACGACATACAACGCTGCCAGAAAGACGAGCGAAACCAGTGTCAAAGGCATTGCCGATTTCGTAAACTGAAAAAAGCCCAATCCGAATTGTTCGATACCCAGATCATCGGGGGATGTCGCTCGGTCGATCACGATCAAACGGGCGATGTGTCGTGCTGAATGCCACAGACAGAAATACAGTCCGATAGCTAGAAATGGCGGCACAATTGCGAAGAATAAGCCGAGCAAAGCCGTCTCGCCATTATAAATCATCCATTGCTGACGATGATGACCTTGCTGGCGATTACCCCGAAAAGTGATTGCCGACATTATGATGACGATGGTGACGAACGTGATCCCGGCTGTAAGACGAAACTGAGCCGTGAAAAATCCGTTTTGTGAGACAACATCCGTCGTATTGAATAGCGTTGCGATACTCTCCAACGCCAGAAGATAATCGTCCGGAAAGAACAATAGCGGGACGAACATCGGCAATCCGCCCCGAAC
>CAYWZS010000197.1:0-5361 GCA_964462905.1 uncultured Anaerolineaceae bacterium
TATCGGTACGCTTCAAGCTGAAATTACCAAGCTCAAAGAGCAACTGAACCTGAGTTCGTCCATCTCATCCAAGCGTACTCGTTCAGCAGACGCATGACAAGTTGCCCTTGCTGGTAGGCGACCCCAACACGCGCCCCCCCCCAACACTAGGGGGCGCTGTGATCCGTGTGTTGGGACCACTGCGCCTGGGTAGAGCGACGGCGCAAAACCTTGTCTGGCTGAATTTGTCAACAAGCAGCAACCGGGTGATATGAGGCTAGGCCGTATACACCGGGCGTAGCGCCGCGTAGAGTTGCTGATACGTCGGATATAGGTCCGTGTAGACCGCCTGAGCATCGGACGGTTCAACGGTTTCTCCCGTCTTGATCGTCGCGGCGCAGGCTTCTGCCACGTTCGGGAACACGCCAGCGCCCACGCCCCCCAGCAAGGCCGCGCCGAACGCGCCGCCCTCGGTGGTGTTGGTGTTAACAAGCGGCACGCCCAGCACATCCGCAATAACCTGCTGCCAGACGTTACTCCGTGCGCCCCCGCCAGCAATCCGCACCTCGTAGCTGTCCGGCAGGCCGACGTTGTCAATTAGTGTGAAGGCATCTTTCAGCCCATAGGCCACCCCTTCCAATACGGCTCGGGTAAAGTGTGCCCGTGTGTGCCGTGATGTGATCCCGACGAAGCCGCCGCGTGCGTGCGGGTCGGGATGTGGCGTGCGCTCCCCCGTGATGTAGGGCGTGAAGTACAGGCCATCACTCCCCGCAGGAACGGTTCCGGCCTCCGCGACGAGATCACCGAAGTCCGTATCCGCCGCGAAGGTGTCACGGTACCACTGTAGACTACCCGCCGCCGCCAGCATCACGCCCATAAAGTGCCAATGTCCGGGGACGGCATGACAGAAGGCATGTAGGCGGCCCTCCGATTCATAGGCGTAGTCCGCCAACGGCGCGAACACCACGCCGGAGGTCCCCACTGTGACGCCGATCACCTCCGGCATGACGGCCCCCATGCCCACGGCTCCGGCGGCCTGGTCGCCCCCACCCCCGACAACGGGAGTTCCGGGTTTCAGCCCAGTAACGGTGGCGGCCTCGGCGCTAATGACACCCGTCACCTCGGTTCCCTCGTGAACCTTGGGCATCCAGTCCATCGGGATATCCAGCGCGTCCAGTACCTCCGCCGACCACACCCGGTCCCTCACATTGAGCAGTGAAGTGCCAGCGGCCCCAGCCATGTCCGTATGATAGTCACCCGTCAGCTTGAGGCGGATATAGTCCTTGGGCAGCAGGATGTGGGCACAGTGGGCATAGACCTCCGGCTCGTTGTCGCGCACCCACAAGATTTTCGGCGCGGTGAAGCCCGTGAGCGCCTGATTTCCCGTGAGTTCAATCAGCCGCGCTGCGCCAATCTTCTCCGTCATCGCGACACACTGCGCCCCGGTACGCTGGTCATTCCACAGGATTGACGGACGTAGCACCTCACCGCCCGTACCCAACATGACGAGGCCGTGCATCTGTCCGGTAAGGCCAATCCCAGTAATGTCATCGCCTGTCAGCCCCGCCTCCGACAGCACACCGCGAATCGACGCGGCCACACCGCCCCACCACGCTGCCGGGTTCTGCTCGCTCCACAGCGGGTGCGGCTGGTTGACGGATTGCGGTGTCCCATAAACGCCGATCACCTTCCCCGTCTCGTTGATAACCAACGCCTTCGCGCTGGTCGTGCTGATGTCGATACCGAGCAAATATGCCATTGTTAGCGCACCCCCAGCAACACTTCGACAGTCAACTGGTCCAGGCGCTCATAAGGCAGGTCACGGTTGCCGAGCGCGACCCGGTCGAACGCCATCCCGCGCAGTTGTGCCGCGACATCCGCCATGTAGCCGTCCGCTAAGAAGTCATAGGTGCCGTCACTGGCGCGAATTTCCGCCACGAGCGCCTGAATTTCCGCGTCAGCGTTCCACTGTTCCGCCTTCGCCTTGAGGATCATATAAGTTCGCATACAGCCACGGGCGAAGGCCTTCACATCCTCATGGGTGGAGCTGCGGAAGGCGTGCGCGTCGAAGTGGCGCGGGTTGTCGTAGCCTACATCCTCCAACAGCTTTACCAGGAAGAACGCCTGCTTGAGCATCATCGAACCGAAGCGGAAATCCTGGTCATAGCGACCAAACATCTGGTCGTTAAGGTCAATGTGAAACAGCTTGCCAGCGTCATAGGCCTGCGCGACAGCGTGCGTGAAGTTCAACCCGGCCATATGCTCGTGAGCAACCTCTGGGTTGAGGCCAACCATCTCACCGTGATCTAGCGTCTCGATGAAGGCCAGCATATGGCCCACCGTGCTCAGGTAGATGTCGCCGCGTGGCTCATTAGGCTTGGGTTCCAGCGCGAACTTAAGGTCATAGCCCTGGTCTTTCACGTACTCACACAGGAAATTCAGCGCATCACGCATCCGCTTCAGGCCGTCCAGGGGGTTCTTAGCGGCGTCTGTCTCTGCGCCCTCACGACCACCCCAGAACACATAGGTAGACGCGCCACATTCCACACCCAGATCAATGGCGTTCATCGTCTTTTGTAACGCATAGGCTCGCACCGCCGGGTCATTCGACGTAAATGCGCCGTCCTTGAAGGCCGGTTCCGTAAATAAGTTGGTCGTCGCCATCGGCACGACGAGGCCATTCGCATCCAATGCCGCCTTGAAATCCTTCACGATCTGGTCGCGCTCGGCAGCGGTGGCGTCAATCGGGACGAGGTCATTGTCGTGGAAGTTCACGCCGTATGCGCCAACCTCACCCAGCATCTCAACGATTTGCACGGGGGATAGCTTGTCGCGTGTCTCAATACCAAACGGGTCACGTCCGGGGTTGCCGACGGTCCACAGGCCAAAGGTGAATTTTTGGGTGGGGGTGGGACTATAGTCTGCCATGTGTCAAGAACTCACTTTCTATGCGAAAAGTCTAGTTAAGGTGTATCCCCCGCAGTGTAACATTTTTGGCTTGGCGGGCAACAGCCCCACGATATAGGGTGCCTTTGGATTTTGGGGTGAATGGCAGTTAGCAGCCTGGCTTTCGAACGGGTTCGCATGGAAACACGGCAGTGAGCTGCTGAGGCGTAGGAAAAGGCCCTGAACCCCTTAGGGAACGGGCCACAATGCGTCTAATCTCTACGCCCACAGCGGAGCGTCCAGGCGTTGCCCGCACGGTCCAGCAACGCATCAGCCTCCGATGGACCCCAGGTGTCCGGGGCATATTGGGCGATCGGCGGCGCATCATCCGCCGTCAACTGGCCCATAATGTGATCGATAATCGTCCACTGCGCCTCGATCTCGTCCCCACGGCTGAACAGCGCCGCATCACCTAGGATGCCGTCCAGCAGCAGGCGCTCATAGGCATCGGGAATCTCACACTCCCCAAACGACTGCGCGTAGCCGAAGTTCATATGAACTGTCTGCGTGTCCTGGGACGTGTCCGGCAGTTTCGCCTCAAAGCCCAGGCTAATCCCCTCGTCCGGCTGAATACAGATGGTGAGCTTGTTCGGGTTAAAGCCGCCGATCTGTTCCCGCCGAAACATCATGTGCGGTGGCTCTTTAAACACCACCGTGATCTCGCTGGTCTTACGTGGTAACGACTTGCCACTCCGCAGGTAGAACGGTACACCTTGCCAGCGCCAGTTACCCACCTCCAGGCGCATTGCAGCATAGGTCGGCGTAATGCTGCCCTCCTCTACACCATCCAAATCACAGTAGCCATCGTACTGCGCGACCACCACATCATCCAACGAAACGGGCTTCACCGCCTGCAAGACCTTCACCTTCTCGTTGCGGAGCGCGTCCGCTTCAAACGACGCGGGTGGCTCCATCGCCGTGAGTGCCAACAATTGCAACAGGTGATTCTGGAACATATCGCGCAGCACACCGGATGTGTCGTAGTACTCGGCACGGCGTCCAACATCTACCGACTCGGCCACAGTGATCTGCACATGGTCGATGTAGTTGCGGTTCCAAATCGGCTCGAAGATGGTGTTCGCAAAGCGGAAGAACAGCAAGTTCTGCGCGGTTTCCTTGCCGAGATAATGGTCAATTCGGTAAACCTGATCTTCTGGGAACACCTCGTGAACCTTGTCGTTGAGCGCCTGTGCCGTGTCCAGGTCATAGCCGAAGGGCTTCTCAATCACGACACGCCGCCAGCCGTCGCCTGTGTTGAGGCCACCTTCGCCTAGCTTCTCCAGAATCGGCTGGTAGAGAAATGGCGCGGTAGACAGGTAGTAAAGCCGGTTGGCTCCGTCTGCCTCGTATTCCGTCAGGAAGCTGTCAAGTTCATGATAGAACGCCACATCCTTGACGTTTCCTGGCAGGTAGTACAAGTGCCCGGCGAAGTCATTGAAGCTGTTGTCGCCATAGCTCTGCGCGAATTCCTTCATGGCGTCGCGCATCTTCTCGCGGAAGTCGTCGTGGCTGTAGTCCGTGCGCGAGTTGCCCACAATCACGAAATCCTCCGCTAGCCGCCCCTTGAGGAACAGGTTGTACAGCGCCGGGATCAACTTGCGCTTGGTGAGATCACCAGACGCCCCAAAAATCACAATACTGGTAGATTTGGTCATGAGGTCTAGTCGTCCCCCTGCTTCTTGACTGCATGACCGCCGAACTGGTTCCGCATCGCCGCTAGCATCTTGTTACCGTAGGCGTCCTCGCGGCGGCTCTGGAAACGGGCAAACAGTGATGTTGCGATCACTGGGGC
Source organism: uncultured Anaerolineaceae bacterium (assembly GCA_964462905.1). Lineage (GTDB taxonomy): Bacteria > Chloroflexota > Anaerolineae > Aggregatilineales > Phototrophicaceae > DAOTTY01. The sequence continues at coordinate 4,718 of CAYWZS010000197.1, forward strand.
CGGAATCGCCAGGTCAATCGCCTCCTGTGCCGTCCAACGGCCCTCGCCACTGTCGGAGACGTAGCCGCGCAGGTCACTCAGCTCAGCGTCCTCGGAGAGCGCGTTCGCCGTCAGGTCCAACAACCACGACCGAACAACACTCCCATAGCGCCAGATTTCCGCAATCTGGTGCATGTCTAGGTCGAAGTCCGGCTTGGCCTTCATAATGTCGAAGCCCTCCGCGTAGGCCTGCATCATCCCGTACTCGATGCCGTTGTGAACCATTTTAACGAAGTGACCACTACCCGAAGGACCAACATGCCCCCAGCCCAGTTCCGCCGACGGAGCCAGCGTCTCCAGGATGGGGGTCAGGCGCTCCACCGCCTCATCTGCCCCACCGACCATCATGCTGTAGCCTTCTTTGAGGCCCCACACACCGCCGCTGGTCCCCACATCTACGAAGAAGATGCCCTTCTCGGCCAGCGACTCGCCTCGGCGCATTGTTTCCTTGTAGTTGCTGTTGCCGCCGTCGATAATCGTGTCGCCCTCGGACAGCAAATCCGCCAACTGCTTCACAGTGGACTCTGTCGGATCACCCGCTGGGACCATCACCCACACCGCACGCGGCGCGTCCAGCTTGCCCACGAGGTCCGCAAGATCACTGG
>CAYWZS010000198.1:0-5044 GCA_964462905.1 uncultured Anaerolineaceae bacterium
TCCCTACACGACGCTCTTCCGACCCCCTCCGTCACCCCCCCCCCAACGGTCACCCCTACCCCAACCGCCACCCCCAATCGCGGCAACACCGCCCGCCTGGGCAACAACACCGGGACTCTTGAGGTCGGCGAGACGGACATCTGGGAATTTGAGGCTCAAGCCGGGGATGTTCTCTCGATTGAAATCATCGCAGCCAACCCGGCCCGCGACGGAGCCGCCACCCCCCGCGACCCGAACGGCCTGGATACCCTTGTCGAACTCCGCACCAACGGCGGCGGCCTGCTAGACACCAATGACGACCGCGAACCAGGGGTTATCACAAACTCGCTTATCGTCGCCTACGCCATCGAGATCGATGGCATCTACGAAATTCACGTCACCAGTTGGGATAAACAATCCGGCGGCGACTACACCCTCATCGTCGAAAACCTGTCCTAGCGCACCCCAGCTATGTTCGCTGTCGTCGCCGTTTTGTGGACCCCCGGCAAAAACTATTGTCACACCCCAAACAATCGTTATAATTCTCCATAACATTCGTAATTTGTGACCGGGACGTGAATTATGACCAATGTACTAGATGCACAACAGGCAAAAGCAGCATCTATAGGCCGCGCTGGGTTTTTAACGGCGAAAAACATCAGTTACATCGTGTTAGCGGCTGCGATTGGTGTGAGTGGCTACCTGAGTTACCTCAAGTTTGCCAGCGTGGACGCGATTTGTGTCGCAGGTGGCGCGTTTGACTGTGGCACGGTGCTCAACAGCGTCTACTCGGAATTTTTCGGCATTCCGATTGCGTGGCTGGGCCTTGCCACCAATCTTGTAATCGTTGCCCTACTCACGCTCGAAAATCGTGTCACCATCCTACGCGAGATAGGCACCCTCATCGTGTTTGGGGTTTTGCTGTTCGCTTTCATCTACTCGGTTTATCTCGTCTACCTTCAGGCCTTTGTCATTCGGGCCTACTGCCCCTGGTGCCTTACCCACGAGGCCCTCATCGCAATCCTGTTCTTCACCTGGACACCCAAGGCAATTCAGGCATTTCGAAACGCATAAGCATGACTCATCATCCGTTCAATTTGCGGCAAACCACCGCTGCGTTATAATTCCGCTAACCGATAGCAAAACAATTTAGGTTTGCCGCATGAACTGGAAATCATTCACCCTCACCCTCTGTCTGCTTGGCCTCGCCGCTGTGACCATGGCCCTTAACGGTCCGGCCACCGCCGCCCAGCCAGACGACCCCACGCCCACCCCCACCGATCCGCCACTGGCCTCCTTCATTGACGAGGATACCGAGAGTAGCCCCGTTAACGAGGAAATTATCGCCGAGTCCCAAACTCGCTTCGCCGCAGACCGCCCCACCCTCATCTACTTCTATGCAGACTGGTGCATCTATTGCGCGGAGCAAACGCCTATTCTAGAGACAATGGCGAGTGAATTAAACGCCGTCTATGACTATCAGATCGTGGACGTAGACGACCGCGAGAGCCGCAACCTCATTCGCATCTACGGCGTCTCTGCGATTCCACATGTCGTGATTTTGGATCGTAATCGGGAGGTTGTTGGAGATTTTATCGGGATCACAAATGAACGTACCCTCACCCGCACAATCCGTAGCGCCGCCATTACGCTAAATGGCCTTGTCCCCAGTGACGATGAAGAAGCCGCCCTCGATTTCGTGCGTTAACCCGAAAAACAAAAAGGGCCGATCATCCATCGGCCCTACCAACTTACCCTCCCCCTCATTGCGCCGTTTACGCCACCCAGATTGCCGCCGCGATGAAGTGGCACGCACTCCCACCCATAACAAACAGGTGCCACAACTCATGGTACCCAAAATGATGATGAAAGTTTGGACGCTGTAGCGCGAAGATCACCGCCCCAACCGTGTAGACAACACCCCCCGCCGCGATCAACAATAACGGACTCAAGTGTCCCGACGAAATCCACTGCGGGATTGCAACTACCGCCACCCAGCCCATCGCCACGTAGAAGATCGTAGAGATGTGCCCGTACATGTTGAACCCTAACTTCAACACTACGCCAATTGCCGCCAGCGTCCAAATCGCGATCAACATCCCCCAGCGCCAGTACGGGTGCCCCGCCATAAAGGTGTAGGTAAATGGCGTGTATGACCCCGCAATCAGCAGGTAAATCGCCGCGTGGTCCAACTGGTTTAGCCGGTGCAGCACCGTCTCCGAGCCGTTATAGAAGTGCATCACGCTACTGGCCGTGTACAACAGCACCATCGTCGTCCCAAAAATCGCTAGCGTCACCATCCGCCCCGGCATATCACGCGCCATCCACATCAGCCAGATCATTCCCACCAGCGCCAACACCGCGCCAATCGCGTGCGTCAGGCTATTCACAGGCTCGCGGCTGTACGCAACAACGCGGCCCAACCAGTTATTCGACGTTTGCTCAGGATTCGTCATCAGCTTCTTCTGCTCCACTTGTTGCTTCCAGTTGTGTAGGACGCAGCGCACTTCGCCACGACTCGGCATCTTCCAACAAATAATCACGCATTAACTCCGCAGCGGCTTCAGCGTCCTGTTCGTTCGCAGCTTCGCGCAGCGTCCGCCACAACACCCGCGCCCGTTCGCGGCGCTCTGGCCGCGCAAACCCCCGTGACGCCACCCGCTCGTACAACCCACCAAAACTATTAAACACCAGCCCGTATACACCATTATCGCCGTAGTCGATGAGCGCCCGATGAAGCTGCCACATCGCCCGCGTACAGGCCTCCGGCGTGTCCGCCAGTGTATCGTACAGTTCCAGCCGCTCCGCCACCCGCCACGGCGCGCTATGCACCGCTGACAGCGTGTAATCGCGTGCCAACAAGCTCCACATCACCAACAGATCCATCATGAAGTCCAGCGGCGGCTCATCAACCGCCAACAGATCCATCAAAACCATAAGGTTGCCGTCGCGCCGAAAATCTCGCACCCGCGTCGCCTTCCCCTGGCTGATCTCTAACCACCCGTTATGGCCGAGCCGCTGCAACGCCTCGCGCAGCGCATTACGCGCTAACCCAAGTTCCTGGCTCAACGCCCGCTCCCCCGGTAACATGCTCCCCGGCGGATACGTGCCATCCAGCACCCGTTCGATCAACAACCGATGGGCGCGGTCTGGGGTGTTTTCTTGTGGATTATCTTCAGCCATCATAAATTGGCTCTACTGGACACTTTTTTTCCACAACTGGTTGTACCAGTCACTGGCTGAAACTGTATACTGGTCCTACCAGCTTGTCAAGCAATGTGTCGGGGACGGGTGCATTTTATCGCAAAACGCAAATTTGCGGTAAAATCCTCTTAAGATGTTTTGACCGATCATCAACCAGGGAAAACCAAAGATGAAAACCATCCGCCTTCTGCTGATCGCCGCCCTATTGCTCCTCGTCCCGGTTGTGGGCGCACAACAGCGCGATACCTGCGGCACCCAGTATATCGTCCAGCGCGGCGACACCCTCACGACCATCGCCGCAACCTGCGACACCACCGTCGAGGAACTCCGTGAGGCTAACCCCAACGTATTCTCGCTCATTCGCCCCGGCGACACCCTCATCATCCCAGACCCTGCCGCTGAACCCGGCCTGTCCCTTAGCCTGAGCAACGCCAACGGCCCCACCACTGCCGCCGTCACCGTGACGGGCTTCCCCGCCAGCACCGGGATTCGCGTCGGTGTGGGCCGGGCGGGTGAGGTTGCACTGGACGCCCGCGCCCTCAACACCGACGCCCAGGGCAGCGCCGCCGTCACGCTGACGATCCCCGCTGACGTGCCGGACAACGCCCAACTGTTCGCCACCGCCGTCACCGACGACAACGCCATTCAGGTCACATCGGACCTGTTCACCACGGGCGACGTTGCCGAAACCCCCGTCGTGACCAACCCCGGCGCAGGTGGCGGTGACGCAACAAACGCCGACGAAACAGCCGCCGCTACCGTCGTGTCCGTGAACCTCGGACGCCTCGCCCCGGCCCCGGCCCCCTTCGGCGTAAATGCCAACGGCGCGCTCTTTGACCGCCTGAACATCTACCTCGTGCAAGAGGGCGACAACGGCGAAAACGGTATCGCCGCCGCCTGCAACGATAGCATCGTCCCCGTGCAGATCAACATTGACGCCACCGTCGCCCCGCTGACAGCCTCACTCGACGCCCTGCTCAAACGTGACCCCGCCGATCTCGACCTCGCACAACTCACGAACCCCTCCGCTGAGGGAACCCTCGTGATCGACCAGGTCGACATCATCAACGGGCAAGCGCGGGTCGCGCTCACAGGTAACGTGGCGGACAACCTGAGCTTCTGCGACGGCGCACGCATCGCCGCCCAGATGCAGGCCACCGCCCTCCAATACAGCACCGTCACCAGCGTCACTGTCACCGTCAACGGCGTCCCCCTCGCCGACCTACTCCCCTAAAGCCAACAACGTCCCCTCGAAACTGAGGGGACACAGTATCGACTACACGCAAATGGCAAAGACAAAACTCCCCTCGTCCAAGTCGGCCACAAACAAAAAGAGCCTCTGCACCCACAGAGGCTCCCGCACCGCACATTGCTTTCAGCTTCTCACTTAAAAAAGCACCTTCACCGGGTGACTCACCTCAAGCGTCTGGTTCGGCTCTGGGCGCTCAATGATCTCACGCTGGCCGTCCGTCCAGTGGATTTCCACATAGTCGATAATCATCGCGTCGCCCAAACCGAAGTGCGCCACTGGCTCCATCTGGCACAGGTAGCCACTCCCCGCGTCAATCGCCCGAATCTGCTCCCCGCCGGAGTACACCATCTTCACCACCGCCCCACGCGCCGGGGCACCGTACTTGGTACGTGGGATCACCCGCAAGAAGTTGTTCTCGTTCGCCATTGGCTTGTACAGCGTCAACGGCTGCACACCACTCTCACCGTGCGAGATCAACAGTTCCAACATCCCATCACCGTCGAAATCACCAACGACTGCGCCCGTCCCCAGGCCGTTCGCCTCCACTGCATCCCCCAGCGGAACCGCACGCGGAATCCCGTTTACAATCTTAAACAGGCGGTTCGGCTG
>CAYWZS010000199.1:0-4979 GCA_964462905.1 uncultured Anaerolineaceae bacterium
ATGCCTTTGCTCCCACTAAATCGAAGAGTGGTTATGCGAAGCCAAGCATTTGGCGATACGGCAGGTGATATACCGACCGCAGCGTCAATAGCATCTGGATAGCCTAGCCTCGTGCAGAGAGGCTCACTGACGGTGTGGATTGATGAGGTGGCGCTGACCAACTGACATCCGACTGTGAAAGAGAAGCGTCAGCAGGGTGGGCAGGTCCAGTATTGAGGCTCTGGTTATAGGCTTTCCAGTCGCGTTGACGGTAAACGGCTTTCTTGCTCATCGATTTTTCCTTCTTGTCTGCCCTGTAACCAGCTTACCAATTTTCCCCGTTCATTCAACAACGCCGGTAACAAATGCTCAGGCAGCGGGGCTGACCAGACGAGCGGCGTCAATGCCCGTGCTCACCCAGAGGGTAGCAGTATCCAATTCAACGGTGCAGCTGCATGTAAATCGCTGTAATGTCATCGTAACGCCCCACCACTGGGAACTGCTCCATGGGGAAGTCCTGCGTGTCGTATGCGCGTTTTTCCCGCACATAGCCATGTAACCCGACCGCCTCGATCCGCGCCCGCATGAATGCAAGCCGCTGGTCATAGGTGTCCTTTGCGTCATCCAGCGGAACCGCCCAGTGTGCCCCGTCGCTTACCAGTAACAAGGCCCTGACGCCTTCCAGCGCGTGTGAACCCGTTACGAGATAGTGTTCCATCTCTGGCAGGCCGTTTAGCACGCCGACCCCAAGTGTCGGGTCTACGTTGCCGTTTTTGTCAACGTAGTTGTGGTATATTCCGTTAATGACGTCAATGTGCTTGGCTAAGCTGGTCGGGTAGTCCTCAGGATTCATGCCATCCCGCACCAGTTGTTGCAGCTTTTTTAGGAAACGCTCGTCATGCTGGCCCATCTGATCTGGCGTGATTTGTTCTGTGTGCCCGTCTTCGTAGTGGATGATCAGCGCCGTGTCTGCACCATGAGCATAGTCCAGGCGATCCCCATGCAAATGAACGCGCACAGCGGTGATGCACGCCGCCGGGAGAATCAGCCGGATATAGCGCGGGTCCTCGCGCAGCAGGTCTAGCGTCGGCTCGTGCTGGAGAACGGCGTCCGTTGTCAAAGCGCCATAAATGGTTGTCAGTTCTACGCCAATCTCAGCGTTTAGCTTGAGGATGGCTGCCCTGAGGTTGGTATCCTGATCCTGCGATAGCAACTCATGCAGGCGATCGCGCCCATAGCGCGCGGCGTAGCCACCGGGGGTCATATCTGGGCCGTAGCGGTCCAGCAGTGGGCGCATACTGTGCGTGGTCTTGACACGCTGTGGCGCACCGTCCCCCAACATCATCACCACCTGCTTTTCAGATGTATGAATGAAATACGTGTCTTCAGATAAGTGGTTGGGCAGCGTGTCTTTGACGACTTGAATGCTGTAGGTGTGTGTGTCTACCATACGATCTACCCTCTCATGCCTGTAGTGGCGATGCCTTCTGTAATGTAACGTTGCAAGGCGATGTACACGATAATTAACGGGAAGATTGTGACGACAGCCCCCGACAACAACAAATCCCACTGGGACGTGTACTCATTCTGAAACTGCAATAAGCCGAGTGGCAGTGTGCGGTTGTCTGGCGAGTTAATGTAGATGATTGCACGCAGCAGTGTATTCCAGTTGGCGATAAAGGCCAGTAAGAATAGCGTCGTCATTGCCGGAACAGCGAGCGGCAGGTAAATGTGACGGTAAACCTGGAACACGTTTGCGCCGTCAATGACGGCTGATTCCTCAAGCTCACGCGGGATACCTGCGAAGAACTCGCGTAGCAGGAAGGTGCCGGTCGTGCCGACAAAGAAGGACGGCACGATCAACGGATTGAACGTGTCGATCCACTGACCACCAAAGAATCTGAATAACGGCTCAAACACCTTGAGCGCTAGCAGATACTCCGGGATGATTGTCACCTCAATCGGTACAAGGGCGGTTGCCAACAGCAACCCGAACCACACCTTCTTCCCCCGGAACTCCAGCCGTGCAAAGGCAAACCCCGCCAACGAACTCGTGATCAACTGGCCGACAGACGCCATCAGTGCCACGTAGAAGCTGTTCCAGGCGTAGCGTGTGAAGTTATACTGTGTGAACAGAATATTGTAATTGCTGAACATATCTGGCTGACCCAGCTTATCTGGAATAAGCGCAGGTGGCAGCACAAAGATGTAACCTGGGCTTTTGAAAGTGGTCGCCAGCATCCACATAAATGGGAAGATCATCAGCAATGCCAGCAGGCTCATGATGGTGTAGTTCAGAGTACGCCGAGTCAGGCGGCCCATGCGCAGCTTCGGGCGCAGGGCGCGTTTAGCTTGGGTTACCATGGTGATGTCTCCCTAATATAGGTCCTTCTGCACCCAACGCTGCCGATACCAGAAGTTCAGCGCGGTGATGATGATCACAAGAATTGTTAGCACGTAAGCCGCTGCCGATGAAAAGCCATAGCGCGAGAAGTTGAACGCATTGTTGTAAATGTAGAACGGCAGTGTGGTTGAGGCGAACAATGGCCCACCGCCTGTCATTGCAAGCGTAACCTCAAATGTACTAAATGAGTCAAAGATCGTAATAATTAGTACGAAGAACGTGACCGGAGTCAGCAGCGGCAGCGTGATGCGCCAGAACATCTGAAAGCTGTTGGCCCCATCAATGCGTGCTGCATCGTAAAGCTGGTTCGGGATGGCCTTTAGCCCGGCCAGAAAGATCATCATCGGAAAGCCGAGCGACTTCCAGGTAGAAACGATAATCAGCACCATCAGGGCTGTATCGCCATCGGCTAACCAGTTTGGGGGGCGCATGATCCCAAACTGGCTACGCAGCACGTAGTTGATCACGCCGTAGCGCCCCTGAAAAATCCAGTTCCACACTAGTGCCACCGCCACCATTGAGGTAATTGCTGGGAGGTAATACATCCCACGAAAGAGCGCAATACCCGGCAACTTCTGGTTGACCAGCAGGGCCAGCAGCAAGCCGAGGACCATCGTCGAAGGGACGAAAAACACCGCAAACATCACTGTGTTTGCCATTACCTCCCAGAACGCCTCAGACGCAAATAACTCGCTGTAGTTGCCCAGACCGATGAACTGCGGGGCAATAGTCCCGCGCCAGCGCGTAAAACTGATGATAAACGACGCGACAATTGGCCCGAACCGAAACAACATCAGGCCTAAGATCATCGGCATGATAAACAGATAGGGAACATATGAACGGTACGACATGGGGGTATTCTCAAGTATATGAACGCTGAGGTACAGCTAAAGACAAAACAACTGGGGGGCAGGTAGGTACCCGCCCCCCAGTTGTCATGGCTAACGCGCAACGGCTAGCCCTCGCCGTAGAAGCGACTCAGCACGTCATTGGCAACTGTCGTCGTGGCAGCCAGTGCCTCTGCAACGGTGATGTTGCCGTTGAAGGCTTCGTCAAGTTGGCCCTGCAAGCCCGCGCCGCCGACGTAACCGCGCCATTCGCCCCAGCCAGGGGTAAAGGTTGTCGGACCGACATACTCAGCCCACTCTAGCGCCAGGCTCTTGTTGTCTGGCAAGCTGTCGGTCTCCAGCCAGGCGTCGCTGTTGGCGAGCGGACGGTAGCTGGGAATGGAAGAGGTGGTGGCGCGCTCGATGGTGCGGTTCTCACCGGCCAGGCACGTTACAAAGTCAAAGGCAGCCTGCGGCTGTTCGGTCGTCGAGGCGATGGAAACCATATCGGCCCAACCGTAGGCGATGTCCTGCTCCCACTGTGGGCCACGCGGAATTGTCGAAATGCCGAAGTTCAAGCCCTCAACGTCGCGGTTGCCGCCGATATTCCACACCCCATCAATCCACATCGCAGCCAGGCCAATGCGGAATGGGTTGTCCAGGCCTGCGGTTTCAGCCGGGGTTGGGGCAACGCCATGCTCGTTGATGAGGCTGTTAAGGAACTCAATGGCCTCGACAGCATTGGCGTTTGGCTCAAATGCGGTGCGATCCTCGCTCAGCAGGCGACCGTTATTCTGATATACCCAGGACTCAACATGTGCATAACGGCCAAAGAAGTAGTAGCCGTACTGGTCGAGCAACCCGTCACCGTTCTCGTCAAACGTTAGCGCCTCAGCCGCTGTTAAGAAGTCATCCCAGGTCCACTCCGAAGTCGGGTAGTCAACGCCAGCCGCGTCAAACAGATCTTTGTTGTAGTAAAGCAGCGTTTCCACAAAGTAGATTGGGAAGGCGTACATATCGCCGGTGGTTTTGTCGCCAACACGCGCTGCGTTGAAAGATGCCTCGAAGAAATCAGCCTCCAGGTCAGATGCGTCAACAAACGACTGAATGTTGAGTATCAGGCCGTCGTTTGCAAACTCATCTACGAAACCGGAGGACATCCAGAACACGTCCGGCAACTCGCCAGCCGTCGCTAGCGCACGAATCTCTGTCATGAGCGGCGCAACGCCACCGCCTGCAAATGGGATGTACTCGACGTTGATGCCTAGGTCGGTGGCACATAACTCAGCCATCTCAGCCTCAACGCCCGCATCATCGCCGCCCCACGGCCCCAGGTAAGAGATTGTCACCTCTTGCTGTGCCGAAACCACATTAATTGTTAGCAGGATCGCCATTACCGCTGCCAATCGGAAGAATTTCATTTTTACATTTTCCTAAACAGTTGTGAATAAATGGATGGATACAAATCAGACGCCCGTATAATCTAAGGAAGTAATGTTTTAATTGGTTTAGGCTGGCCTTAAGCAGACGTTTGCATTCTGTTAAACGATGGTAGCAGAGGAATCGTTGTGTCCGTCGAATACAATCATCGTGTGCCTTTCGAAACGCTTGCAGAATGAGCATCCGGTTGGATCATCTCGGCACGGTTGTCGAATGGGTCGCGGAACTCGAAGCGTGCTAAGCCCGGTCGTGTTGGGCGACGGGTGTATAGTCGTCGGTGTAGAAGGCTCCGGCCCACGAGTCCTCCAGGCGTTGACGCTTTTTGGGCG
>CAYWZS010000200.1:0-4949 GCA_964462905.1 uncultured Anaerolineaceae bacterium
AAAGCCAGCGGGCCGTCCCCAGCCGCTGTTGCCCCCAGCACGAAATTGCTCTCGTCAACAACGACGAAGTACACACCAGCGGGCAGGTTATCGAACAGGTAGTAACCGGGGACACCGTTGGCGTCGTCCCGCGTAACCTGTGGCTGCACCCCGGCGGTTGTCGGGTCGCTGTCAATTTCCACATCACCCGCGTCGAATGTGCCGTTTGCATTGTCGTCGCGGAACAGCCGCACCGTCACCCCATTGATGCCGACCTCTGGGTCTGGCCCAATGTCTGCTGCATCCAGGTCGCCATTGCGGTCAGTCGCCGCGAGCGGCCCCAGGTCATCCTCGTCGATCCAGACCCGGTTGCCGATGCTGTAGAGCTTGTTGAAGCCGAAGTCGATGGTCAGGTCGCTGTCCTCATCCTCCTCGAAGTTACGACCACGCCCTGCGGGGCCGTCGCCTGCCGGGTTTGTTGCATCCGCTTCGTTGAGGTCGGCCTCGTTGGTAATCATCCCGTTGGGCCTAAACCGGAATGGGTTAGATACCACACCGTTAGCGACGTATTCGTCCCGAACACGATCGTTAACGCTCAAGTCGGTTGGGTCAACACCCGTATCGCGGGAGTCATTGTTGGTCGTGTCGTTGCCGGTGCTGCTGCGGAGACCCCCCAGCGTCGGGTCGTCGGCAGTGTTGGGCGTGTTGTCGGCACCGTCGGGGTCATCTCCATCAAACTCGAAGCCGGGGATGACAATCACAAACCGCTGCTGGCTGGCCGTGTTCGGGTCTACCTCGATGCCGTCGAATAGATAGTAACCGTCGGTGCCGTCTGCGCCGCGCCGGGTTACGGTTGTGTCAACTGGCCCACCGCCATCTGGTAGGCCATCATTGTTTGTGTCACGCCAGAGCTGCACAGTCACGCCGTTGATGCCGGCTTCACCAGCGTCTAATTCGCCGTCGTCATCCACATCATGCCAAATCCGGTTCCCCACGGAGTAGACCTGGACAACCTGAATACCCACCTTGCGGGGTTCAGCCGTCAACAGACGCTTGTTGGTATTCTCGTTGGAGAAACGCTGCGCGAATGTATTCCAGGCAACCTCCCCCGTTTCGGCGGCGTCCGCTTCGGTTGTACCTGTGGGATAGGGAGGCGTCTGATATGGGATAATGCGTGCTGGCGCGTCAAAGACCAGCACGAAGTTACGCGGTATCTGCCCACCTGTCTGCCGAATTCGGAACGAGCGCACCTCCGTGAAGTCCGCCGGGGCACCCGGCGTACCAAACTGGGCTTCTGTAAACCATCCGGGGGCCGCGCCAAAAGCTGGCGGTGGGGTTGGGTCCTGGTAGTTAGCACTGGTCATTTCATCACGGCGCGGGTCCGTTGAGGTGCTATATTCAACCACCCAGGTAGACCCGCCGGGTGTCTGGCTGAGGATGATCCCTGCTGTTAGCTCTGTGCGGAACTGCGACAGTCGATTCACACCGTCCTGTGACTGCGAGACACCAGTGTCCCCAATATAGGGCAGGATGTCATACAGGATATACTCATTTGTCGGGGTGCGGCCATTGTTCACTGCCACGAGCCGATACTGGAACGCTTCGCTCTGCCGCCCCAGTGCCACACACGGGAAACGGGTATAGGGCGTCGTTATGTCTACCACGCCACCAACTGGCGGTGGGAGTGGGTAGCCACTTGCCAACGGACTGAGCGCCGGGCACGCGGCGGTCGGCGGTGTCGGCGCGGTGAGCTGCCCCGGTAGAACATTTACCGTTGGGGCAATGGTGCTGCGAATCCACTTCGACGACGCCATTGAGGCTGTTTCGTTAACCCGGAAGTCGCCCCCCGTCTCACACAAGACATCCCCGGTTGTTACACCATCGTTGTCGATATCAAGCGGGTCGTTTGTCACCGTTGTTACGCCCTGGCAGAAGGAATTCGTGTTCTCTACCCCAGCGCGGATGGTATTCGTGTATGCGGCTTCCCCCGGCCCCACGTTGGCGCGGGCTGTTTCGCGCACCGTCGCCTGGAACTGGATTCGCAAAACCTTATTGGGTGCGTCGATCGTCGCCGGGCGGGCAATGGTCAACGGGTTAGCTGTACCGTCAGCAGCAAAAGCGCCATCCAATGCGCCCCCACGGACGGCATCATCCCAGTAAATCGTCAACACGTCTTGCAGTGGTGTGGTGGCATCACCATCACCGTCAACCGCGTCGTTCTGGAAAAGCACCCGCACATTTTGTGCTGCTGTGAGTTCTGGCCCGGTTAAGGTGCTGTTCGGGTCCGAGATAACGATAGCCTGCGTTGTGTCCACGTCCAGTTCCGGCGGGATCACATCATAGATCGCAATGTTGGTCAGGTCGGCAGACGACTGCCCCGTTACCGTAACATCAATGGTAAAGGTGATGTTCTCGCCGGGGTCCTGCCCGTTCGCCGGGTTCGCGCTCTTAGAAAGGCCGTAGTTGACCGTGTTGACCGTGTCATCCTCATTTGTAATCGTGACATCTGTGGTGCCTGGGGTGCCTGTCACGGTGTTGGTTGTGTCGCCTGGGTCCGTGTACTCCAATGTCAGGGCATTGGTCTGGTTAAAGGAATTACCGACTGTAGGTGCATTGACTTCATTCGGCGTAAACCGCAACGATGGCGCAGTCGTGAAGGCGAATCCGGGTGGGATCGGCGTGGTAAAGCGAACACGCAGGTTGGTCACACCGTCCGTTGGTGGTGCAGTGGAATATATCGGCAGCGATCCAAAATTCGTAGAAGGATCGCCGCTGGTTCGCGACCCCAGGTTGATCCAGTTTGTGCCCTGGTCTATTGAGTATTCGTAAACTGCTGTCACACCCGGGAAGGAGGTTCCGTCCCACGCCCCGCTTGTGAAGCGCAGAATGTCGACATAGGGCGTGCCGTCGCCCGCAAGCGGAAGATTGTCCGTCAGAATAAGGCTGTTGCCGCTGTTCGCGCCAGCGGTTGCCACCGGAATCGTCGTGTTGGTGTTGGTGTTGGTGAATTGAAATGTAAACGTGCCGAAGCCGCCCGGCTCAATCGGTGTGGTACCCGGCCCACTCTTGCCGACCGTGGGGTTTGCCTGCGGCCCTATCAGTCCGACAGTGTCGATAACTGGCGGTAGCGTCAGGTCTGTTGTCGGGGTGAGGCTGTTGGGGTCATTAAAGACGGGTTGCAACGTGTTTTCTGCCGTGTTGCCAGCCTGCCAGCCGTCAACAACTGGATACTCGATCACAACGTCTGCGCGAACACAGTTGGCGTTCAGGTCCGCAGGGTTTGTCGGCACTGTAATGCTCGTTGTGTTGGGGGTAATTGTCACGGTGTTCGGTACACCACCTGTCTGTGCGGTGATGGCTCCCCCAGTCACACTGACGATATTTGCCGACACATCGGGTACGCCATCTGGGGGTATTGACGTATCCAGGCTGGGTAGTGTGTCTTGGAAGCGCAGATTATTGATGCTAATCGTGCCCGCGGCTGAGGTCGGGCAGATTTCAAGCCGGTACGTTGCTTGGCCGTCGGGTGCCGGGCCAATCGCAGATGGAACCAGGCGGGTTTTCGTGACGGAATAATTTACGCCGGGCGGGTCAACATCGAGCGGGGGGGCCGTTGCTGTCGCGTCGCGACCCTGGCTGATGTCTGCCGTACCGTTTGTCTCGATGGTCTCCGTACCGTTCAGGGTTTGCCGGGCACGCACCCGGATCACCGTCTGCGAGGCGTCACCGTCACAGAAGGGACTACCGCATGTGCCGTTGGCCGTGTCCTCAATTTCGACCAGGTTTCCGGTAACGTTGGCCGTGTAGCCCGGTGCCGTGCGGACCTGGATGATTTCAAGATCGGTGTCAACGTTGATATCGACATCCAACGTGCCACAGGCCGTTGTGAGGCTCAAGCAACTATAGTCCACCACATACTCGAATTCCTCCCCCACGCTGACAGTCGGATCATTCGGCAGGTTGTCGACAGAAATATTGAACCCAACCGCCACTTGATTCAATGTCAGGTCTGGGGCGTTGGTAACATTGATGGTCGCGGTGCCGTTGGTCGATGCCACCGTTGACGTGTCGGATGCCACGGGTGTTCCCGCCGTGTCGTTGCCGTTGGCAACAAAGTTCAGGTCAATTGTCGCATTGTTTCCGTCAACAAAATCTACTGCCGGGTTGGTGGTAATCACGACGTTGGACCCAACAACATTGACCTGCACTGGCGGGTTGCTCGTCAGCGAGCTACTGACATACGTCAGCCCCTCATCAATTGGGAAGGTAATTGTTGGGTCGCCGCAGTCGGTCGTCGCCGTACAGTCTAATTGCAATTGGTAGCTGACGGAGTCCCCCACGCCGATCCCACTTGGCGGAGGTGGATTTGGTGTCGTAACCGTCACTGAATAATCTAATGTGCCCATCGCAAAAGCATAGGGTACATTACTTAAGAATAGAGCAACCAACACCAATATAAATGCAAGAGGCCGTGATCGTCGACGAATTGTCTTAGCAGTGGAAATCATCATAGTTTTTATCCTCGACCTGAACGTAGTAACGAAGCAGACGGTATGTTCTTAAATCGACAACATAGATAAACAAATACATGAGAGCAAGGTTAGTTTATCACTCGGATAGTTCATACACAATTCAAACAGCAGTAAATATGAAAATCGTGATGTTATTCCAACACTCTCTCATATTCAACGCTTGAGGCTAAACCTATGACAAACATGCACTGTATCCCAAGACATTTCACTGCGCATTTTTGAAAAACATATATTCTGTTATCGTTTAACTTGCGATTGAATTTCTACGAGATACATTAACGTGTAATTGCCACAGAATAAACCCAAGAGTTCCAACAACTTTTTATAATATTATGTAATGTTTATGAATGCAACCTCAGAAGCCCATTTTTGACTCCCCTGAGAAAAAGGTAATCCAGAGCAGAATTTACTACAATAGGGCCAATGAAAGTCAGCCAA
>CAYWZS010000201.1:0-4917 GCA_964462905.1 uncultured Anaerolineaceae bacterium
GGCACGAGATGGTCAACCGCGCCATGCGGCAAGCCAAGCATAACTGCGCTCAAAACAAGTGGAGCGAGTTGCATTTCGATTGGAATCTGCACGGGCATAAGAAAGGTCAATGTCACGATAGCCAGCAGGATGACGCCTGGACGAATGACAATTTGCCGGACGGTGCGCTGGGTGCGAGCGGAAATGGTTGGATTGTGGCGTATCGTGGGGAGCACCAAATGATTGTAGATCGCTTTCAAACGTCCGGTTTCCGATACCCACAGAAACAGGTAGACACCCTGTACAATCATGATGTTGGTGAACAGAAAAAACAGGAATTCTTCGATGGGCAAGCCGAAGATCAACCAGCCGGTGCTAGTTGCTTTGGTGATGTGCCAAACACCTGCCTCGATAGCGATGCGATCCACAGCCGCCAGATAGAGCGTCGGCGGCACAACACCTAGCGTCCATATACCACGATTCGACCATAGTTGAGTGCTACCAATCGCCCACTGCAAGGTCATGATCGGTGCTACCCATACGCCAATCATAGCGAAGTAACGCCATTCTGAACCGGCCAGCACGAGCAACAATCCACTGATGACACCAAATATCACCCAGAAGGTCGCCCCCACCCAGACAACCGCTGGACGCTTCGCATCTGACCATTGTCTGCGTCGTCGGGCAAGCACCGAACGCAACCAGAGTCCGGTTAAGATGGGTTGTAGTGTGAAGAAAAGATATTCTTCGACTGGCACATAGCCTAGCGTGGCGATGACAGCATTCGGTGCATACGTCCAAATGCCTTCCATCACTAGCCAGTTGTCCCACGGCGTGGTGTAAAGCACGGCTAGAGCGATGATGACGGCAATTCCCTGATAGATCGTGCGGTTCTGCTGTTTAGAACGGTATCGGGCATCTATAATCAGCAAAGCAATACAGGGAAGTATAAATACAATGTGGAAACCTATATAACTCACAGTGGCACTAACTCCTGATAACATCACAATCACAAGTGAATATTGGCAAAATCAGAGGAAAATGGGATACGGATTAACGCATCGAGTTGTCTAACAAGAAACTCATGACTCAAATTCGGGCCAAGTCGATATACCACTTATCTCACAGTCGCCTTCTCACTTTCTGAAACTTAACTCGCAGAGATGCAAAACCGATGTGCAACTTAGTTTGTCAACATCAAGTGTCCATCTGTTTCAACAGATTCACCATTTCAATCGCCGCCATTGCCGCTTCGACTCCCTTGTTACCCGCCTTACTGCCAGAACGCTCAATCGCCTGTTCGATGTTCTCTGTCGTAATCACCCCAAACGTCACTGGAATACTGTTCTGCCAGGATGCCTGTGCGATACCTTTGCTGGCTTCGCTTGCGATGTAGTCGAAATGTGGCGTTGCACCGCGAATCAACACACCCAAGCAGATGACCGCATCGTATCGTTGGCTGCTTGCCATCTTCTGCGCGGCAAGGGGAATTTCAAAGCTGCCGGGCACATAGACGATGTCGATGTCGTCTTCAGCGACATCGTGGCGGATGAGCGTGTCTTTCGTGCCTTCCAGCAGTCTGCTACCCATAAAATCATTCCAGCGCGAAACCACAATGCCAAATTTCAGACCTGTACCGATCAGCTTGCCTTCGTAGACTGTTCCCATTTTGCTTTCCTATTCCTTGTTATTGATGGTATGTAGATTAATTAGATGGCCCATCTTGTGGGCTTTAGTTTGCAGGTAAGCTGTGTTTTCTGCGTGGTGCGTCATTTCATGCGGCACACGTTCTACCACCCGGACACCATGCCGCGCTAAGCTGTCTACTTTATCCGGGTTATTGGTCATCAAGCGCACGGAAGCCACACCTAAGTCCGTCAGCATGTGTGTGGCAACTTCATAGCTCCGTGCATCCGCCGGGAAGCCAAGCTGATGATTGGCCTCAACCGTGTCCCATCCCTGTTCTTGCAGCGCATACGCTTTGATCTTGTTACCGAGGCCAATACCGCGCCCTTCCTGACGCAGATACAGCAGAACTCCCTGACCTTCTTCCGCGATCTGTGCCAGAGCGCCTTGAAGCTGCTGCCCACAATCACAGCGCAGCGAGCCGAAAGCGTCACCCGTCAGACATTCGGAATGTAGTCGCACCAGAGGACTATCTTGTGTAATGTCACCCAAAACCAGCACCATATGTTCCTTGCCCTGTAGATCGCGGTAGACCGTCGCGGCGAATTCTCCAAACTCGGTGGGGAGTTTACTGCTAGCGATCTTCTCCACGGGTTGCTGGCGTATCCTCTGTTTGGCGGGGTCATGTCCGTTCTGACGCAGGCGATACTGTGTGATGGCTTCAACGGATACGATCTTGATGTTGTGATGTGCGGCGAACGTCATCAGCTCTGGCAAACGTGCCATGGTGCCATCGTCTGACATCACCTCACAAATCACACCGGCAGGTGTCCGCCCGGCGAGCTTGGCGAGGTCAACACTGGCTTCAGTCTGTCCGGGTCGTTCCAACACGCCACCATCACGTGCCCGTAGCGGGAAGATATGACCGGGCATGGCGATATCCTGCGGGCGGCTGGCGGGGTCGATCAATGTACGGATCGTGTGGGCGCGGTCGAAGGCGGAAATTCCTGTTGATACGCCAGTTGCTGCCTCTACCGAAATAGTAAAGCCCGTGCCAAACCCACTGCGATTCTGCGATTGTGGCACCATTAACGGAATTTGCAGGCGATCCAGCATATCACCGGTCATGGTAGCGCAGATCAAGCCGCGTCCATATGTTGCCATGAAGTTCACCGCAGCCGGGGTGATGTGCTCAGCGGCAATAGCGAGGTCGCCTTCGTTTTCCCGGTCTTCGTCATCCACGATGATGACAAATTTTCCAGCGCGATAGTCTGCAATTGCTTCTTCTACAGTTGCCAGTGTCTTATTCATAGCCATTCTCCACGAGGAAATCGAATGTAACTCTGGATGCTGACCCATGTTGTAGGTTGAGCATCTTCTCAACGTATTTACCTAGCACATCTACTTCGATGTTGACCGCATCACCAACCTGCTTTTGCGGTAGGATGATCTGCTGCTGGGTATAGGCTACAAGCGTCACGGTAAACCAGTCTTCACCAACATCGACAACGGTCAGACTGGTGCCATCAAGTGCTATGTAGCCCTTTGGCACGATATAGCGCATGAATGCCGGATCAGCTTTGACAGTTACCCAGAGCGCATCCTCGTCGCGGCGAAAGCTGGTGATCTGTCCAGTGCCGTCAATATGCCCCTGCACAAAATGTCCACCGAGCCGCGTCGTTGGTGTAACGGAGCGCTCAAGGTTGACCGGATCACCGCTTTTGAGTTGAGCCAGACTGGTGCGATTACGTGTCTCCGGTGACAGCCCTACAGTGAACCCATCATCACTGAGCCGCGTCACCGTCAGGCACACGCCATTAACGGCGATACTATCTCCCAGGCGTGTATCGTGCGTCACCAGGTCGCAGATGAGCGCCAGGTCGTAGCCGCTGCCGCTGCGCCGCAAATGCCGCACTGTGCCGATTTCTTCGACAATTCCTGTAAACATCTATATTTCCTTTTCCACTGCTGATTTCGCTTTTCCTCGGACAAGGATGTCATCTCCCAGTTGCTCCACTTGCACATTGTTGAGACGCAGAGCTTCATCCATCGTGGCTATACCTGTGCCTGCTAGGGGTGAAGGCGCTTCTATACCGCCAATTAACACAGGTGCCACAAATGCCCAAAATTCGTCGATCAGTCCTGCGTCGAACAGCATCCCCAATACGGTGCTGCCGCCTTCAACGAGTAGGCTTTGAATCTGGCGTTCACCGAGTACGTCCAGAAGGCGGGGCAGGTTGATACGCCCATGATCGTCTTTTGGAAGACACAGAACATCGATGCTCTTCTGGATCAGTCGATCAGCGTGTTCTGCTGGCATCGCGTCAGTGGTTGCGACCGCCGTTTTGCCCGGCAACTCAGTTGAGAATAACCTGCTATTGAGGGACACACGGCCTTTGCTATCCAGCACGACTCGCAAAGGATGGCGCGGATTATCCTGGCCTGTACGCACAGTCAATTGTGGATTGTCCGCAATTGCTGTACCGGAACCGACCATAATGGCATCAACGGCATGGCGCAGTCGGTGAGTGCGCTGGCGTGCCGCCTCCCCTGTGACCCACTTACTGTGACCGATTTTAGTGGCGATTTTTCCGTCGAGGCTCATCGCGTATTTGGCGATGACGTAGGGGCGTTTCGTGTGGATGTGATGGAAGAAGAAGCGGTTCAGATCGTAGGCTTCGTCATGGCAGACATGCGATGTGACCGTCACTCCCACCTCGCGCAGGTGCTGCGCCCCACCCGTAGCCTTCGGGTTGGGGTCTGGAACGGCGTACACAACATGGGCAATTCCGGCCTCGATGATCGCTTCGGTGCAGGGTGGGGTGCGCCCGTGGTGATTGCAGGGTTCCAGCGTGACGTACAACGTCGCACCCTGAGCGGCGACTCCAGCATCGTTGAGCGCATTGATCTCGGCGTGAGGGTCGCCAGCGCGGTGATGATACCCTTGTCCGACGATTTTACCGTCGCGGACGACAACCGATCCTACCATCGGATTGGGGCTGGTGTAGCCTTCTGCCCTTCGCGCCAGATCGAGCGCATGTTGCATAAATGTGGCATGTTCTGGCATCAAAAACACTCCGAGAAATGTCTTCGGAGCATTGGAAGGCTAACACCAATAGAGACATCTTGCCGTTACACGGATGCCTGTTAGCAGTTGCCAATGGCATAATAACAGCCACCTTATTAGGGGGCAGCACATGCAAATCAGCAACAGCAACGATTGCTGTTGTTGTTCCAATCTTCTCTCATCCGGACTATCACCGTCGGCTCTGGACTTTGACCAGATCCACCGTCGCAAATTGCGATGCATAC
>CAYWZS010000202.1:0-4903 GCA_964462905.1 uncultured Anaerolineaceae bacterium
CTGCGTGATCTCGTCCCATACACAGCCGCCAATATCACCGTGTTTGAGGAGGGCTATCCCACCATCAAATATCACCACGGGTATCCCGAAGCGTCGCGGTTGTTGTTGGATCAAACACGCATTCCCCGCACCGCGCCCAACTTTCAAAAGATGATGGCGACCAAGCAACCGCTGCTCATCCCAGATGTCACCCAGGATGACCACTGGCAGTATTGGCACCCTCACGATTGGATTCGGTCGTGGCTGGGCGTGCCGATCAAAAAACACAATGCCGTGATCGGTATCATCAACTTCGACAGCGACACAGCGAATCGCTTTCAACCCTACCACCGCGACCTTATATTGAAAGTGGTTGACCATATCGCGCTGCTGGTGGAAACCCACCAACTGTACGACACGCTCAACGAGTACACGGTGCTGCTTTCCGTCATGAACCGCCAGACCGCGTTGTTGTTCACGCCATTGTCGAGTCACGACTCGCTAGACGAAATGTGTCGGCATATCGCCGAGACGGTCGTAAGTTCGTTCGGCCAGACAGACTGTGGGGTGATGTTGGTGAACAGTGAGGGCACCACCTTGAACCGTTATGCGCGGGCGGGGGAGTACCATGTTCGGGCAGCGGGGGATATACCGTTAGAGGGCAAGGGGCTGGTGACGACGGCAGCCAAGCACTGCGAGCCGGTCTACGCGCCGGATGTCTCCCAGCATCCCAACTATGCCCCCAACGAGCCACGCACCCGCTCCGAGTTGGTGTTGCCGTTGGTTGTCAACAACACGCTCTTGGGCGTGTTGGACCTGCAAAGCAACCAGTTCAACGCTTTCTCCCTGCGAGACCAGGATAGCCTGTGGGCCTTTGCCCAATACGCCGCCCTCGCGCTTCAAAACCTCTTGGCGGTCAACGCGCAGCGCGACCTCGCCCGTGAGATGGAAATATATGTTGCGGAGCGCACCCGCGACCTGGAAATTTCACAGCGCCGTGTCGAGGCTATAATCAACCACGCCCATGACGCAATCCTATTGTTATCGGCAGACGGCAAGATTTCACAGGGGAACGCCGCCTTCGGACGCATCATGGGCCTGGGGGAACTTGACTACTACGAGGTGGACCTGCGGGAAATCATCGAAAGCGGCGTGGACGCCTTCGACGAAGCGTTACAAACGGCCCTCACCACCCAACGGAGCCAAACCTTTGCTGCACAATTCCGCACGCAGCTTACCGACCCTACGCATATTCAGGTGGAGATCACCCTAGCCCCGGTCAGCGTTTTATCCCACGAGGACCAGACGTTTGTCTGTACGATTCGTGACGTGACCCACTATTTAGAGGTCGAACAGTCCTTGCGGCGCACCCTGGACCGCGAACGCGAACTCAGCCACATGAAGTCCGACTTTATCCAAACCATTCACCACCAGTTCAACACGCCGCTATCCGTGATTATGTCGTCAGTCGGCATCCTACAGATGAGCGTCGATAACCTGGTCGAACCGAATAGCCAGGCGCGGCTTACCAAACACTTCGACAAAATCAACCAGGAAGTCCGTCATTTAGCCGAGATGCTGGAGGAGACGAAGATCGCGGGGGACACACAAAGATTTAGCCCTAATATCCTTGATATTGTGCAGGAGGTTGAACGCGGGATTCAGACGGTTCGTGAGGGCCTTCATGTCTCGCAGGAGATCCAGTTACAAGTCAGGGGCAAGGCTCCCTCTGTGGTGGTGGACCCTATCTACACCCGCAATGCGATTTTTCACCTGCTTTCCAATGCTGTGAAGTTCTCGCCGAGGGATAGCACCATCGAGGTTCACCTGAACCTTGAGGACGAGGCGCAAGTCACACTGGATGTTGTGGACTACGGCATCGGCATCCCGGAAAACGAGCTAAAAAGCCTGTTTATGCCGTTTTTCAAGGGACAGGGGGCCGCCACCTCACGCGGGGTGGGCCTGGGCCTCACCATCATCAAACAGGCTGCCGACCTGCACAGTGGGGCCGTGACGGTCGCCAGCACCCCCGGCCAGCGCACCCAGTTTACGCTGACGCTCCCGCGTAAGCCGCAACCCTAGCGCACCAACCCCAGCGCCCGCATCTCGGACAAAATCACCCGCTCAAAGGGAGTGTCAGTGCGAATCGGGAAGTAGTGGACACCCCGCCGCCGCAGCTCCGTGCTAATGCCCATCTGCCACTCCGCCAATCGTTTCATGTAGATCTCGCGCATCCCGCCGTCAATCGTCACCTCCTGCACGGTCCCCGTTTCCGCGTCAATCAAGCTGAGGTCCCCCGCCAACGGTGGTTCCATCTCCTCCGGCGAGAGCGTGTGCATGACCGCGACCTCGTAGCCGCGCCCGATGAGCGCGTTCACGCCGTCTACGTAACCCGCCGGGTGAAACATATCCGTAATGATGATTGCCAGCCCCGCCCGGCGCTCCCGCTGGACGTAACGACTCAGCACCTCGTTGAGGTCGATGGCCCCGTCTGCCGCCAGCTTCCCGATGTACTCAAACATGCGCGGCGTAAACGCCCGTCCCCGGTGCGGGCCGAACCGCTCCACGCCGCCGCCGTGGGCCGCTGTCATGAGCAGGCGGTCGTTCGTTGCCAGCGAGATCGTCGCAATCCCCGCCATCAGCCGCCGCCCATAGGTGAACTTGTTCAGGTCCGGGTCATCGGCATTTTGGGGAAAGTCCATACTTTTCGACGTGTCGAGAATCAGGTGGACGGCCAAATCCTCCTCGTCCTCAAACAGCTTGATGAACGGCTTGCCCGTGCGCCCGTAGAGCTTCCAGTCCAACTTCCGTAGGTCGTCGCCCTTCACGTAGTTGCGGTAGTCCGCGAACTCGATAGACGTGCCGCGCTTGGACGAGCGGCGTTCGCCCTTGATGGCCCCGGCGCGGACCTTGTTGGCATTCAGCATGAGTTGTTCGAGCTGGCGACGGGTGCGCCCGTCAAAGAGTTGAAATTCAGCCATGTTTATGATCCCTGGTTTGTTGGCGATGTCGGCGATGCGCTTGGCGCATACCTTCAATCTTGGTCGGCTGTGTTGCCGCGCTGCTCTCGCTAGCGAGCGGACCTCACAAACACGATCAGGGCCTCCCTGTGGTTGGACGAACGCCCACAGGGAGGCCGTGGTTATTGGCTCGACAGCCGATCCCGCGCTTCGATTGCTGGGGTGAAGTTCGGGTTAAAGCTGATGGCCGCGTTGTAGTTCTGGAGGGCGCGGTCGGTCTCGCCCATTTCCTCACGCGCCACCCCCGCGTAGTAGAACGTCTCCTCGACGTACTGGCCGCCGCCGTCGTTGAGGTTCTGCTGCGCCAGGCGGACGCTATCCCCATAGCGGCCCATCGCGTTGTACGCCTCGAACGGCCCAAACTGGTACCACAGCATCCGCCACGGTAGCCCGTGCTTAAACGCCTCGTCGTAGGCGGCAGCCGCGAACGCCATGTTGCCTAGTTCCGCGTAGCTTGTCCCCAGGTTAAACCACGCGAACGGGTCTTGCTGGTTGTCCACCACGTCCGCCTGCACCTCCGCCAGCGTGAGTTGCAGGTTCATCTGCGGGTCGGCATCGTCGCCCAACATCGCCATCAGCTCGGCCTCGCGGCTGATGTCGTACAGCACGATGTAAACGTGGTTAAAGTGCCGCCACTTGTCCGCGATCTCAGCGTAGGGGTAGGGGTAGTTCGCACCGTCGTAGCTGTCGTGGGTGATGAAGGTGGAGATGCTGTCGTCGTAGCCCTTCATCAGCAGGTAGTGGCCCATCCAGCCCAGGTCGTGCGGTGGCGGATCATACCCCGCTTCGATAATCACCGGAAACTGGTTGGCAATCAACGTCTTGAGCAGGTCCAACTCCCCACCGTGGCGCACAATAGCGCGGGTGGTGCCGGGGGCCTGCGTGTTTACGAACGCCGCCATCTGCCACGGGCTAACATTCTTGTCCTCAGTATTGGGCTTGAGCCACTGCGCGGCGGTGTTCTGGTCCGGCTGGTAGCCGAAGTACGTCAGGCCCATCGTGAGCGTAGCAGGTCCACAGTTGTTCCAGCCCTGCGCCTCGTAGCGGAAACCATCTATGTTGGCGGCAGACGGACGCAGGTTCATCGGCGACACGAGGCCGCTGGTGTCGTCCTGTGCGGCGGCGGTGGCCCCGGCCAGTGCGAGGGTGGTGAGCAACAATACGGCAAAAAGACGTTTCATAGTTTGGTTTCCCCAAGAACTACATTCCTCAGTTCTTCGCATTATAGCCGCTTTGTGGGCGGGGAACATGGGCGATCACCTGACGCCTCGCCCACGCTCCCCCCTTGTGTGCTAGCTCGCCGTCGCAGTTGGTGGACGCCGCCTGCAACGCCAGACGCGCAACGGCTGTTCACACGCGCCGGGTTTACCGTAGGCGGCGACAGCGACCGCAAGCCGTTATCGTAAGGTTTCGCTAGTCGGGGTCAGCAAATCCCGCTCGCTCGCCCTCCCCACAGTACAACTTTCACCGTTATACTGGGCCGCATGACACAAATTACACCAGACACCCTACCGGACTATCACTTTCTGATGATCGCGCCCAACCTGGAACCCGAGTGGTTCTTCCGGGGCGCACGCCGCTACTGGGAGCGTTTTCGCCCCACGGTCATCCACAACGGCGCGTTACTGGCCCTGCTCCCCGCCGATGTCACTATCGCCGTGTCGATCCTCACCCGTAGAGACGCCTTCGAAACCCTGGCGGTGGAGGTCGCCCGCGTGCGCCCGAATGTCTACGTTGATGCGCTGATCTACGAAACGGTGCGCGAGGCTGCCGGGACGCTTGACGCCCGCGCTGACGCCAACCAACCCTTCGGCGTGCCGCTACGCCCGACGGAAGTGCCGCCCACCCGTGCGCCCATCACGCCCGTGTTGGGGTCCATCACCGGGCCGCTGGGCACCCCCACC
>CAYWZS010000203.1:0-4890 GCA_964462905.1 uncultured Anaerolineaceae bacterium
ACGGAGATGCGCTCGCGGCATGACCCTAAAATGCAAAGTAGCCACACCCCAATGATTAACGGTATTGTTGGCAGTCACCACGTTCACCTGCCAAAAATGGCGGATAAGTTTCCGTCAAAAGCGGATCGCGGACAGCAGCAGCACGAGCTTCTTGCGCTGGTACGGCAGGCGACCCATCCGGCGCGTGCTCTCGACCAACACAACACGAATATCGTCTTTACCGTAGGCGTACTTTGCCTTGTGCAGGGCGGGATGGCCGGCGAGTAGCTGGTCGCCGGCCATCCAGACGAGGACACAGGGTATGGTGGGGCGCTCCTGTGGGTGTGATGATTAATAGGGTGTATTGTAGCAGCGTGCTTAACAAGGTGGGCGGTTGCTGTGGGGGTCTCATCCACAACCCCACATAGACCCGGCCCCCTCACCCACGTATACTAGATGCCCGTCTAGCAAGCCGCAGATGACCCAATGCACGTCGAACAACTTTCACTGACCAACTTCCGCAACTATGCCCACCTCGAACTGGCCGTCCCACCGACGACGATTGTGTTACACGGGGCCAACGCCCAGGGCAAAACGAGCCTGCTCGAGGCGTTTTACTACCTGGCGACCGCCCGTTCGCCCTATACCGTCGTGGACCGCCAACTGATCCACTGGCGCACGGAGGGCGAATTGGTGCCGTATGCACGGGTCGCGGCGGACATCACAACGAAAGCCAACCCGTTCACCCGCGTTGAAATCACCATCATGATGGATAAAACCAGCGGCGCGGCCCGCTTCTCGAAGGACATCAAGGTTAACGGGGTGAAAAGCCGGGTGATGGACATCGTCGGGCTGTTGAACGTGGTGTTGTTTCTCCCACAGGACTTGCGCCTCATCGAAGGAGGGCCGAGCGACCGGCGGCGCTACCTAGACGACACGCTCTCACAGACCGACGCGGCCTATTTGGAGGCGCTCAACACCTATGAGAAGGTGCTGCCCCAGCGCAACGCGCTCCTGCGAAACATCAGCAACAGACGGGCAAGCCGCAAGGAACTCGCCTACTGGGATGAGCAGTTGATCGCAGCCGGGGCCGTCGTCATAGCCGGGCGGCAGGGCTTCCTGCGGGAACTGGAACACCACGCGCAACAGGTCCACGCCGACCTGACGGAGCGCCGTGAGACGCTGACACTCCAGTATCAGCCGAGCTTCGCGCCGACTGCTGAGGCCGACGGGCAACTCTCGTTTGATATGTTGGGGTTGGACCTGCACCGCCAGCTTGCGCCGGAGGACATCGCGCCACAGTTCGCGGCACGGCTCCAGGCGGAGTTGGACGAGACGGTGAACCGGGGGTATACGCTCAGTGGGCCACACCGCGACGAGCTACGGATGCAGATCAACGGGCGAGATGTGGGCCTCTACGGGAGCCGGGGACAGGCGCGAACCACGGTTATGGCGCTCAAGCTGGCGGAACTGGCCTGGATGACGGAGCGCGTCGGGGAGCCGCCCGTGTTGCTGCTGGACGAGGTTATCGCGGAGTTGGACAGCAAGCGGCGTGGCGACCTATTGGCAAGGCTGGACCCGACCACGCAGACGCTCATGACGACGACCGAGCCGGACATCTTCACCGACGATTTTCTGGCGCGGTCGCAGGTGTGGCGGGTGACTGCTGGGCAGATCACGACGGCGGTGTGAGCCAGATATACAGCAAGACGGATGATCGTGTTTGTTGGTCAGGTGATGGCTTAATTCCCCACCTTCACCCGGCCCAACACCGGAAACGGCACCACTGTCCCATCGTCGGTCGTTGCCGTCCAGTTGACATCGCCTGTCCGCGCATCCAGCAGCACCACCAGCACATCGTAGCACGCTCCCGGCTCCGGCGGGACCGCGCCAAAACGTGCGTCACCCACGGGCATATCCAGCGTATCACAGAAGCGCGTCCCCGGCTCCCAGAGCGTGCTGTTGTAGCGCCCCAGCCCGTGAATTGTCGTGCGTTGCGCCGTCGGGACACCGTCCTTCACGTAACGCACAGCGTAGGCTGCCAGCCGCTCCGTTGGGCGCAGCACCTCCCAACACAACGTCATCTCATGGATGTTGGTCGTGAGCGTCGTTGTGGCGGTATGGTAGCCCAATAGCCGGATTGTGTCGTCAAAGGTGTAGGCCGGACCCGCCAACGGCGGCAGGTTGTCTACCGGGCGTGGGGCATAGGCGGCGTACAGACTGCT
This sequence comes from uncultured Anaerolineaceae bacterium, assembly GCA_964462905.1. Classification (GTDB taxonomy): domain Bacteria; phylum Chloroflexota; class Anaerolineae; order Aggregatilineales; family Phototrophicaceae; genus DAOTTY01. The sequence continues at coordinate 2,205 of CAYWZS010000203.1, forward strand.
CCCGGTGTACCCTACCCCGCACAACACAACAATGCTCACCGCGACCGTCTGCCACACACGCCGTCCGCGCAGCCGTTGAAGTCCCGCTACCAGCCCAACCACAACGGCGACGTGCGCCGGGAGCAACAGCCGCCCCGTCACTGCGAAAATCACCCGGTAAAACCGCAGGAATCCCGCGAACATCAACACAAACGCAAGTGCCAACACCCACGCCTGCCACACATGTAGGGGCGACCCACCGGGCCGCCCCCCACGCCAGCCAACCAACGCCACCAATACCAACACCCCCATCACCCCGTAGGCAGCAGACGGCAGATACACATTTGCGTATCCCAACAGTCCGGCATACGTCCGGGCAACGTCCGGCAGCCCACCAATAATCGCAAACAGGCCCAGCGGCGGATCGTAGTTCAGCGTGGGGTGGATATGCGTCCCGGTCCCGAACGGATCGCCATAGGTCAGCAGGCCGTAGCCCATCCACGGCCCAAACATGACCAACGCCCCCGCTGTCGCCAACGCAGACGGCACCACGAACGCCCCGATATGACGCGCACCCGGCGTCCTTAGCCAGCGCCAAAAAATCGCAAACACGAACACGGGAGCCGTCAATAACACACTGACCTTTGCCAGCCCACCCAGCCCGATGAACAGCCCAACAGCGAACGCCGCCCACGGCCCTGTCTCCTGGCGGACAGCCACCAACGCCCGCCAGATCACCAGCGTGGCGAAGGCAATCGCGGCGGTATCGTTGGTGAAGTAGGCACTCAGGTGGAAGAACGTCGGCGTAAACGCGAACACGACGGTTGCCGTGGTGCGCCATGCACGGTCACGCAGCACCTCTCCCGCCGCTAACCACGCCCCGAACACAGCCAACGTCCCAAACACCACGCTCACCAGCCGTAGCGCGTAAACTGCGCCTGGAAAACCCTCCGGCGGCGTAACCGTGGTCATTGGCAGAAAGTTGGTGTTGTTGTCGTCGCGCCGATAGGGGTCTGGGGAGAGCAACCAGGCGTTCGCCCGTTCCTCAAAGGCGTAGGTGAACACGTCGTCGCAGGACGGCGCGGGAACCCGCAACAGGTCCAGCAGTAGCGCCCCCGTCGCGTAGACCAACGGCGGCTGCCCGCTCTGTTGACGCGCACAGTTTGCGAGATAGGTCGTGCGGTCCGGGAGCTTCCCGTCCGTCCGCAGGTGCGCGGCGTAGGCGATGTGTAACGGTTCGTCGCTCCCCTCCAACGTCGGGAACAGTCGCGACTGCATGGTCGCGGCCACGGCAAATAAGATCAACAGGAGGAGAATAGAACGGTAGGTGGAAAACCACCCCCGCACCTCCTCCTGTGGCGGGCGGGACGGTGCGCTACTCACCAGGCCGCACCCTTTCACGCAAGGGGGCCGCGCCGCAGTCGGTTGTGGAGAGGCGGACCATGTTAGGCGTCAGGGTCGGTCTTTGGGGCGGGCGCACCCGTCGCCGGGAGCGTTCCCGATGCAGTGGCCGCCTCCAACAGCGCATAGAGCCGTTCCGCCATCGAAGCTGGGTCCGGGTGAATGCCATCTTGCAGCAGCGCCGTCTCAAACACCTGCTCCACGGAGGCGTCCACAAGGCCGGATTGCGCGTCATCGTGCAGCATCCGGCTGATGTTGTGCAGCAGCGGGTGGCGCGGGTTCAGTTCTAACGTCTTAATCGGCAACTCGAACTCGCGCTCGAACAGGCGGTTGACGCGGAACATGTGGCTGTTCCCGGCGCTGGCCCCGTCGCCGCTGTTCACCAGGCGGGCCGGACTGGTCACGAGGTTCTTACCGACCTGAACCCCGGCCACGCGCTCGCCCAGGATCGCGGTGAAACGCTCAACCACGTCGTTGAAGTCCGCCTCCGGGACGGGTTCTTGCGTGGTGGTTTCCTCGTCGCTCTCGTCCAGCGTGCCCACGTCCGAGAGGTCAATGTCGGCGTCGTCTACGGAACGGAACTTTTTGCCGTCAAACTCATCCAACCCCATCAACATGATCGGGTCAATGGGGTCGGTAAAGAACAGCACTTCCACACCGCGCTTCTTGAACGCATCCAGGTGGGGGGAGCGGGCGGCGCTACGGTAGTCGTCGCCGACGATATAGTAGATTTCCTCCTGGCCCGCCACCATGTTGCCGACGTAGTCATTTAGCGCGAACATCTCGTTCTCATCCTCGCTGCGCGTGGTGGGGAAGAACAGCAGCGGCAGCAGTTGTTCCTTATCACCGGGTTCCACCGTGACCCCCTGCTTGAGCCAGCGCCCGTGTACCGCGAAGATATTCAGGTAGTCGTCCGGGCGCTTAGACGCCATGCGGCCCAACTCCGAAAGCACCTTGTTTGTCAGGGTGGAACGCAACTTGGCGATCACAGCATCGGCTTTGACCGTCTCGCGGGAGACGTTGAGCGGGAGGTCCTCGCTATCCACGACGCCCTGGACGAACTGCATCAGGTACTCTGGGAGCAGGTCCTTGTTGTAGTCCTGAATCAGCACCTTGCGGGCGTAGAGCTTGAGGCCGGGTTCCTTGCGCGGGCTAAAGGGCGAGCGCTCGTTGGTGGCGGGGATGTAGAGCAGCGCGTAAAACTGGAGCGGCAGGTCGGCCTTCATGTGGACGCGGTGTAGCGGCTCCTGGAAGTCCATCGTCATCATGCGGTAGAAGTTGGTGTAGTCCTCGTCCTCAATCTCGC
>CAYWZS010000204.1:0-4761 GCA_964462905.1 uncultured Anaerolineaceae bacterium
CTAACTGTGCGCCGACACGATCAACAGGGACGGGCGTGCTAATTGCGACGCTTAGACGCCACGAGTACAGTGCAAACGCGAGATAGCGCCCATTCGGGGACCAGCGTGGGCTGCTTGCTGTGTAGGATTCGTTTACAAATTGGCTCATGACCCCCTCAAAGGTCACACGGTTCGCAGTGCGCCCTCTGTCTGGGGATATAAACAGTCCCTCCGAATTGGTCCAGGCGACCGTTTCACCATCTGGAGCCAGCGCGACACCATAGACCTGTATATTATCGTTCAGGAGCGGTTGCAGGTCGCTTCCGTCAACGGACAACAAGTAGGCTGTAAAGGTGACTTCGAGTTCGTGGGCGATAAGCACAAGGTGATCGCCGATGGGGGTAAAGGATATGCTGCGAACATCGACATCAGCGCGGATTTGCTCGATGTTCGCGCCGTCGGCGTCCATGAGATACACCCCGTCCTCACGGGAGAAGGCGATTTGTGTGCCGTCCGGGGACCACGCGGGGTGTTCGCCGCTGGTGAGTTGCACCGGGTTTGTCCCATCCGCATCCATCCGCATGACGGTAAATGCGCCCTCGCCTTCACGCCGGGTATAGACGATTTGGCTCCCGTCTGGTGACACCCGCGAGTTAAAGGCGTTCGCGTCGTCCGGGGTGAGGGGCGCGTCCAAGTCGAACGTGTGGTAGAGCTGGAACGTCCCATAGCTGTCGCTATACATCTCAGTCGGGCGACCGTTGGCGCTAAAGACCAGTGCCGGGACCGTGGGAAGTGGTGTCCAGGTGGGGGTGGGGTAGGCGACGGTCGGCTGTGACTGAGCCAATGTTAGCCCAATCCCCATCATCAGCAACAGAGCGAACGAAAACACAAGGCGCATCATCTACTCCGTGAAAATCGTAAACGCTGGTGCTATCATAGCTGTGTTGTAGACGATGTTCAACACGCTTCGCGGGCCCTTACCGCACATCCTGGAGCGCGTGGGGTGATCGTGTTTCGTTCTTGCACTTGTCTACCGCTCCCACATCCCACAGAATGACGCTCATACTTTGACGCCAACGTGAGGACCAGCCCTGTGACCCAACGCGGCAGCAACGCGCCCTTTCAGTTCAACTACGTTCCCTATCCGCTGTGGCGACGGCGGCTCCCGGCGGGGCTATCGCCACTGGTTGCCCCCCTGTTACGTCGCATCTACCCGGTGGTTGTGGACAAGCAACCGAGGCCGTCCTTGGAGGATGTTCACGCCTACGTGCGGCGCTTCAAGCTGTTGCCGGAGGTAGCCGACGCCATCCTCACCGAGCGGCTACGGGCGGACGTGGTCACGGTCATGGTGACGGAGGCCGACGCTAAACCCGCCGTCACCGATCGCCCGGTGCGGCTCCCGGCGCAGTGGGAGCCGACAGAGCGCGTCATGGTCGCGTGGGCGGTGAACTTCCCGCCGTTGTGGGCGATGCACGCGGCGCTGGTCGCGGCAATTGTCCCCGTCGCCACGGTACAGATTAACATACCGGGGGCGGCCTGGGCGGGGGCGGTGCGCCTGTACCTGGAAAGCCAAGGAACCACCGACCTTGAGCGCGTCGAGATCGTGAATCTACCCACGGACGACATCTGGATTCGCGATTACGGCCCGCTGGTCGGCTTCGACGCCGACGGCAAGCTAGCCACCGTGACGCTGATCTACGATCCGCTGCCGAATTTCCCACAGGCGCGGGACAACGCTATGCCGGAGCGCTGGGCGGCCAGCGCAGGCGTCCCGGTGCATCCATTGCCGCTACATGGCGAGGGCGGCAACGTGTGGTCCGACGGAGCCGGTACACTGCTGATGACGAATCAGGTGTATCGGCTGAACCCGGACCTCACCCGCGCAACGTTACTCGGTCTATTACACGAGGCATTGATCTTTGATAAACTGGTGCTTACGCCGCGTTTGCGTGTCGAGGAAACTGGGCACATCGACCTATTGCTGAAGCTGGCGAGCGCGGACACCGTGCTGCTCTCATCCCCAAACGCCACATTGACCGGGGACCGCCTGCGGGCAGCGCGGCGTCAGTTGGAGCGCGAGACGAACGCGGCGGGGGACCGCTACCGGGTCCACACGTTGCCGACACCGCCGTTGTACCTGAACTGGTTCGGCTACCCGATCCGGCGCAGCTATACCAACGCGCTGACGGTCAACGGGCGGGTGTTGGTCCCGGCCTACGGGGTAGCGACAGACGCGGACGCGCTGGAGATTTACGCCCGTGTCATGCCGGACCACGAGATTATCCCGATAGACAGTGTGGTCGGCGTGAACGGCGGCGGCGCGGTCCATTGCATGACGAAGGATGTGCCGGGAACGTGACAATCAACACCGAAGCGACGCGCAAGCTGGCCCGCGCCAATCGGCTTGTCCCTGGTGGGCTAGCAGCCAACCAACGCGGTGACATCAGCGGCCCTCAGCGGTTCGCGCTATTGCTGCGTGGCCTGCGCGAACTGGCCCCCGGCGTGCTGTTGATTCTGGCGGGGCTGGCGCTGGCGGGCTACATCCTGTTTGCGGGGGAGTTCGCGCCAGCATTTCAGCCGAATTTCAGTGAGGGCGCGTTGGGGCTAGGAGAGGGCGGTTGGCGTGACTTGGACAGCACGCTGCTGGCGATTGGGGTACTGGCCGCGCTCGCTTACTTTGCCGTGCGGCGCACGATTCGCAGCCTGGGCAACGGTGCGGCGCTGATTGGCGCGTCGTTCGGTGGCGGCGTCGGGTTGATCGAGGGGCCGCTGTACGGCGCGACACGAACGTATGGGACGGAGGACGAGGAGCGGACGCTGTACTACTACGAGGTGTTCGACGTGCGCGTCCCCGTGACGGGCGGGGCCTACCGTGCGCGGCCAAAGAACATTGAGGTGCGGCTGTACCACACGACGGCAAAAATCCGCAATGTGGACGGGAGTCGGACTCCAATCATGCTCAACATTGAGGTGTTAGGCGGGTAAGCCACAGGCATACCCTTAACGGGTTGAACAGTCTGCATCCAGGTTGAGATAGAGCGTGCGTCCCGCCACGATGCCAATTTGTTCGGCGCGTCCGTTGGCGGCAAAGGCGTCGTAAACGTGGGGGTCCAGCCACAGGTAGCGCGACCGAAACCAGCTTGTCCCCGCCGGGAAGTGTTGCGGGTCCGGCGCGGGGACCAGCGAGAAGCCCATCCCCGGCGGGAGCGCGACCACTGTGAACGGATCGCCCGAATTGACCGTCACCGTGTTGCACCAGGGCGAGGGCGCGTCCGGCACGTAGGCGAGATACTCGGACAGCCCTACGATGTTATCCGCCAGTGGCGGACGGATGACCTCCGGCACATAGCGGTTTTCAGTGCGGTAGTTGTCCGGGTAGACGTTGACCCAGGCGTCCTGCAGGACGAACAGACTAAAGACAAAGGCGGCAATCACCAACCAGCGCCGCCGCAACACCGCCAACCACAGCAACGACACCAACAGATGCGGCGCAATCGTGCGGTAGCCGCGCCAGTCGTATAGCTCGTAGAACAGGGCAATCACAGCGAAGATCGCGACGAGGTTAAACAGATGTGCGGCGCTCTCGGCACGTCCGGGGAGCGCAACCCAGGCGGGCGGCTCTCGCCAGAAGAAGGCAACCAGCCAGCAGACGAGCAGCAATGCCGCTAACCCTGCCAGCAACACGTAAAATGCCTGGTTCGTCCACGGGGCCCAGCGAACGCCGTTGAGATTATAGGTCCAGTGGTCTAGCGCAGCGACGACCCCCGCGTTAACACCCGCATCTGCAAAGGCCGTTAGGATCGTGCGATGGGGGCGAAATGGGAAGAACGAGCGCAGGCCGCTGTAGACGACAAACAGCACCCCAGACGCACCGACGGCCAACGCGCCGTTGCGTAGCCAGATCAACGGGCTTCGACCGAGCGCCAGCCAGCCCGCCAGCAATAGCAGATACAGGCTGAAGGTCACACGCAACGTCAACGAGATCAGTAAGATATAGGCGGCAAGCGCAACCAGGTAACGGGGACGTAGGTCCCGGCCCATCAATAGCGGCGCGAACCCGGCGGCAAGGCCAACAGCGGCGGCCATCACCAGCGTCTCGGAAAGCCCCGTGTTGATGTACAACCACAACGGCGTGAACGCGAGTAGCGCGACAATCGCCAGTACCAGCCCCTCGCGGTGCGGGCGCACAACCCACACCATCAGTGCCAGCGCAAAGGTTAGCGTGAGCAGGTTCACGAGTGGAATCGCCGCATAGGACCAGCCGACCACGTTGCTCACAGCCGCGTAGTATAGCGGCACGAACGGCCCCCAGGTGCTGTAGCGCCCGAACGCCTGAATGGTCGTGGGCACCTCGTAGAAGGTATAGAAACCGCCGCCGAAGGGCGCAACTCGCGCCGTCGCGGTCTGGTGCCAGTACCACGTTTCGTCGCCCAACGGTGTGAAGTCCGCCCAGGTGCGGCCCGGGTATTGCAGCCCAATCAGCAGCGTACCCAGTAGGGCGGGGAGCAACACGAGGGCGGCAGCCAACAGGCCATAGCCGATGCGCTGTGCAGTTGTGCGGTCCACGGGTGGGCGTCCCCCTCACGGATAGAACCGGTTGGCGGCGTATTCTAGGGGATGGCGTGACCCGTGACCAGTGTCATGCCAAGCATGGTCGCCCGTTCTGGTTTTGTCGCCCCCTTTGCTCCGATGCGGGTTTGCAACCGTGGGGCGGCTGTCGGCGTACTGGAGGATAACCCCCCTCAATTGAGGGCCAACCTGAACACCACCTGCTGTACAATA
>CAYWZS010000205.1:0-4711 GCA_964462905.1 uncultured Anaerolineaceae bacterium
AGTGGTGACGGTGCGGGCGCTGAAGGCCCATACAGGCAAATACAACATCATCCCCGGCAAACCGCTAGACCCATCGTTGTTGGAGGAAAATGTCGCGGATGTGGAGGCAGGCGCGGTCAACATGGTGCGTCACCTGGAAAATCTGTATAAGTTCGGGATTAACCCCGTGGTGGCGATCAACGTGTTCACGACCGACACGCAAAATGAGATTGACGCCATTAAGCGCATTGCAATGGAGGCCGGGGCGAAGGGTGTCGCTGTGGCGCGTAACTGGGCGGATGGTGGCGCGGGCGCAACAGAACTCGCGGAGATGGTCGTGAGTGCCTGTGATGAGCCGAGTGACTTCAAATTTCTGTACGATGTGGATTTGCCCATTCGTGACAAGATCGAGATTATCGCCAAGGAAATCTACCGGGCGGACGGTGTGACCTACACCGGGCCAGCCAACAAGCAGATCGACCTGTTCGAGGCGAATGGCTTCGGGAATTTGCCAATTTGCATGGCGAAAACACACCTCAGCTTCAGCGCGGACCCCAAGCTGAAGGGCGCACCAACAGGCTTTACGATCCCGATTAGTGAGGTGAGGGCGTCTGTAGGGGCAGGTTTCATCTATCCACTAGTGGGGACGATGCGAACTATGCCAGGGTTGAGTAAGTTTCCAGCAGCGCAGAACGTGGACATTGACGAGAATGGTAACGTCATTGGACTGTTTTAGGAATAGCAGTTGAAAGCTTGAGCAATGAGGCTGTGTTACTCAAACAGGATTTGAAGTGTGGTTTGTCGATGTACAGTAGGTGCTATGAATTGCACACAAGGTACTATGAGGCTTTGTAGGTATGGCATTTAACATCACCAGCAAAAATATCTGGTTATTGGACGGCGGCATGGGCCAGGAGCTACTCAAACGAGGCATCGAAAACGACCCGAAAACCTGGTCGGCTCATGCCCTGCTGACAGCACCCGACACGGTGCGAGAGGTTCACGAGGCCTTTATTCGCGCCGGGGCGGACATCATCACCACCAACACCTACGCCACCCAGCGGCCACGCCTGGAAGTGGCCGGGATTGCTGACCAGTTCGAGAAACTGAACTTGTTGGCGTGCAAGTTGGCACATCAAGCCCGCGAGAACACAGGCCACCTGGATGTAGCTGTGGCGGGTGCTTTGCCGCCGCTGGGGGGAAGTTACCGCCCGGACAACGTGCGCGATTACGATGAGATGGTGATGCTCTACCGGGAAATGTGCGCGGTTATGGCCCCACATGTGGACCTGTTCCTGGCAGAAACACTATCTATGGCGATAGAGGGTAAGGCCGTCGCCGTCGCAGCGCGTGCTTTTGATTTGCCCGTTGTCATTTCGTGGACGCTGGCCGACGGCACCGCCACGCTCCGTGGGAATGAGTCGTTGACAGAGGCCTTTGCCATGTTGGAGGGCTTGCCCGTGGCAGCGGTCTTAACGAACTGCTCCACGCCGGAGAGCATCACGGCAGCAATGCAGGCGGCCAGCGCGGCGAATATGCCGCTGGTCGGGGGGTATGCCAACGGATTCACCGAGATTCCAGGCGATTGGGACTATCAAAAGGGCGTGCAACACCTCGAACACCGTGACCTTACGCCGGACGAGTACACCGAGCATGTCGCGGCGTGGATAGCGAACGGCGCGAAGATCGTCGGCGGTTGCTGTGAGGTTGGCCCGGCTCATATCGCGGCACTACGGGCACACATTGACAGAGACAGCACATGAGTGTGTTTATGCTGTCGATAGGCGTGGATAAGGTAGGTCCACTGTATATATGTTGTCGGGTATGCGCGTCTACGCAGTTCCGTGACGGTTGTGCTCAAGCGCGGTAAAATAGCTTCGCGTTGTTTTCTAATTGCTCTGGGAGGCCTGCCAATGCCGAAATTTGCCGTGTACGCGATCCCACCCGCCAATAGCACCATCTATCGCCGTGGCTCGGAGATTTTAGGGTACGACGTGCGGGCAGGGGCGATGTTGCCGTATAACAACCCCACACGAGATGCCTTGCCGGAGTTCGAGGAATCATGGGTCGAACAGCCACAGACCTACGGCTTTCACATGACAACGGGCTATTCACTGTTCTTCGAGTGGGATCGACTAGCGGAGGTTGAGGACGAGATTGCAAATGTCGCGGCGTGCTTTTGGCCTGATGTGCGCTTCATGTTGACCCCGGTGCAAGATGACCCGATTCCGTTCTGGCGTGACGACATCATCGTCCTGCACTACGAGCCGAACCCAGCCCTGTTGATGCTACATGCGATGTTGATTGCACGGGTGAACCCGTTGGCGACAGGGTCCAACCAGAGCCGCGCCTACTCACAATATGACGCCAATGGCATTGACCCGGTGTTGGCGCATCGTGTCCGCCACTATTATACCCCCTACATGCTCGACGGTTGGAAACCCCACTTCACCCTGATGATGCCCTACGGCGGCGTGCAAAAGGCGGCGATGCGGGCGGCGCTGGGCGCACTGTTCCCGCCGCAACCCTTACCCGTAGCGACAATTTGCCTGTTGGTTCGTGAGGACAACGAGGCGTTTTATCGTCTACACCGCGAATTTTTGGTGCCGGGGCCAGTCCCACAAATATCTTTTACGTGATGTTTGTCACAAACAATTATGATCTATCTTCCTTGAGACACGCGCTTCTATGGCGGATAATGCAGTCAATTGACCGTATATAATATAGTTTTCTGTCAAGGAGCTTCTCAATGGTTAACGAAGGTGCATTTGATCGTTTGTTCCGTCTGATTCTCGGCGTGGTTTTCCTGATGTCTGGCTGGGGCATGGCGAACAGTTTCGGCTCGGTTCTGGTTGTCTTGAGCGGCATTATGCTGCTGACGGCGGCTATCGGCCTTTGCCCAATCTACGCGGCACTGGGGTTGAACACCCTACAACAAGACGACGAAGCTACGGAATAATCCACGGCCTTTGTTATAAAAAGACGCTCACGCAACCTCATCTGCGTGGGCATTTTTTGTTGTGTCAAACCCCCAAATCGAAGGCGTCTGCCTTCCACAGCTTGAGCACCATAGGGGCCAGTTCCCGAACATCGGCGGCGCTAACCTGGGTTCCTTCCACATGCAGTCGGTTTCCGTCAACCCGGACGGTGATCTGTGTGGGTTGGCTGCTCTTGTCATGCTGGATCGTGAGGGTAGTCGGTTGCTTCTTAACGGTTCCCTTTTTGCCCTCCCACAAGTCCAACGTCAAGAGGCCTGGCGTTGCCCTGGCACGTCCGGCCTTCTCAACAAAACGTGGCGCTCGGTAGCCGACAAAGTAGCGTTTTTTGCCGCCGCGCCGTCCGAACAGGCCGCCCTTGTCGTCGTCGGGGTCCGGCTTGTTGTTGACTTGGCGTTCCCCCTGCCAACTTGCGCCCAGTTTACTGAGCAATTGCGTAACGCCGCCGATCTGGGCGCGAAAGTGCTTCTCTGCGGGGACGTATCCGGCGTAAACCTCAGCATTGGCCGCAATGTGTTTGTGATTGCATCCCCAGTAGTCGCTGTTCCACATGGTAAGCAGGCGGTCGCGTAGTTCGCCCATCGAGTGAACGCGATGCTCGCCGTCAATGAGGAAGTCGTCGCCGCGTGCGGGGTCTAGCGCAATGGTGAGGGTGGCCGGACGATACGCTAGCATATGATGCGCGATGTGGAGCGCTTTGCCCTCACGCTTCACGATGATTTTCCCGGTGGGGCCGTAGAACAGGTCCAGAAAGAGGTTAGCGTGGGCGTCGTTGGTGGTGTAATTGTAGCCGATGAAAGCGCGACGTTGCGCGGTTTTATCTGGGTCGTGGGTGTCCTGTTGTTCGGTGGCCTCCCAGCGTTCCACGAACAGGCGTAAAAGGTCCGCCAGTATGTCGGCATTGGCCTCAAAGTGTGCGTCAATTTCCTGTGGTGTCATCGGTTTTCCTCCGTCCTGTTGCTTTATTCTTCATGAAGATACCATATATTCAGCGTTGTGTGCGGGAATCCGATTGCAACTCATGCCCTGGTTGTGCGGATAAGCTCCTGGAGCAGACAGTACAGCTACGAACGTTACATGGGCTTAGAGGACGAAATCGGCGTGAGTGTGGGGTTTCGGCGCACGGGTACTTACACGCTCGTAACCGAAGCCGTCGCCGTGCAAGAGCGGGCGCTCGTAGACATGCGCCGGGAACAGGGCGCGAAAACTGATAAGCTGACCGCCGCCGGAATGGGCGACTGTCTCCCTGTTGTGGATGGCGACAAGCTCGCGTTTGGCGTCTATGGGGAGGCCGATGGCTCGATTAACACGCCGACGATTATGCGCGGGTAGCGTGTGAAGGCGGAACGGCATCCTGGCGGACAAGCGCGTCCGCATTTACCTGGACTTGGACTGTAACATGGAATACTGTGATGAGTGCCTGCTCAACGCCTACTAGGTGACGACCAAGCACATGCCCGTGCGCCGGTCGCAACAACTTGAGGGTCGGGGTATTGCTCGCGCCTACACCAAGCGCCTGCAAACCTACATGAAGTTGGTTCACTTCAAGACTGGTGACTACTTCATCTGCCAGGATGACGAGGAGAACAGCATGTACTTCATCGAGACAGGGCGGGTGGCGATCTATATTGGGGGGTAGAACGGCACGGCCAAGCAGTTGCGGACGCAGAACATGGGAACCATTGGGGTGTGGCTACTTTGCATTTGAGAGGGGAGTGGAAAGACAGAGGTGCACT
>CAYWZS010000206.1:0-4680 GCA_964462905.1 uncultured Anaerolineaceae bacterium
CAAGGGCGGCGGCTTCTTCGGCTTTCTGCTCGCTGGCCTGGATGAAACGGCGTTGGAGGTCGGTGGCGTCGGCGTCCTGGAGCCAGAGCACGGCGCGGTCCAAGCGGCTACTGGTGAGCAGGTAGGAGGGGTCGTGGTCGGCGTTTTCCCAGTCCTGGGCGTCTTGAAGGACTTCGGTGCTAATGCGGAGGTTTTCTTGGTTTTCGGTGATCCAGTTCTGAAAGCGGGACCACTCGCGGATGAGTGCCTCGTGGACGACTTCGACGAGAACGATTTGTTCTTCGTCGTCGGCCTGGAGTTGGCGGCTGGTGACGAGGAGGCGCACCTCTGGGGAGGTGAGTTTGTCTAGCAGAGCATTGAGGGCAGTGTCCGACATGTAGCGGAAGGAGAGGTCGCGGCGGCGTAGGCGGCGGCGGGTTGCCACGCCGGATTCGTCGACTTCGACAAGTGAGAGCAGGACGCGCTTGGTGAGGTCTTGCTCGGCTGGTTCGACGGACATGTAGACGTCCTCGGCGTGTTGGGCGAGGGCTTGACGCACACCGCCGATTTCGTCGTAGGCGGCCCAGGTGAGCATGGCCCCGTTGCGTTTCTCGTAGAGCTTGGTCAGCATGTATTGGAGCAGGGGTAGGGAGCCGGGTTGTTGGAGGACTTCCTCAAGAATTTTGTCCGGCAGGCCTTGTTCGTAGTCCAGGCCGACGGTGCGGGCGGGGCCTTCGATGCTGCGCCGCTGGTTGTCGGCGGTCATCTCTGACACGATGATGATGTTGTTCTGTTCGAAGAGGCTGGCGAGGTTGTTGTAGTGGCTGAGGCGGTCGAAGAAGTCCGCACGCATGGTGATGATAACGAGGAAATAGCCGTTGGGTTGGGTGACGGCATCGTAGAGCATGTCTAAGAAGGCGCGGCGTTCCAGGGCGGCGGTTTGGGTGAAGAGTTCCTCGAATTGGTCGATGAGGAGAACGATATAGGTGCCGCCCTGGGTGGTTCCCAGAATTTTACCGCCGATTTCGTGGAGGCCGTTGGGGGAGCCGACGATGGTATCCATGAGGTCTTCGTGGGGCATTTCCTCAATTAGCGGGTTGATACGCTGGGCGAGGTTGCTGGTGGGTTCGGAGCCAGGTTTGATGGTGATAACCGGGAACCGAGCTGAACCTGGGAGTGCGCCGCGCCGGATGGCGGGGACGATACCGGCACGGACAACGGAACTCTTGCCGCTGCCGCTCGCGCCGATCACGGCAAGAAAGCGGTAGATGTCCGGTTCGTTGACGCAGGCTTGCAGTTGGTCCAGGGCTTTCTGCACGAGGTCGTCGCGCCCGAAGAAGATGTCACTGTCGGTTTCGGTGAAGGATTCCAGGCCCTTAAACGGATTGGGGATGCTGTCTGGGTCGTTGCTTTCGCCCTCGTTGCGGTTGCCGGGTAGCACACCGAGCAGGGTGGGGTAGGCACGTTCGTAGCCCAGGCTGGCAAAGTTGATAATTTGAATGTCGAGCAGGGGGCGTAGTTCTTCATAGTCCCCCAGTACATCAAACACATCACGGAGTTGGATCGGGATGATGCGCTTGCCTTCCTCTTGGGCGAAGGCGACTTCACGGCGGACCCATTCACTATTAACGGCGTCTGGTGAAAGACAGGTGATAACTATATCCGCATTGCGGATGCCGTCGAAAATGGCCTCTTGCCAGTGGGCACCCCCTGGGATGCGGCGGAAATCCACCCAGATATTGAAACCTGCATCTTGTAAGTCGCGTGAAAGTCGCTCGACCGAGGCGACATTACGGCGCGAGTATGAGATGAAGATGTTGTTCACAGCGGATCCCTTCCCGTTTCGATTCGTAATAGGCGAACACCTTAAGTCGTGGCAGTTAAGGTGAAAGCATAGGTATATATTGCGCTAGAATTTGATTTGGCGCAAATACATCGGCAACATAGGCGGCACCACGGTCTGCCATTGCTTGACGTTTGGTTTCGTCTTGCGTGAGGTCAAGAATGAAGGCAATGGCTGGGTTAATGTCGAGTGCGCCGTCCTCGGTGCTGCTGGGCGAGGGGAACAGGAAGCCTGCATCGGCAGCGGTGATGTCTGGCGCGACCCCGACAATGTCTGTGGAGACGACGGGGACACCGCAGGCCATGGACTCCGTCAGGCTGAGATTGAAGGAGTCGTGCCAGCTACAGTTGATCTCGACATCGGCAGCATAGAGGTAGTTTTCTACGTTGAGGGTGACGCCCTCCCAGCGCAGGTCCACATGTTTCACATGCTTTTTCGCAAATTCGACAAGTTCTTCACGGATGGGGCCGACCATGAGCAAGACGACGGGGCGGTGCGACTGTTCAGCGATGTTATCTGCAATCCGCATGGTGTCTCTGGGTCGTTTGACGGGACGCATGTTGTTATGTGAGCTAATGACGAAGGCGTTTTCGGGGAGGTGCAGGCGTTGGCGGTAGCTGGCACGTTGGGCTGGGGTGGGCTTGTAGAAACGTGAGGTGTCGATAACAGGGCGGACTGTGTGGATGTGACGTTGAACGTCGTACCGTTCTTTGATTTCCCCGGCGAAGGGTTTGGAGTAGGTAATTACCTGGGTGACGAGCGGGTCCACCAGGAGTTGATGGGTGATGTAGGGCAGATTGGGGCCGAGTTCCCAGACATCGGAGCCAGCCGGGGTGAGCCATACTTCTACATCCTGGCCGATTTCCTCCAGGATGCGAGCTGCACGTAGGCAAGCTGGGGCAAACGGGAACAGGTAGGATCCCCAGAGGATGATCGGGGTGTTGGGGGTGGTGCGGGCGATCTCGACGGCTTTCTCCGCTAGGACAAGCTCGGTGAGCATTTGCTTGTCCGGCACGGGGGAGTTGGGGCGGCCCATGGCGTTGGCTTCAAAGGGCACAGCCGGAACGTAGTGGACGCGCTCCGGCTTGAGTGTTTTGAGGGGGATGGGATGGCTGTAGGAGACGTAGTGAACTGAGCGTACAGCCTCCGCGATTGTATGTAGCCACCGACAGAAGATCTGGACGGAACCGCCAAAACCGTGTGGGCCGATGGCAATAATGCGAGGGGGCATGTGTACACCTTTCGTTGGAGTGGGTTACGTTACCATCGATTTTGGTCTTCTTGGTAGTCCTCTAGCAGATTTTGGATGTTGATGCCGGCTTGGTAGAGCGCCTCACAGGGGTCCTCACCTTCGGTGATGACGGCGTTGTAAGCGTCGCTGAGGAAGGCTTTTTGTTCGTCTTCGTTAACGAAGTTGGTAGCGTAGGCGAATTCCATGCCCTCGGCGAAGGGCCGCAACAGTTCATCTTCGGCGACGAGGAACAGGTCGTTAGTGCGAGCGGGTAGCTCGTCCATCTGGTCTACCCAATAGGCGACGGACTCGGTGGAGGTGATGTAGCGAACGAAGCGCACGGAGGCATCGTAGACGCGCTCGTCCTGTTGGGCTAACGGTGTGAGGCCGTGCATCCAGTAGCTACCGAATGTGCGTTGTTGGACCTCGCCGGTGGCAGTTTGGAGGGTGGGGAGGGGGGCGACGCTGTAGTTCAGGTCTGGGTTGCTCGATGCGGCGATACTCGCGATGCGGAAGGGGCCGTCAACGTGCATGGCTACTTTTTCCTGAATGAACCAGGTGCCAGAATTGGTGTCGGCCTCGGTTTCGCGTGTAACCCCGTCGTTTACTGGCGCGGTGGTGCGGGGGTTGTCCTCCAGGTTGATGACCCAGGTAAAGGCGGCACAGGCTTCGGCGCTGTTCCAGATGGTGTTGAGGTTGTTGGCAGGGTTGCCGCCAAACTGGGGGACGAGAACTTCGCGCAACCAGTGGTGCCCCCAACGGCTGAGTTCCAGGTTGAAGCCGACGGCATCCCCGCCGATGCTAGCCTGATGTTGGCTGATGATCTCGGCATATTGGACCATCTCGTCTAGAGTGCGGGGGGGACTGTCTGGGTTTAGCCCAGCGGCCTCGAACATGTCCCGGTTGTAGAACAGGGCCATTGTGCGGACAGCGGTGGGGACACCGTAGTAGGTACCGTTGATTTTGCCTGTGTCGCTCACCATGCGGACAAATGTATTGTCAATTTCCCCGGTGGTGTAAATTTCCTCTGGAAGCGGAACCAGGTAGCCCTCGTCGGCCCAGTCTGCAAGCCAGCCATAGAAGAACATAGCAACGTGGGGGCCGCCCTGGTTGAAGGGGACCGTTTGCTTGATACGGTTGATGTAAGTGCCGTTGTTGTCTGTGGTTCCCGCTTCGGTTGCGTGTGTGTGGATATGTTCCACGAGTACATCCGGGTTTTCTGCCTCGAAGCGGCGAATTAGCTCGTCGATGGCATCGTCGCGGGGGATGATGTTGCCGGGGTTGGGTTGCCAGTAGCGGATAACAACGACATCGGCGGCTTCGGTGGTCATTGTGAGGGACAGGGCCGTTAGTGTGCCGAGCAGGGTGACGGCTAATAGAACTTGCCGTAAAGAATTAAACACAGTATCAAACTCCACAAATCACAAGAACTATGTGAGTATACCCCGGTAAGTTTACGCGCTCTGCGAGGTGGCGTCAATAATGCCTCACTTTGGCGTCGGTTTGGGTTGGTATTGGTTGGACAGAATACGTTCACCGAGTTCGCGCAATAGGCTGTTGGTGATTTCTGTATACTCCTGCAATACTTCTTGAAAGGCCTCGTGGTGAAGGGTGAGGACACGGGTGC
>CAYWZS010000207.1:0-4428 GCA_964462905.1 uncultured Anaerolineaceae bacterium
CTGCCTCGTCCGCGAGGAATCTATTACCTATCATACATCCTACAGTGCTATACTGGCTAACAGCGCCACAGCAGGGGACCACCATCTATTGTGATAGGGATCGGCCTTGTAAGGCAGTCCGTTACCTGTATTGCGCCAGACCCATCTTTGAGCAGCGCCAGCGACGCTAAATCCGGCCTAGCACGCTCCACCACACGAACGCCAGTGGCAACAAAACGACCACCGTCACCAGACCGACCACAAGATTCAACCGAATCGCCTCGCCCAGCGGTACCTCGCCTAGTAACACCCCCACCAGCAGCGGTGGAGCCTGATAGGGTAGGAAGATCGTGCTGAAGCCCACCACCTGCACCAACAGCACCGCGTCCAACGACCAACCACTCAGCGCCGCCAGCACATCCGCCAGCGGCACCATCACCGCTGGGGCCGTCGGAATTGTCCCGACCAGCGCAATCACCGCCGCCGTCCCGCTCAACAACGCAAAGTTCAGCGCGTCTGCCCCCAGCTCCAACGGCAGCAACCGCTCAATACCGTCTGCCAGCAATGTGCTGAGGTCGCTCCCCGCGATCATCCCACCCAGTGCAATCACCCCTGCCACAAAAAACAACGCGCTAAAGCTGATGTCCCGGTTAAATGCCTTCGTCTCCAAGATACCTATGCCCGGCGTCAGCAATACCACCCCCGCCACTAGCGCCACCCACGACGGCGCGACGCCATGTAGGAAGTCCGTGGCCCACATACCCAGCACCAGCGTCATAATAACCGACAGCCGCCACTCGTCCGCGCTCATCGGCTCACCAGACGGATAATCCATGCCGTCTACCGGGAGTTCATCACGAAACATCACCGCCACTGCCCCGAACACCAATAGCGCCTTCAGCAGCCCAATCACGGGGAAGTGCAGCAGGAAGTAGTCCCCATAGATGAACGTCGTCCCCCACACCGCCTCAGCGGTCCCCGCTAAGACCATGTTCGGCACGTTTGCCGGGAGAATCCCAAACGACGGCAGATGCGCCCCGTAGACCGTCGCCAGCAGCAGCCCATAGCGCCCTCGCGCTGTCGGGTCGAATCCACAGCGGTCAGCCAATGCCGCCGCAATCGGCACCAGCAGCACCACCCGACCCATCGACGACGGCATGATGAAGCTCAACAGCACGCCCAGCAGCACCACGCCGCCGATTAATCCGGTATATGTCGAGCCAAAGCGCCCGGCAACTGCATTTGCGATGCGAGTAGCTAATCCCGTCTGCTTGACAGCCACGCCGATCACCAGCCCACCGAACACCAACCAAAACGCCCCCGATGCAAACCCGCTGAACACGACACTCGGCGGCACCACGTCAAAGAGGGTTGCCAGCCCAAAGTAAATCAACGCCGCCAGGAACGGCGGCATTATGTTCGTCGCCCACAACACGATTACCAGCACGGTCAACGCCGCCACCCGCGAGGTTTCTAGGTTCATTGGCCCCACCGGGGCGACAAATAGAAACGCAGCAACTAGTGCGCCCAGTGCAGCGATGCCCGCTGCAACGGTGGGGCGGGGCAGTCCGCCGCCGCTTGCTGTGTTCGCCGCTACGTCACGTCCACGTTGAACCATGCGTCCTCCTCGTCGTCTAAGCCCAACACGTCGCTCATCAGCAGCGCCCCCTCGTTGATCTGTGGCAACTTGCTCAGGTAGCGTTCCGTCACGGCCACGTTGCTGTGCCGTAGCAACGCGCTTATCTTGTCGATGGTGACGCCGTTCTCGTGTAAGGCACCCGCCACACTCCGGCGTAGGTCGTGCGGCGCAACGTGCCCCAGGTCGGTGAAGGCCGCTGTGTCCGCCACAATGGTCCAGATACCGTCCACCGTCAACCCGTTTGGACTCACGCCGCCCCCCTTCCACAACCGCCGCACCAATGCCGACCTCGACTGATAGCCGTCCTTGCTGGCCGCGACGATACCCTGCCACTGTTCCAGCATCCGCGCCACTGGACGTGGTACATCAATCACAGCGGTTTTCTTGCCCTTACCATGCACCCGCAACACCATACGATCGTTCTGAATGCTGAGGTCGTCCCAGCGGGCGCTGGCGAGTTCGTCCCGGCGTAGCGCCATCGTACACAGCACACTTAGCACCACCTGGTTCCGCACCGCCTGGTTGTCACTGGTCGCGATCTGTCCTGCCGCGCTCATCAGCCCGCGCAACTGCCGGGGTGAGAGCCACCGTCCAGGGCGTTGGCCCTCCTCAGCTTTGGGCGGACGCACCCGCGCCATGCCCGCCGCCCGCTCGAACGGCATCAGGTCCGCCTCACTCAGCAGGTCCGCCAGCGTGACCACCGCCGCCCGCGCCTGCCCTAACCCCTGTGCGCCGTTGCCTTCGCGTAGCAACCGCCCCAGCCACACACGCAGGTGTTGGGCGCTCATTAGCGGTAAAAGCAGATCGAGCGGCAGCGCCTCCATACGCTGTACACGCTGTTGTCCCTTCGTTGCATTCAACTGCGTCAGATCAGACAAGTAACGGTCTACCCAGCGAAAGTAGGCCCGTTCGGTGTGGCGGCTGCTGGCCCGCCCGACGAGCGCCGCCGCGAAGTTGAACGTCAGTGCGTCGGCGGTTTGGATGGCGTCTGGGAGGGATTGTAGTGTGATGTCCGTCATGGGGTATATGGCTCGGTCTGCGATCTCGTTGTATGTCTATTATAGCGAAGCCGTACCGTGTGCGTTACCGCCGCCTACCCAAGAGCGCCCAGGCTACCCCCGCCACAATCACGCCAGAGCCAACCAACGCCCACGGCCCCGGCACTTCCTGCAAAATGATAAAGGCGACCAGGGTTCCCGTCACAGGTATCGTCAGTAGGCCCAGGCTCACAATCGTTGCAGGGAAGCCACCCAATGCCAAATTCCACCCCGAGTGACTGATGAGCTGCCCCACGATCGCCAGCGCCAACAACCACAGATACGCTTCCATCGGGTGTCCCAGCATGGACTCGCCCGCCAACGGCATCCCCAACACCAACAGCCACAGCGCCCCCGTCCCAAACACCAGTGTCGAATAGGTAATGTTGTTGAGTTGGCCGCGTGCCTCCCGCCCAAAGGCGAAGTACATCCCAATGAACCCCGCCGCCCCGAACGCCAACAGATTCCCCAGCAGCGGCGCATCGCGTGTTGGCGGATCACCACTCGCGCCGCCGAGCGCCACCAGCAACGTCCCCGCCACGGCCAACGCAACCCCAGACCACACATGCCGCCGCACCCGCTCCCCGGACGTAAACCAGCCGATAAACGCCGCGAAGAAGGGCGTCGTCGCGCTAAACACCAACACCGTCATCACAGACGCATATGCCAAGGCACTCACAAACGCCGCGAAGTGTGCCGCCAGCAACAGCCCTGCCCCCGCAATAAAAAACCAATTGCGCCGTGTCACAGTCTGTAACTCATGTCGCCCCAACCACAGCCCAAACGGCAATAAGGCTACGGCTGCAATCGCCAGCCGCCCCGCCGCTATCGCCAGTGGCGACATATCCGCCCCCTGCGTCAACCGGACCAACGTCGCCGCGAACGCCCCCGCCGTGATGCCCATTCCCAACCCGACATGCCCCAACTGTTGCCTACTTGCACCCATCCACACGTATCCCCACTTGCTGTTATTGCGTCAGCCGACAGTATAACGCAGAAAGGTTAGAAAATTTGTACCATGCTAGGTCCAATCGTAACGGCAGGACCACCGCCATCGGCAGCTTTTGGGGAAAACACCACTTCCTCTCTAACTTCTGACTCCTCCTCTGAAAAAGGTCATTTGGTCAGATTTTTGAGCTATTGATCCACCTTTATGCCCCATTATGAACTACAGTTTTCGGAACATTTTGAGGTAACTCCCCGGGTACTTGAGGCGAAATCACACAAGATCAAGATATGGGAAAGTTTGTAATATTATTGTTAAAGTTAACCTGAATTGCTGTCTTTAGTCTTAAAACCACTTGTGAGATGCCTTAAACAACTTTGGATATGCTCCATTTCATCGTGATGTGCATCACGATATTGCAGGTCGCTTTTTACATTTCAACAAGTTCGAGGAGAACAACATGCACAAACTTTACTCGCTGCTAAGCGTAGCCCTGCTGCTCGTTGGCTTGTCCTTTGCGGCAGTTAGCGCCCAGGACGACATGCCGACTGGCAACGTCATTTTCTACCACCCGGACGGCTCTGGCCTGAACCACTGGAACGCGGGTCGTATGTACTGGTACGGTCCCGATGGTCTGCTGAACTGGGATCAGTTGCCCGAAATCGCAGTCTATCGCGGTCATATGATGGATCGCCTGACCGGTACTTCTCATGGTGGTGCGACAGTTCACGGTCGTGGTTACAAGGTGCAGGCGAACTCCTTTGGGCAAGATGGCCCCCGCCTGGTTAACAGCCTGAGTGGGTTCGAGGGCAGCATCATGCGCGAGG
>CAYWZS010000208.1:0-4426 GCA_964462905.1 uncultured Anaerolineaceae bacterium
CTGGCTCAGGCCGATGTGGGTATGGCGATGGGTGTGGCAGGAACCGATGTCGCCCTGGAAGCGGCGCACATTGCCATCATGCGCGAGGACTGGCTGCTCGTGCCGGAGGCTTTACGGATCGCGAAGCGCACCATGCGCGTCGTCAAGATAAACCTCGGGTTCACTGCCGTTTACAACTTCTTCGGCCTGTCTCTGGCGGCGGTCGGCATCCTGCCGCCTGTTCTGGCAGCGGCGGCGCAGTCTATTCCCGACCTGGGTATCCTGGCGAATTCATCGCGGTTACTGCGCTACCAGCGTGTCGAAATGATGCCACCGCAGCCGGTTGTGGTTGATGAGGCATCGGCGGCGACGGCGGATTGTGGCTGCTGTTCAGAAGATCATCGGAGCGAACCATCGATCATCCAGATTGGACAGATTTCGTGACCTTGATCTCATCTGGTCGGGTTAAAACAGCACATTAGATAGTCAAGAAGTACCTGTTCAGGGGGTAAATTCGACTGAAATTGAGGTTGTGTTCTACATCAGCGCCGTACCCATCCGGGATATATAGACCTGTCCCATGATTCGAGGGATTCGGATCCCTATCCGCATAGACACTAACCGCGACCATAAATTGCTCCTTGCTCCGGCATTTTGCTGAAATGCCGGAGCAAGGACACGTGAGCAGTTACTTAGGCGGTGGTCATCCGTATATCTTGGATACGCGGTGAGGTATCCAGGTGGAACGGTAGGGATTCGATGCGGGGTGTGTGGATATAGAAGAACTGCTCCCAAGACAGAATAATGGCGGAAGCGTCTTCGTTCATAAGCGTGGCAATATCTTGAATGACTTGGTCGCGCTCTGCTTCTGACGTAGCCGTTGCAACTTGGTCGTTAAGTTCGTAGAACCTTTCGTTTTCGATGTGCGGTTGGACCATCGCCGGGATCATGAACGGCAGTACGGCCTGCGACCAGTCGCTCAAAGTGACGAAGTTTGACTGCCAGTAGATCATGTTGTACTCGGTGCCCTCGCTAACCTCAGTGATAATCGCGTTAGCATCCGGCGTATCCAACGTCATATTAATACCAACCGACTGGAAATACCCGGAGATTGCTTCGGCTTGCACCTTGGTGTTGTTGGGCGCTATCATCGACAGTGATAGATCGGCATAGCCCGCCTCTTCAAGCAGACGCCGCGCCTCGTCGGGGTCATAGGGGGTTGTTTCCAGGTCTTCGTTGTAGCCCGATAAACCTGGGATGAGCATCTGGTCGTTAGCAACTTCCCCAAAACCGGCAAGGATCACATCGTTGAATTCTTGCTTGTTAATCGCAAGATTCAGCGCCCTACGCACACGCACATCTTGGAGCGCCGGATTGGTTTCCGGGACAAAATTGATTAACCCGGTTGCAAGAGCAGGATTCGTGCTGATTTTCCAGTCGCCGTTCTCTGCCATCCTGCGTGCAATATCGGGCGGCATACTCTGGGCGACATCAATATCGCCACTCTCAAGCGCCGTGCGCAGATCACCGACTGCGACATAGGTAGCGGTCTGAATCGGCAGGTTACCGCGCCAGTTGCCTTCCCATGTCTCGAAGTCAACGCGCTCGCCAGGGGCGAAGTCTGCGAGTTTCAAGTAGCCCGTGCCGACGGCATCCGTAGCCAAGTTATTGTCAGAACTCGTCATGTAGTCCGAGGACAGAATAAACAGACGTGATAGGCGTTTTGCCAGGATAGGATCGGGGCGGGTTGTCTTGATGACGAGGTTGGTATCATCAATGATCTCGATGCTGTTGGCATCTAGAAGTGGGTTGGGGGGGGCCAGCAACAAGTCCGATATGGGCAGGTAAAACGCAAAGTAGTTTTCTGCAATCTGGCTCTGCAAAAACTCCAGGGTGTAGCGAACTGACTCTGCTGTGAACCGCTGCCCGTTGGAGAAG
The DNA here is from genome assembly GCA_964462905.1 of uncultured Anaerolineaceae bacterium. Classification (GTDB taxonomy): domain Bacteria; phylum Chloroflexota; class Anaerolineae; order Aggregatilineales; family Phototrophicaceae; genus DAOTTY01. Next base: position 1,918 of record CAYWZS010000208.1, read on the forward strand.
AAGACATCATCACGCAGTTTGACCTCTAGCGTTTGCGGGTCTACCTGGTTCCACTCGGTTGCTAAGCCAGGGATAAGCTCACCGGAGGCCGTTACATCAATAAGGGTATCGTAAATTTGCCGGGCCTGAAAGTACACAAAACCGAACGGATTCAGATTGCTTTGGATGCTAGTGTTACCGATGGTGACGTGGGTTGCGAGTTCCTGTGAATTTGGTGCGTAGGCACGCGCAATCTGCGGAACAAGCAGATTACCACTGGCTGCAACTGCGCCGGTAATTGCACCCAGTTTAAGAAAGTCACGGCGGCTAATTTTGTTCTTCATGGTGCTTTCCTTTTCTCATACAGTTAAATTTTGAGTGATATATTGACTATATGACTCACTTTAGTTTCATCTTACAAACTATAAAAAGTGTTACATAGATGCTACATCGTAATACTACTCCTGACTTTAACGTACAAAGTCACTGCCTCAACTAGTTGTAAAGTAGTGGACGATAAATATTGCGGCTAGTGGTTATTCAAGTTTTGTAGAGCATCACCCAGATAATTGACCGCCAAAACGGTAATCATGAGCGCCATCCCAGGGAAAATCGACATCCACCACGCATCACGCAGGTAGTAGCGACCGTCACTAATCATCGTGCCCCAGGAGGGGGTGCCGGTACTAACACCCATTCCGATAAAGCTCAGACTGCCTTCGATGACAATCATTGTGCCAATTGAGAACGTCCACATTACAATGTTAGGATTGATGATACCCGGTACAATATGACTCCACAAGACATGAATTGGCCCCGCGCCAATTGCAAGCGAAGCATGTACATACTCCGCTTCTTTCAGTTTGAGTGTGGTGGCACGGGTGATGCGGGCAGCGTGTACCCAACCTGCTACGGACAATAAAATGATCAGTACGAGAACCGACCCCCCGACCGCCGAAATGATAGCCAGGGCGAGTACCAGGAACGGAAACGAAATCCATATATCAGAAACGTACAGCAGGGTACGATCCACAATCCCCCCGACATAGCCACCCACAACACCCAACGCCATACCAAGGACCGTTGAGACAGTCCCGGCAATAAAGGCAACCTTGAGTGATACCTGACCACCATGAAGTGTCCTGGAGAGGATATCTCGACCGAGATTATCTGTACCAAGAGGATGAGCCAAGCTCCCGCCAGCAACCCAAATAGGGGGTAGTAACGTTTTACTCAAATTCATAGTCATGGGGTCATTGGCAGTCAAGGCCCCGGCAAAGATAACGAGACCGAAGATCACCATTAAGAGCGCAAGCAAGAGCGCAACATTCGCATAACGCTGGTAGCGTTGGACGAAGGCCCGCCAGTCTAATTGTGGACCTTCAATACGAACAGGCGTTGAAGTTAGCGTGCGTACCCCTGTCATTTGCTGGGTCATGCAGATATCCTCGGATCAACAATTCGGGATAGATACACTGACGTAATGTTAATTGCAAAGACCAACAGCGAAATAACGAAAACGGTGGCATGGACTACCGGGTAATCACGATTGTAAATCGCGGTGATCATTTGATCACCGACGCCACTATAGGAAAAGATATTCTCAACGATCACGGACCCACCCACCATCGTCGAGAGGTCTAGCCCGATGAAGGCGATCACGGGAATGAGCGTATTTCGGAAGACATGGACGGAAAAGATATACCATGGCGTCAGCCCCTTCGAGCGTGCCGTCTGCACGTAAGGCTGCTTCATTTCGTCCACGATGCTACTACGAACGAGGCGAATCAGTCGCGCCATATATGGCGAAGACAGTGTGATTGCCGGTAGCGCCAGCCGTTTAAAGAAATTATCTTCCAAGTTGGCGACACTGCCAAACCAATTGAGATGAACCGAAAATATGATCAGCAAGATCAGCCCTAACCAGAACGTCGGCATAGACTGCATGGTACCAGCAAGAAAGTTCACCAGTTTTCCGTCGAACCGACGTTGGAATATCGCGGAGTAGATGCCAAGTGGAACGCCGACCACAAACGCTAATGTGACCGCGCTAAAGGCGAGCGTTAGCGTCGCGGTGAATCGACCTAGAACGAGGTCCATTGCTGGTTGCTGAAACCGGATTGAGTCCCCAAAATCGAGATTGATGGATTGCTTAACAAACGAGCCATACTGAACGAGAAGCGAACGGTTTAGCCCCATATGCTCGCGCATAGCATCAATTGAAGCTGCTGAGGCTTGGTTGCCAACCATAGTTGTTACGGGGTCGCCGGTCATTCGTTCAAGGAAAAACAACAGTGTGAGGATTGATGCTAGTGTTACAATTAAACGTGTTGTGATGGTAAAAGCTATCCCCAAAACTGTGTTGTTAACCATTTTTCTCAATTTTATCTCACTTGATTCGATTCTAATCTTATCGTAATCTTTCGCTCATGTCAAGAAATGGGTAAGGCGTGATTGTTCGGAGAGCAGGAAAAGACTCGGCTGAACAAACCTAAGCGCTGATCAAACGATAGACCGGGTATGGCTCCCA
>CAYWZS010000209.1:0-4399 GCA_964462905.1 uncultured Anaerolineaceae bacterium
AGAGCGGTAGGAACGGGTCAACGGGGTCTATGCTGAAATTGTGTAACATGTCGTTGAGTGCATTCAGATATATCACGCCACCTGTATGGATAATGTCAGCGTCAGGGAAGTAATGGCGAATACCGTCCAAAATACGATTTGAGTCCGCAGCCTCTGACGGGTCATCGGCGATCAGCACCTCTTTAGCGGGTCTTAATACAGTCGTCGGGAGAAATTTTCCAGGTTGGCGTGGGTCCTGTAGATATTCTTGGGGCATAGCTTTCCTTACACTGCTAGCCAGTTCTAGGGTAGCATTGTCATACTGGAAGTGTGCAGGCCCTACAAAATCGTCCATGTAGAACAAACCACCGGATTTCAGTACCTTGTAACTCCATTCTAGTGCTTCCCATGTATTCATCATATGGTGTAGCGCATTGTTCCAATGAACCATGTTATACTTCCCCATCATGTCATCTAGTAGCTGGGATGTTTCTGCCTCGTCGAAAACATTGTGATCGTAGAAATGTATTTGTTCGGCAACACCGAGCCTTGCAGCGTGCTCCTTACCTTGCGCGATACGCACAGGGGAAAGTTCAAATAGGTCAAATTCCTCAACAATTCCTTGTCGGATCATATTTATCTCTTTGATACCGTTACCAGCACCAACAGAGACCGCCTTCTTCAAGGGTAGTTGTTGCCCAAATTGGTCCTTCACGCGTTGGTTGAGACCCGTAGAAGGTCCTGGTAGCATTTTGCCACAAACACGCTCATTAATTTTTTGGAGTACATAGGGGTGCTGCCACCAGCGTAGTATGAGTCCGCGTTCCTGGGTCTGTTGTTTGCTTCGCTTCGACCAGAAATCCCTGACAGCACTTGAGACATTTTTGTCGGACATGAAATCTCCTATTTTGACAATGTAAAGCATACCAACTTTGATTGTGAAAGTCTTAAAATTAACTATCACACAGAAACAGGTTCTGTTCCTGTACGTTTCTCGAATTTATGATAATGTCTTTGCTACAATAACATCTTGGTACGTATCCGCTCCTCTTCTACCACACCATGTCCCATAGATGATCTTGTGTATTTCAAAACCAGACTTTAGGAACACACCTTTCAGAAAGGTCTCCTCATGGCCGATAGCGTGTAACGGGTCGGACTCGCTGAAATAGCGTGTGTGTTCGGTGTGCCTGTGTTGCATCGGATACCTAGAACGGTTAAGATCCTCGTTGTGTTTTTGAGTTGCATTGAGCATAAAGACCGTGCTAAACAACTCACCCCCTGGTTTAAGAACGGGCCGGATTTTCTGTAGATAGTGTTCAATGTCTTCAATGTACATATGGGTGAACACAGACGTAAGCACCACAAGGTCTTGAGAGGTGAAATTCAGTTGAATGTCCTCAACACCGAGCTTACCTTTTGGGTTGTAGCGCCCGTTCTTGATGTCCATGTAGTGAAATTTGTATGTCCCATCATATGCTTCGAGATTCCCTAAGTGCTCATTACACCACGCGATGTGTGGCGCGAGTATGTCCATGCCGTTATAAGTACCGGAGAAGGTCCCGCTTCTGAGTAGAGCATGGGCAAGTCGCCCGTAGCCACAGCCGATATCCAAAACTCTGCTGGTTTCGCCAAGTGATGAATACTGTTTAATCCAGCTCAGAACGATGTCTCCCCCAATCATGAACTTCTCCTCCGTACTGTCCATGAATCGCAAGCTCTCGGGGGGAATTGGAACCGGATATTTGTTTTGCATGATTCTACTCCGTATATATTTGGTGGTTGGCGGCAAACGTTGCTAGGTGTCTCAATGCCTATCAGGTTCGGTGATTGCCCCCTCAATCTCAGCCAGTGTCTCGCCAGACTTCGCAAGTAAGTGGCAACAGTCGTTCAAACTCGTCAGCGGGTCCGTGATGTACTGGATTTTCCAGTTGCCCGACCCCACGATCTCGGCAAATTTCTCCGAGATGTCCTTGCCATACATCCGACAGTGCTCGTGCAGTTCTGCGATGGGGTAGGCCCAATCATTTGTCATATCATACACTATCGGGTTCGGCACTGCGATTTGGTGTGGTCATAGTGCCAAGCGAGGCTCTCATCCACGATGATGACCCCGTCGTCCGACTGGATTTGACGGCCATACGGTTTCACCATCAGCCGCAAGTCTTGGCCTGTCTTGCGTGCTTTCGACAGAAAGCGTTGAATCCGATCATGACTGCTCGCGCCATGCAACAACGGCGACAGGCCCGCTTGGGTCGTTAGTCCGAACGAACTGATGAGATAATCTGTGTAAATATCGAGCAGTTTTTTATCGTTCATGCGTGTAGTTTATCTCATTTTGAGGTACTCCGTGCGTCACGTCAGTGATAATTAGGTTGGGGGGAGTAGGCCGGCGACGTTGACGCTGAAGCCGGGTAACAGGTGGTGCTCGTCTGGCATGAGCATCTCCGCGAATTTGCGGCCTGGGTAGATGAGCCACACCATGCGGGTTCCGTTGCTGAGGCAGTAGACGGCTTTGTCTGCTCAAAGCGCCGATCTGGATGTTGGGTGGTGATAGTCTCGTATTCGCTTGCGGTGTAGGTGGGTTTTTCAATATCGGGCGTGTGTCCTCAGTTGCTCATCTATGCGGTTGTAGCATTGTTTGGGGTTTTGATGGCCGTGAAATAACATCAAACGGTGAGAAAAAGCGCCCGTTATGGTATGATCTCCGTGTCACTTGCTTTCAATTTATTTCATCCTGCCGACATCTACCGAGACATAGTCATGACTAAACAACTCTACATGGAAGAACGTCGTCGCCACATTTTAGAAAAGCTCAACGAAACAGGGCGTGTGTCTGTCAATGATCTAAGCGACTGGTTGGATGTGAGTGCGGTGACAATCCGCCAAGACTTGCGTGCTTTAGAGCAGGAAAACTTGTTAGAACGGACGCATGGGGGTGCGGTGTTACGCCGGGACAACGGGGCGGCTTCCGACCTGTCGTTTGAGGTGCGGAACCGGGTGAACCACAGCGCGAAAGACGCGCTGGCGAAAAAGGCCGCGTCACTGGTGCACAACGGCTATAGTATTGCGCTGGACGCCAGTAGTACGTGCTTCCGGATGTTGCCGTACCTGAAACAGCTAGAGCGGCTAATCATCGTCACGAACAGCCTGATGATCGCGCAGAATTGCCTGGACAGCCCGCAGATTGAGGTATTTATGCCGGGGGGGAAGCTGCGGCGGGATTCGATCTCGTTGGTGGGGAAGCCGGACGAGCTACCGGACATCAACTTGAACTGTGGTTTCTTCGGCGCGAACGGGATTTCGAGGGTGGCGGGGATCACGGAGAGCAGCCGGGCGGAGGTTGAGATTAAGCAGGCGATTATGTCGCATTGCTTGAACGTGTATTTTGTACTGGATTCGACCAAGTGGGGCAAGGTGTCACCGTTTACGTTGGCCGCGCCGACGGACCCCAATGTGGGGCGTTACAACGTTATCACATCCAAGAGCGCCCCGGTGGATGAGGTACGGACCTATCAAGAACATGGGGTGGGCTTTGTGCTGATTGCGGACTGAGGTTGGTGCTTAGTACGAGATTGCTACGGCGTCTATTGGTGCGAGGCTGCCATGACGATGTACGTGTAACACACTTGAAAGTTGGTGTTTCTGCCCATGCTAGGTAAAATGGGTTGCGTTGAAAAAAGGAGTGAAAGTTACCAATTATGAAGATACGAATTTTGTCGCTATTGATTGTCGTTGTGGTTGTATTTGGTGCGCTGGGGGTTGCCGCGCAGGATGGCCCGACGGTTGCGGTGATGACGCCGTTCTTGGCACAACCTGGGACACAGCTTATGGTGGAGGCCTTTGAGTCCTACGCTGTGGAACAGGGGTATGAGGTTGAGGTGATTGACACGGCAGGTGATGTTGCAGCGTTGGTCAGCCGGATGGAGGATGTGGCGCTACAGGGTGTGGACGCTATCGTGATCCAGGTGGACCCGGCACAGATTGGCCCTGGGTTACAGGCTGCTGCGGACGCGGGTATCCCCGTGTTTGGCATGGACAGTGGCTCTGACCCGTTGGTGGTGGCGAATGTGACGAGCAACGGGTATGCGATGGCTGCGGAGACAGCATCGTATGTGGTGGACCGCCTGGAGGGCCAGGGTAACGTCGTGATGTTCGTTTTCGACCCGTTCCCGCCCGTGCAGAAGCGCGGTGCTATGGCGGATGCGATCTTCGCGAACGAGCCGGACATTGAGGTTTTGGACCGCATTACGCCGAGCTTCGACAACGGCCCGCTAGAGGGTGCGCGTAACGCGATGGACGCAGTGCTGGCAGCGAACCCGGAGCCGGGCAGCATCAGCGCAGTGTGGTCAGCATGGGACGACCCGGCGCTCGGTGCGTTGCAGGCGATTGAGGCCGCAGGCCGTGGCGACGAGGGCAT
>CAYWZS010000210.1:0-4248 GCA_964462905.1 uncultured Anaerolineaceae bacterium
ACTTGAAAAATGATGAATACTCAAATTTGAATGACAACAAACACAGAGGCGAGCCTTGTCAGACTCGCCCCATGTGCTTCTAAGATGGCCTGACGGTCGTGCATCAAGCCATCACGGAACGGCCTGTTTAGCCGTCAATCGCGCTGGGATCGAACTCCACGAACCACTTGTCGTACAGTTCGTCCAACGTGCCGTCTGCTTGCATCTGGGCGATAACTGCGTCGAACGTCTCCACGAGGTCACTACCCTCTGGGAAGATGAAGCCAAGTTCTTCGCTCTTAACCGGCTCGCCGACGATCATCAGTTCACCCTCGTTGGCGGCCATGTTACCGGCAGCGGCTTGGTTGTCGATGATAACCGCGTCTACGTCACCAACGATGAGGGCTTGGACAGCGATCGGGAAAGTTTCATAAGCCTGGATGCGCTCCTCACCGACGACCTCGACCGCAGCCTCGTAGTTAGTGGTGGCGGGCTGGCTACCGACGAGGAAGTCCTCGTTGGCGGCCAGTTCTTCCAGCGTGCTGAAACGATCTTCATCGGTACGAACCAGGATCACCTGATCGGTGCGGAGATAACCAGTGGAGAAGTCCACAACTTCCTCACGCTCCTCGGTGATGGTGATGCCGTCCGCAGCCATGTCGAACTCGCCATTGGAGACGGCCAGGATCATGCCCTCCCAGGCGGCTTCCTGGTAGACTGGGACACAGTTCAGGCGGTCACACATCTCACCGACAGCGTCGTAGTCCCAGCCAGCGCCCTCGCCCGTCTCTGGGTCGATAAAGTTAAAGGGCAGGTAGGCGTTTTCGACTGCGACGGTGATCTCACGACCTTCGAGGTCCGGGAGGGCCATGTCCATCGCGGCGGCTTCCTCGGTTGCTTCCACGTCGGCTTCCTCGGATTCCATATCCCCCATGAGGGCTTCAGCCAAGCTCGGCGGCAGAATCACGGCGTCAATGACGTGGATGACACCGTTAGAGGCCATAACATCGGTGGCAACGATGGTTGCATCGTTGACCATCAGCGACTCTTCTTCGTCAAGACCGATGGTTACAGCCTCACCCTGGACAGTCTCCACCTCAGCGGGCAGGTCCAATGCACGAACATCCTCTGAGGGGAAAGACCCCGCTAGAACATGGTAGGTCAAGATGGCTGTCAGGGTTTCGGTGTCTGCCAGCAGGTCCTCAGCGGACATGCCAAGGGCATCCAGAGCCGCAACGAAGGCGTCATCTGTCGGCGCGAACACGGTGAACGGACCTTCGCCACTCAGTGTTTCGGCCAGTTCTGCGGCAACGACAGCCTCAACTAGAATGGAGAAGCTCCCGTTAGCCGATGCAACATCAACGATGGTCCCCGTCTCTTCAGCTATTTCCTCGGATTCCATCTCGCCCATTTCCACGCCAGCAGAGAGGTTTACGAAAGCCGCGTCCTGGACCTGGAAGAAGTCGATCTGGCCCTCGAGACACTCGCCACTCTCGGTACATTGAACCTCACCAACTAGGCCACTGTAGCTCATGGTGCTGATGTAGTCGTTCAGTGCTTGACGCTCGACAACAAGGTCACCGTTGTCGTCAATGTAACCGACGGCTGTGATAGCCTCGATCATCATCATGGTGGCGTCGTAAGTGTTGGCGTGGAACGGGGCCGGCGGCTCCTCATTATAGGTGTCCACGTAGCGGGCGAGGAACTCATTGTAGCCCTCAGCGTTGGTGCTTACCGGGCGGGATGCGTAGATACCCTCGGCGAAGTCCCCTGCTAGGTCGATGATCTCCTGGCCGTTGATGCCGTCGGCACCCATGAAGATCACATCTTCCATACCAGCATCCAGGCGTTGCTCAACGAGACGTGCGCCCTCTGCCGGGAACCCACCAAAGTAGAGCAATTCAGGCTCTTCACCTGCGAAGTCTTCCAAGAGGCCACGGAAGTCGGTGTCGCCAACTGCGACAGCATCCGCAGCGACAACCTCACCACCAAGTTCGACGAAACGCTCGGTCACAACTTCCACCAAGCCCTCACCGTAGTCACTACCATCATGGATGGTGGCGATACGGGTCACATCTAGTTCATTGAAGATGTAATCAGCAGCCTGAACACCCTGGGTGGCGTCCGTTGGGACGGCACGGTTGAAGCTCTCGAAGCCGCTGGTCGTCAGGGACGGGGCCGTGCAGCTTGGGCTGATGGTGGTGTAGCCAGCTTCATCGTAGATCGGGGCGGCAGCGACACAGCTACTGGAGCACATATGGCCGACAACACCCACCACGTTTTCATCGGAGACAAAACGGTTGGCAACTGCCTGACCACCCTCTGCGGAACACTGTGAGTCTTGCGAATCGAGAACGACAGTGAACTCAACCCCGTCAACGGTGATGGTCGGCATATCCTCAACGGCGAGTTCGGCACCACGTTGGATGTCGATGCCCAGGGGAGCCAAGCCCTCACCGCTCAGTGCGGAGGCCTGACCGATGATGACCTCGCCACCCGGCGCGACCATAACCGACGGCCCCATTGCCATCATGTCACCGTCGTCCATGGTGGCTTCCTCAGTCACCTCTTCCTCAACCTCCATGTCGCCCTCTTCGGACTCCATCTCGGCATCCTCAGATTCCATGTCACCCATCAGAGCCTCAGCGACACTCGGCGGCAGGATCACTGCGTCAATGACGTGGATCACGCCGTTGGATGCCATGAGGTCTGTGGCGGTGACGGTGGCCTCGTTGACCATGACCATCTCGTCGTCGCTCAAGCTGATGATGACGGCCTCACCCTGAACCGTCTCTACCTCAGCGGGCAGGTCCAGCGCCAGCACGTCCTCTGCCGGGAAAGCACCGGGCAGGACATGATAGGTCAGGATTGCGGTCAGCGTCTCGGTGTCTGCCAGCAGGTCCTCAGCGGACATGCCAAGGGCTTCCAGGGCAGCAGCGAACGCGTCGTTGGTCGGCGCAAAGACCGTGAACGGACCTTCACCGCTCAGGGTCTCGGCTAGTTCTGCCGCGACAACAGCGTCTACGAGGATGGAGAAGTTCTCATCGGACATCGCAACGTCCACGATGGTCCCCATCTCCTCTTCAGAATCCATCGTTTCCTCGGATTCCATTGGGGCGGTCAGGTTGGTGAAACTACCTTCTTCGATGATGAAGAAGGCCACATCACCCTCGGAACACTCCCCCGTGCCGTCGCAGGCGATAGACCCGGAGAGGCCCTCAAGCTCGGCACTGCGGATGTACTCGCGGATGTCGGCGCGGCTGACCGTCAGCACACCATCTTCGACTGTACCCACGGCCTCAACTGCGTTGAGGAACATGTTCACGGCGTCATAGGAGTAGGCATGGAACGGGGCCGGCGGCTCCTCGTTGTAGAGTTCCACGTAACGGGTTACGAAGTCTTCTAGCGCTTGACTGCTGGGCGGCTGCGGCGCGGAAGCGTAAGAACCCTCGGCGAAGTCGCCGGCGAGGTCCACAAACTCGGCTGTTTGGATGCCGTCGGCACCCATGAAGATTGTGTCTCCCAGGCCAGCGTCTAGGCGTTGCTCCGCCAAACGTGCGCCCTCCGCCGGGAACCCACCGAAGTAGATCAGTTCCGGCTCCGCACCTGCGAAGTCCTCCAGCAGACCACGGAAGTCGGTGTCGCCAACTGCGACAGCGTCGGCGGCAACAACTTCACCACCAAGCTCTTCGAATGTCTCAGTCAACACGTTGACCAAGCCCTCACCGTAGGGGCTACCATCATGTAGGGTTGCGATCTGGGTTACACCCAGTTCGTTGAAGATGAACTCAGCAGCAGCGGCACCCTGGCCCGCGTCGGACGGGGTGGTGCGGTTGAAGCTGGTGAAGCCACTGGTGGACAGAGCCGGGGCCGTGCAGCCGTGGCTGATGCTGGTGTAGTCGGCATCGTCGTAAACCGGGGCAGCAGCGGTACAACCACTGGAGCACAGCGGGCCAACAACACCCACCACTTGCGGGTCACTCACAAAGCGGTTGGCGACTGCCTGGCCGCCCTCAGCGGAGCATTGGCCGTCCTGAACGTCCAGCTCGACCGGGAAATCCTCGCCGCCAACTGTGACGGTCGGGCGGTCCAGCAGGGCGATCTCAGCGCCGCGCTGCACGTCGATGCCCAGCGGGGCAAGACCTTCACCCGTCAGCGGGGCCGTGAAGCCAAGCACAATTGGCTCGCCAGAATCAACTGTGATGACATTTTCTTCATCTGTCGCAGCCTGGGCAACAGCTTCAGCTTCCTCAGCTGCCGCTTCCTCAG
>CAYWZS010000211.1:0-4191 GCA_964462905.1 uncultured Anaerolineaceae bacterium
GCTCTTGTAGAAACTGTTAATGGTGATGGTGCGCTCACGCATCCCCGGTAGGCTGGCGGTGCTGATATGCTTGTGACCGTCGAAGGTGTAGTACTCGTAGATTTCATCGGAGACCACAAGCAGGTCGCGCTTCTTGGCGAGTTCCGCGATTTCTAGCAGTTTCGACTCTGGCAGTACGGTACCCGTCGGGTTATTGGGTGTCACCACGATAATCGCACGGGTACGGTCGGTAATGGCCGCCTCTAAATCCGCAACATCCACCGTGAAATTTGATTCGGGCGTGGTCGGCACGGGGACCAGTTGGCCGCCGAGAATCTGCGCGTCGCGGGTGTACTCGTCGTAGTGCGGCGACGGTGTAATGACCTCATCGCCGGGGTCCAGCAGCGTCATCAGCGTGACCATTAGCGCCTCCTGTGCGCCGGACGTGACCAGTATTTCGGATTCTGGATTGTAGGTAACGTTGTTCTCGCTTTGGAGTTTAGCGGCAATCGCCTGCCGCAATTCGGGGATACCCCGCCAGGACGTGTAGCGAATTTGCCCCTCCGTGAGCGCCTGCTGCATGGCCTCAAACACGAAATCGGGCGGCGAGAAGTCTGGTGTCCCGCTGCCCATGTTTATCAGCCCCGGAAGCGAGACCGAGGTTTGTTTGCCAAGCACACCATAGAGGGACACAGCGCGCTTTGAGAGATGTGTTTCCACACTGACCATCGTCGGTTTACCTTTTCGGGTTAATCCAGTTGAATCCAGCGGCGTTCGGCGGACGAACGGCGAACGGCGTCCATTGCCAGTTGAGTTTTCAGGCCATCCGCAAAGGTCGCGCCCTGTTGGGTGGCGCGTTCCTCACGGATCGCGGCGGTGAGTTCTTGCATCAACCCCACGAACGAGATATTCCAAATGCCCTTGCCAACCCCTGGAAGGTCCGCGTTGGGGTCCTCGAACGTCAGTTGCGCGAAGTTCTCACCGGGGCGGGCCACGTGCAGTATCTCATCGTTATTGGAGAGCAGAATCGTCCCCTCGCTGCCGAAAATCTGGACGTGATTCCCCATGCTATGACGGGCTGCCCCGCTCAGGATCATCGTCACGACTGCGCCGGACTGCATCTCGATCTGATACTGGGTGAAGTCGTCCGCTGTGGCGGTGAAGGGCTGGCCGTTGTGCTTGCCGAGACGGTTCGGCACCAGCGTCCGTACCTCGCCGTTGATGGCACCCAGGTCCCCCAGCCACCAGCGGATCAGGTCGATCTGGTGGGAACCGTTAGCCCCCAAGCGCCCGCCGCCCATGCTCTCGTTCGACCACCAATCGTTATAGGGGCGCGAGGCTGGGTCGCCCCACGAGGGTGAGATGTTGACAACGGTGACGAAGCGCACATCACCGATTGCGCCCTCATCCAACAGTTTCTTGAGGTGTTGGCGTGTGGGGTTGAAACGCAACTCGTGGCCGATCATGTGTACGCGCCCCTGTGCCTGGGCCATATCGAGCATCGCCTGGGCCTCGTCACTATTCATCGCCATTGGCTTCTCGCACAGGACATGCGCCCCGTTATCAAGTGCCTTGAGCACCATCGGCGCGTGATAGATCGTAGGGGTGGCGATTCCGACGAAATCAAGCGTGTGGCTGTCGAGCATTTTCTCCCAATCGTCGTAGACGTTGGGAATGTTAAACGCATCGGCGGCGGACTGGGCGCTTTCCATACGGGCGCTGGCAATCGCCGCCAGTTCGACATCATCAATCGTTGCTAAGGCCGGGAGATAGGCTTCTTTCGCAAAGCTCGCGCCGATAACGCCTACCTTGATTGTCATACCAACCCCCGCTCACGCATCACGTCACCGACAGCCTGTACCCCAGCGAGATCCGCCTCGGAGTAGTTGCGAGAGATGAGAATCCCGGCTGCCCCTCCATCTAGCGCGGCCTCGGTCCCCTGGCGGACCTCCTCCGGCGTGATGGGCTTGCTGGTGCCGCCGTCACCCACACCAACGCCAATCCCGCTGTAGACCTTCGCGCCCGTCTTGTCCACGAGGTCACGGGTCCACTTTCGCACATAGTCGGCATCGAACCCGGCCATTGGCGCTTCCTCGCGGGTGCCTGTAAAGCCATCGAGACCCAGAATGCGCCCGAGTGCGTTAAATGCGCCATCGGGTGTCGCATCGGCGAGAATGCCTTTTTGCCAGCTATCCGCAAAACGGGCGAAACGCGCCCCAGCGGGTGTGTGATACAGCACGGGTTTGATAAAGTCCGCGTAGTTGGCGAGATCTGCCATGTCGTACTGCGCCCGCAGGTAGGGATTGTAGGTATTGATGACCTGCCACATGCCGTAACCGACCTCATAGGATGGGTCAAAGAAGCGAATCAACCCGGCGATCCCGTGATAGAACTCCAGATGCTTGTCTAGCCACATCTTCTCCCACATCAGAACCTCCGGGTAATGGAGAAGCTGACGCAGGAACATCACGAACATGCCCTCTTCGGGCAACTCCCCCGTGCGCTTGTAGTCGCGCAGTAGCGTGTCGATGTTCTGGTAGCCTGTCATAGCACGTTCTACGTCAATGTTGCGGGCACGGGCCTCAGCAACGTAGTATTGATCGAATCCGGTAGACGTGTCCCCCCGTAGGATGTCCATCAGTGGGCTTTGGCGCTCCACACCCCACAGCAGGCCGCTGATGTCGTGGTTCTGGAACCAGTCCTCAATGACGCTGTGCCACCACGTTTTATAGTGTGGGTTCAGCATAGACGGGCGGGTGGCAACGCGCCCGAAGTGGTCTCGGTCTAAAAAGTGGACAAAGCCCGGCTGCCAGATCGAACGAATACCGGAACTTGATGTTTCACAGTAGTAGGGGTAGACCTTCATACCACGCGCCTTTGCCGCCGGGATGACATCGGCCAGTGTGTCGAACCCTTCATAGAGCGGGTCCGGCGCTTTGAACTGTTTATGGAAGGTGGCGGTGTAGTAGGCGGGGTCTAGCTCATAGAAGGCCCCACCCTTCAGGTGATCTTCCTGCTGGACACCGTGATCTGGAAAGCCAAACAGGGCGCGCCCGGCGTTCCCCCGGCTCCAGGAAAGCGCGGAGACCATCAGCGCGTTAACGCCGCCCTTCTCCTGCAAAATATCGAGTACTTCCTCGACGCCCTCATCAATAAAGCTGATTGCGCCGATTTGAATGCCAACAAAGGTCATGTAATACCTTCAATTCTAGGTGAAGAAGAATAAGTTCGTGCTAATCTGTCCCGCGTAGCCGTGGGTCCAGCACATCGCGCAGCCAGTCGCCTAGGATGTTGAGGGACAACACCACGAGCATAATCGCTAGGCCGGGGAACAGTGCCAGCCACCACCTACCACCCAGCAATTGTTCGCGGCTTTCGGCCAACATCGCTCCCCAGGTGGGGATATCCGGTGGGACGCCCAACCCCAGGAACGACAGCGCCGCCTCTGCCAGAATCACACTAGCCACGTTAAACGTCGCAATCACGATGATGGGGGCCAGGATATTCGGCAGAATGTGGTAGAACATAATGCCGAGGATGCTCATCCCGGAGCTACGGGCCGCCTCGACATACTCTTGTTCGCGCTGGGAAATGGCCTCGCCGCGGGCGATGCGGGCGTAGATCACCCACTGGCCTATGCCCAACACGAGAATCAGGTTTAGAACACCAGACCCCAACACCACCAGCACCATGATCGCCAACAGGATGAAGGGGAACGCGAGTTGAATATCGGCCAACCGCATGATGATGTCGTCGGTTATGCCGCCCATATAGCCGGAAATCAACCCCAGGACGGTCCCCGATAGCCCACCAACGATCACCGCCGCCAACCCCACCCACAGCGAGATCTGTGCACCATGTAACAGCCGTGACAGCACATCACGCCCCAGGGCGTCTGTCCCCAACGGGAACTCCATCACGCCCTCCTCGTTAAATTGGAACGGCTCCATCAGCCGCAGAATGAGGTTCTGACGGTTGGGGTCCTGGGGGGCAAGCTGCGGGCCGAAAATGCCGATAAACGAGAAGAACACCAGCAGCCCCAGCGCCAGTAGCGGCCAGACGGCCTTTGCCATCTTCGCAAACCAGATCGGCATTTGAAACGCAGAGCGCCCGGTATCCACGAGGGTAACCTCGTCTTTCGTCTTGATAGGGACCACGGGCGTATTGGACTGGTCAGTCATGTAGGCACCTTGTCTAATCGTAGCGAATTCT
>CAYWZS010000212.1:0-4116 GCA_964462905.1 uncultured Anaerolineaceae bacterium
CATCAGCGGCAATGACCAACATCCGGCGCATCTGGCGGGGTGAACAGGGTAAAAATGGTCAACCACAGGCACAAAATGGGCTTTTGGGTCGGCTTTGGCACTGGATTCGGCACCGCTTCTGGGAGCCATACCCGGTCTATCGTTTGATCAGCGCTTAGGTTTGTTCAGCCGAGTCTTCTCTATAGGTCCTTATCAAAATTCGCCACTTCTAGGCGGGTCGTGTTAAATTGGTGCCTAGAGGTGCGCTGAGAAACACAAAGGATCGGCGGTCTACATGATGCAAATAAATACTTTTTCGATTGTGGCCTACGACGCAGATGAACAAGCGTGGGGTGTAGCTGTCGCGAGCAAATTTCTAGCGGCGGGGGCCGTCGTCAGTTGGGCACAGGCGGGTGTAGGCGCGGTGGCAACCCAGGCGTTTGCGAAGATCGGCTATGGGCCAGACGGCCTCGCGTTGATGGCGTCCGGCATCAGTGCTTCAGACGCTTTGGAGAAATTGCTGGCGGATGACCCCAAACGTGAGGAACGGCAACTTGGCATGGTAGACGCGCAGGGCCGCGCCGCCGCCCACACCGGGGCCAACTGTTTTGAGTGGGCCGGGCACGTCGTCGGTGAGGGATTCGCCTGCCAGGGTAACATTTTAGCGGGCGAGGTCGTGCCTAATTCGATGGCATCCGCCTTCCGGGCAACCAAGGGCGAACTGGCGGACCGTTTGGTAGCAGCCCTGGCCGCTGGGGACCGTGTCGGTGGGGACAAACGGGGCAAACAGGCCGCCGCCGTTCTGGTTGTTCGTCCGAATGGTGGCTACGGTGGTGATACCGACCGCTACCTGGATTTACGGGTAGACGACCATGAAACCCCGATCATACGGCTAGGTGAGCTGTTGGACATGCACCATCTGTTCTTCGGTGCGTCCAAGCCAGAGGACTTACTCCCCATTGACGACCAGATCGCCTCCGAACTCCAGACTATTCTCATCAAGCAGGACTACATGCAGGGTGAGGCCGACGGCAACTGGGACGCACTCACACAGCAGGCCTTCTGGGAGATGGTCGGCAACGAAAACCTGGAGGAACGCTGGAACCTAGAGGGCGACACCGGGCGGATCGACAAGGTGGTGCTAGATTACCTGCGGCAGCGCTTTGGCGCGTAGATGCCCCACAGTACAGACGACGTGGATATGGGTCGCTGTTCTGTTGACGGCGGCCTTTTTTCGTTTCCGGTTATTGGGGATCGATGTGCGGTTTCACCCAGACGAGGCATTTTTCGCCGCGTTTGCGCGTAACGCCGCCGTGCGCGGCGAGTGGTTGTTCCCCGGCGACCTAGACAAAACGCCCCTCGCAATCTACCTACAATCGCTGGGGATGCTGGCCTTTGGCATCCAGTGGGATGGGGCGGTATGGCGCTTAGAACCCTACCAGGGCGAGTTCGCTGCCCGGCTTGTCACCACGTACATCAGCCTCCTATTAGTGGCTGTGACGGTGCCGCTGGCGCGTGCTTTACGGCTCACAACACAGCAGGCTTTGCAGGCAATGGGTTGGGTTGCCCTATCCCCCTATACCATTGCCTTTAGCCCCACTGCCTTCACCGACACACCCTTGCTATTGTTCGCGATGATGTCGCTGCTCACCGCCTATCGGGGACACGCTGGGTGGGCCGGGTTTTGGCTGGTTCTCGCCTACGCTGCCAAGCAACAGGCGCTCTTGTTCGCGCCGCTGGTCGTCGTCGCGCTGGGGGCGGCCAGCCGCCCCCGTGTGCTATGGCATTTCGGTATCACTATCGCGGTCGGGGGGGCGTTGTTGGCCGCCTGGGACCTCGCCCGTCCGTTCCCAGCAGTGTGGGCGCTCGCAACCGCCAACAATGCCCCGGCGATGATCTGGGTAGATTCATCCACCCTTACCCCACGCCTCGAAGCCTGGCTAAACCTGGGGCGTTGGCTGTTTGGCCTAGCGGGGACGACCGCGCTCTTGCTCCTCGCCCTGGTTGGCCTATGGGGGTCTCGCCCTCACGCAAAGTTAGGGTGGCTGTGGGCCTTCGTCGTTGGCTATCTGCTACTCCACCTGTTCGTCCCCCTGAACATCTATGACCGTTATCTGTTGCCGCTGGTGCCACTCATCGCGATTGGGGTTGCGGCAACCGTGCGTCAGCGGCAGCAGTGGCTACTCGCCCTGCTGGTAACCGTGCTGATGCTCCCGGCAGCCTGGACCGCCGCCCACATTCATCCCGTAGTCGGCGGGGACAAGGGGCAGCACAACGGTATTGTGGAACTAGCCGACTACCTGAACGAACGCGAATTCGGTGCTATCATCTATGACCGTTGGCTTGGCTGGGAACTCAACTACTACCTCGGTGGCTGGTCGGACAAGCGCCGCGCCTACTATCCGTCCCCGTGGCATCTGGTGACAGACCCCGCACTACACGCGCCGGACCCGGCACCCCGTTATCTGCCCGTTCCGATGACCGCAAACCCGCTTCCCTGGCGGCTGGCGCTTCAGGCAGTCGGCTTTCGGTCGTGCGTCAGCTATCAATCCTCGACCTTTCAAGTTTTGGCACTGGCACATCCTAAAGACCCAAACGCTTATTCCACCTGGAAAACGTCATGCCATAATGGCCCGAATGGGTTAGAATAGTCTCAGCTTGCTTTTTGCGTGGGCACACCTGCTGGTGTATGGTGGGTGTTGTGTACCGGACACTGAGGAGAGACACAAACGCATGACACGACACTGGGGAACACTGCTACTCTTGGGCCTAACACTGACGGTGGCTGGCTGTGTCCGCACCGCTGGGACTCCCTTCGAACCCGTTACGCTTGACGACACCGGGGCTACGTCGGTTGCGGAACAACCCACCGCCACCGCGCTACCTGTTGATCTGACAGAAGAAGCCACGCCGTTAGACGCCAGTGCCCAGGGTGAGAACACCACGCCTACAGATGTACCCATCACGATTGTGGCCCCCACCGACACGCCCACAGTCATCCCGCCGACAGAAACCCTCTTACCAAATCTCCAAGTGACAGATACCCCCACCGACACCCCGCCGACGGACGTGCCAACCGAGGCCCCCACTGTGTCTGCGCCAGCAACCGCCATAACAGACGGTGTCGATACACAGGTAGCCCCGTTGACAGCGACCGACAGTGAACTGCCAAGTGGTCCAAGTGGTCCGGTCGATATTGTGCCGAACACCCCGGTCCCGGCCCCCACGACTGCGGCCCCGGCCTCGGACCTGCTGCCGACCCCGACGGCGTTCGGCGAGACGACTGATGATGGGGAAACTATCGACACGGATAACACAGACACAGACGATGACGAATGCACTTACACCGTGCGTGCTGGCGATAACGCCTTCCGCATCGCAGTGAACAACAACATCACACTCAACCAACTGCGCCAGGCCAACCCCGGCCAGTTGATCGGCGCAGACCCCGTTATCCAACCGGGCGACGTGCTGGAGATTCCCGGCTGTGGTGAAGGCACCGTAACCCGTACCCCGGCCCCCAGCCCCACACCGACTGGAGAGGCCGTTGTGGAAGACGACACAATCCCTGAGGCTGATGACGCCGCACCCACGCCGCCGGAGGGCTTCATCGCCTACGAAGTCCGCAGTGGGGACACACTCATTGCGATCGCCCGTCGCTACGGCACGACGATCAACGAGTTGGTTGACGTAAACAACCTGACCAACCCTGACATACTAGATGCCGGAGATGTCCTGTTCGTGCCGGACCCGAACGCGAACTAGGGCAGCCCACAACCGCAATCAAAAAAAACGGACAGTCCACACGGCACCGTCCGTTCTTGCTGTTCGTCGTGTTATCTCGAACTAAAGCGCCTGCACCTGCACTGCCAACGCCCAACCCAGAGCACGGTGCGCGGTGAACTGCATCGCGTGGCCGTATCTGTTCAAGGGGTAAATGGGACGGAAATCGCCCCCCCAAATCGCGGTTTACAACGGGTCATAAAAGCAGGCTAATGGCTCAAAAATCCGGCAAAATGACTTTTTTTCAGCGGAGTCTTTCATTTACTTTGCAAAAGCCCTGGTGTTTCGTTGATTTTTTACGCGCAGAAGGGTATCCTGATATATCATGTTACATTTCGTGACGAACCCCCATGG
>CAYWZS010000213.1:0-4065 GCA_964462905.1 uncultured Anaerolineaceae bacterium
ATTCCCTGAGGGTGATACATACGCAGGTTTCCCCGTTGACTCCGATTCTCTCACTTTGGAGATTTATGGCAACACGCGCAACCCCGGTTTTGAAACAGATTCTGTCACCCATATCGTCACCCGCTATGAGCCTGCCAACGTAAATCCGGAGCTTGGTCCCATTGACTATACCTCCACCGAGCAGGGCTTCATCGCATTCGAGTGCAGCGTTGAACCCAGCCCATTCAACGGTCAGACACGTACTTGCCCCGCAAAGGGCCAGTATCTGACGCGTACTGTCCCCACAACGGGCAAATAAAAAGATCGCTGAAGGGCAGATGGATTAATCTGTCTGCCCTTGTTTTGCTCAACAAAGGGCACAGCATACTCATCATGCAAACACCGTAAATGAGGAGAACAGAATGGATCGACAGTACATCACTGCAATAGTTGGCGCGGCTTTCAGTCTGATACTGCTGATTGCTGGCACCACCCTGGTATTCGCCCACGAGGACGGTCCACTAACGGATCCAGGAGGTGAACCCGTGACGATCACCCTGGACTACACGCCCACTTACTATCAGCATGTGCAGCCGATTATGCAGGCAAACTGTATTAGCTGTCACATTGACGGTGAAATCGGCGGAGACATTTACTCGATGGATGACCCGGAGAAGATTATCGCCTCTGCACAGGACATTGCGCTCGTCACGCGCATCAACTACATGCCGCCCTGGCCGCCCAGCGAAAACTCGCCGCATTATCTGTACGAACGTAAACTGACGGCAGAAGAACGCGCCATTGTTGCGGCATGGGCGGCGGCAGGCGCGCCTGCTGGTGACCCGGCGAATGCCGTTGATGCTGAGCCAGCAGTGACCGTGCCCCCCGTCGAGCCAGACATCACGCTGCAAATGACCGGACCCTATGTTGCGGACCAATCCTTAGAAGACGACTACCGTTGCTTCATGCTGGACCCGGATTTCGAGGAAGATACGTTCATCACCTCATATGACATTATTCCAGATAACAAAGCAACGGTGCATCACACGATTCTGTTCCTGGCGACAGAGGAGCAGCGCGCCGAGGCCATCGAAAAAAGTGGTGCAGATGGGCAACCCGGTTGGTCGTGCTATGGAGCGACCGGGCTATCGACTGGCTCCGATACTGACCCAGAGAGCATGGAACGGCTGCTACCGATACTGTCTGAGGTCGGCGGTGCGGTAGCCATGCGTGATCTGTTAAGTGCTGACGACGCTGCCGACCAAATCAATGCATTGATCGAGGCGAACCCCGACGGCGCAATCGCGGGACTGGTGAACCAGTTTGGCGGCACACGCCTCTTCCTGCAACTAGTCAACCGCTCACTAAACCGTGATGGTGAGTCTAATAGCACAGCAGGTATCGGCACGGTTGGGAGTTGGGTTCCCGGCAACCAGCCCACACACTTCCCTGAGGGTACAGGTGTGCGCGTGGACGCGGGCGGGTTCATCGTGATGCAAATGCACTACTACACGGCGGGTAGCGACGCGCCCGACCAATCAACGGTGGTGCTTGAGACGACCACTGAACCCGATACGATTGCGGTTCACCGGCAGCCGATGTTCGCCCCGGTCGAAATCCCATGCCCGGTGGGCTTTGATGGCCCCGACTGTGAGCGCTCGTCAGAGTCTGGCGGGGGACTTATCAACTCCGACTCACTGCTGGCACTATGTGGTCGTAGTTTGATTGAGTACAGCGCACAGGACGGTGCCAATGCACTCGCCTCGTGCGAAACAACCGCCTCAGCGACAGGCTGGGCCATCTCGGTTAACGCCCATATGCATGAACTCGGTAAGGTGTCGCAGATTGTCTTGCGACCAGGCCAGCCCAATGAACAGGTGATGATCGACATCCAAGCCTGGGACTTCGACTGGCAGGGTGATTACTGGTTTGCAGAGCCAGTCTGGATTGACGAGGGCGACGTACTGCGACTGACCTGCTCGTGGGATAACAGCAAGAGTCTCGGCAATCCAGAGCCGCGCTATGTGACCTTCGGCGAGGGTACCAGCGACGAGATGTGTCTTAGTTCCATTGCAATTGTGCCTGCTGAACCAGGTTCAGAGCCGCCGATGATGATGGGCGCACCGATGGACGAAGCAATGGCCCACGACCACAGCATGCCCCTGGAACTCACCAGTGATGACACCGTTCCCGAAATAACAGTCAGTGTCATAGCGGATGAGTTGGGTGGGTATCTGGTGAGCCTGGAAACGGAAAACTTCACGTTTGCGCCACAGAGTGCCGGCCTAGACCATGTGGACGGTGAGGGACATGCACACCTGTATCTGAACGGTGAGAAGATCGCCCGTGTATATGGTGAATGGTTCTACCTAGACACGCTGCCTGCTGGCGAGAACACGCTCACAGCCACGTTGAACAGCAACACGCATGCGCCACTGCACCTGGACGGCGCGCCCATATCCGCAACTGCTGTCGTTGACGTCAGCGAATAGCCAACCAACCAACAGGAGAAGACAAATGAGCATAACTATTGAACGCAGGTGGCTTATCATCGGTGGAATTGCGCTCGGCGTTCTGCTGGTTGGCGGTGTGTTCCTGTATATCGATTGGTTTGGGATAGGTGGGCCACAGAGTACGGGCGAGATCGCTGCGCCCGAACTCGTTGCGAGTGACATAGAAGATGTGGTGTACCGTGTCGAACCATCGCTGTCTGAGGTGCGCTACGCAGTCGATGAACTCTTCGTGGGTAACCCCATGAATACAGCAGTCGGTGTGACGAACACCGTCGCGGGCGACGTGCTGATTAACACCGCTGACTCATCGAGTATCTCGGTTGGCACGATAGTCATTAACATCGAGCTGTTTGAGTCGGACAGCGGTCTGCGTGATGCGCGCATTCGCCAGGAGTTTTTGGAGTCTACCACCTACCCGGAGGCGGTCTTCGTCCCAACGGAGATCATCGATTTCCCGGAAGATGCAGCAATCGGTGTGCCCAGCGAATTCCAGATGCGCGGCGACCTGACCATCAAAGAGACGACCGCCGAAGAAGTGTGGGATGTCACCGCCACGCTCAACGGCGATGTGCTGACCGGAACGGCATCGACGGTGGTGCTGATGTCTACCTACGCTGTTGGCCCAATCAGTATTGCCGGGTTCGTTGAGACCGCCGATGAGGTCGCGCTTACGTTCGACTTTGTGGCAATTTCTACAGAGGCGGATGTTGATACTGTGCTGGCCGACCTGAGCGCGGCTGAGGTTGAGGATACAGCGGTTGTCGCCGCCGAGGTCACCGAGGCTAATGACGCTGAGGCTGTTGAAACAGACACGACTACAGACCTTGCAGAAATGAGCGCAGCCGCCCAGGAAGTAACACTGGACAGTGCGCCGAGCGTTACCTTGAGTGCGACACCAGATCTTCAGTCTGGTGTGAATGTGCAGGTGACACTTGAGAACTTCGTGCTAACCCCGGAACAAATCGGGCAGACAAACGAAGATGGAACCGGACACGCCTATCTGTTTGTGGACGGCGAGCGTTACACGCGAGTTGTAACCGAGTGGATTCACCTTGATAATCTGTCACCCGGCACACACCAATTGACGGTAGCACTTGCCCAAAACGACGGATCGTTACTGGCATACGAGGGGGACGTCGTTTTAAGCGATTTAAACTTCACCTCCCAACAAGAATAATTGCAACTACTCAGCTCTCACCCCACCCCCTCTCCCTGCGAAGCTGTGGGAGAGGGGGATTTAGGGGGTGAGGGCAGGTGCGATACCGTAAGATGTATTTAGTACCTGAGCAGTTACTGAAAAACAGCAGACTTATCAAATGTATCGAAAGGTCAACCAGCATATGAACCGCAGAGATTTCCTACGCAAAAGTATGATTAGTATGGGTGCAGTATTGAGTAGCAGGATTTTTAATCTTCCGTTACTTGCTAATGCTCAGGACGATGTGCCTTTTGAAGATCAGATTCGGAACGGCTACCTTCAGGGACGGCAAGACGCCGCCGCTGCCGTCGCAGAGTACAAACGCACCGATCAGATCACCGTGATCTTGGTTGGCACAACGACGCCAGCCTCGCG
>CAYWZS010000214.1:0-3911 GCA_964462905.1 uncultured Anaerolineaceae bacterium
GCCGCACATGGGCCGCCTTGCCCCGGTGGAAGGGTTCGAACACTGCCTTGGCGTCCTTCTCTGGGATGCCCGGCCCGGTGTCAACCACCTGGACCAACACCCCCGGCAGCATGATGTCTGGTGGGGCACATGGCGGGAGCGTGCTGTATGTGTTTACTGCTGTGATGTGGATGGAAATCTGTGCGTCTCGTGGGGCGTAGTTGATGGCGTTTGTGAGCAATTGGCGTAACACCTGCCCGATGCGGTCCGGGGCGGCATGAGCCAGCGGTTTCCCTTCCATTTCTACTGTGGCCGTCTGCCCTGCTAACCGCAAGTCCGCCCGATGCTGATGCACGACCGACCGGGCAACCCTGCCTATGTCCGTCGGGTAAATATTCAGTGTCAACTCGCCCGAATAGGCCCGTGTGATGTCGATCAAGTCGGTGAACACATCGCGCAGGTGTTGGGCGCTTTCGTTGATGATCTCGGTGTACTCACGGGCAATGGGCGGCAGTTCATCATCATCGGCTGCCTCTAGGATGAACTGGGAGAAGCCGCTGATGGCCGTCAGTGGTGTGCGCAACTCGTGGCTAACCCGCTGGAGAAATGCGGTGCGGACCTGGACGGCGGCCTGTTCTGGCATGGTGTCGTGGAAGATGTAGACCCGTGCAAACACATCGTCACCCTCTGGGTTGTACATCGGGGCGCTGTACCAGCTAATCTCGGCGGGTTGCCCCTGGTGTGTCACCATGTCGAAGGTGCCGCGTAGCGTCTGTTGGTTCCTGAGGGGCACACTTTTCCAGGCGGTTGCAAGCTGCTGACGAATTGACGGCGGAATCTCCATTTGGTCTAGCACACTGTCCAGCTTGAGCATCCCAAACAGGTTATGACAGTTAAACATCTCGCGGAAGCGCTCGTTCATCATTGTCACGGTGGCCCCGTTGATGCCTGGCGAGGCGATGAGTACCCCGTCGTTGACGGCATCCAACAGGGCCGCCCGCCCGTACTTGCTGGCGCTTAACTCCCGCCGGAAGGTCTGTAAGGCGACAGCGATAGTGATTATCTCTGCTAACTCATGGTGATAGTGCTGCTCCTGTGCGGTGAAGCCGTTCGGGTTGTCGGTCGCCAGCAACAACACGCCCACACGTTCTTGTGGGGTGTGGAGCGCGTACAATGCCCAGTCCTCCACCATCTTTGCCTTGAGCAACCCCCGGAATAGCGCATCCTGTTGTGCAAATGTCGCTACACGCGCATCGGACGAAAAAAGGGCTGTGTCCCGTTGTAGCGCCTCCAATAAGTCCAGATGCACGTCACTGTTAAAGTAGACGCGTGTGCCCAGGCCATAGCCTGCGCCGAAGGCCCGGCCCCAGGTCCCGGCAACCTCAACATACTCGCTGGTGTTGGCGGGGGAGTTGTTCGGCCCATACAGCAATAGGGCGCAGACGCTAACCTTTTCGCCCAGGAAATAGTGTTGAATGGCCTCAACTAGGGCCTGCGGGTGGGGGGCGTGGGGTAAGACCCGGCTGGCGTCCAGCAGGTTTTGCTGCTTCTGGTGCTGGGTATGTGGGGGGGCTGTGCCCCAGAGTTCCGCCGCAAGCGCCCCGGCCTGCGCGACAGCCCGCTGGTCCGCGTCAACATAGGCCGGGTCGCCGTAGGTGAGAACCCCTGTGATGAGAGTCCCGGTTGAGACACGGACACAGTGAACCACACCACCTGTGAACGGTGTGATGCCCTGGGTCCCCGCGTGGAGGGGGACGGTGTCCTCGTGCTGTGTGGTGACTGTCGCCAGATGCCCGATTAGCGCGGTAGGGGGTGACCCCGCGTGATGTGGGTAGGACGCGACAAGCACAGGCGGGGTGTCATCTGGTGACGACACCCAACTCACAAAAAACAAGTCCCCTTGCACGCGCAACCGGATCGTCTCTAGCAGGTAATCGTAGTGTTTCAGGTTCACCTGAGTTTCTACCATTCGCGTGTTGTTCCCGTTGTGCGATGGGCGGCTAACCCATTGCATCTATCATGATGGCCTGTTGGCCTAGTTCGCCTCGGCGCTAACTTCTTCGCGTTCTGGTGGGCGAACCGTGAACATATAGCCCACGCCGCGCTCCGTGCGGATGTAGTGCGGGTGGTGGCTGTCCGCCTCTAGCTTACGGCGCAGGCGGTGCATGTGGACGCGCAAGGTGTCCTCGCCGACATCCTCAGACGGCCACACCCGGCCAATCAACATGCGGTTCTCTACCACGCGCCCGGCGTTCCGCAGCAACACATGCAGCAGGATCGACTCGGTGGGGGTGAGGCCGTGCGTCTTTTTGTTGACGGTCAGCTTATTGTGGGCGAAATCGATACTGAGGTTGTTGTCCACCTCAATGATGGGTTCGCTGGCGTAGTCTAGGCTGGGCATACGTGCCAGCACCACCTGGATCCGGGCCTCTAGCTCGCGTAGCTCGAAGGGCTTCACGATGAAGTCCTCGGCGTACTTCCGCAAGCCCTGCACAATCGTCTCGGTGTCCCCGGTGGAGGTCACGAAGATAATCGGCACGTCGGCCATGGACTTCAGCCGCGTGGCAACCTCAAAGCCGTGCATCGTCGGCAGGTCCAGGTCCACCAGGGCAATATGGGGCAGGCCTTCTTTCTTGATATACTCAATGGCTTCTGGCCCATCCTCCATACAGATGACCTCGTACTCGTGACGAGACATGTAATCGCTGATGAGTTTGCTAATGTTGAGGTCGTCCTCAACGAGCAGCAACTTGTGCTTGTTCATATGTCACTCCGAAAGGTTTAATCATGCCGCTATATTCTGTAACAAATATACACCTTGCGTAATGTTATTGGCAACAGGCATTCTGGTCAATTGCGCTTTTGTTACAAAATCACCCGCTATCTATTAACAGAAACCTATCGGGAAGGGCACACCACCCGCACAAAAGCAGGCAGCTTTCACGAGGTCCGCACGATCTCCCAGGCAAGATGATTCATCTCTGGCAGGATGAGCTTCTCTAGCGCCAGCTTGACGGCGTTGGTGCTGCCGGGCATGGAGAACACCACCGTATTACGGTAGACGCCGCCCGTGGCCCGTGAGAGCATGGCCGCCGCGCCGACCTCCTCGTAGCTCAACACTCGGAAGATTTCACCGAAACCGGGTAGGACCTTCTCCAGCTTCTGGCTGACGACATCGTAGGTGGTGTCGCGGGGGGCGATACCCGTCCCACCGTTGAACAGCACAATCCGCACATCCGGGTTGGCGGCCATCTCGTCGAGCGCGTCTGCCACTTGGTCCGGCTCATCCTTGATGATGCGGTAAGCGGCCAGGTGGTGCCCCATTTCCGCCAGGCGGGGCGCAATATAGTGGTGGTTCTTATCCGTTTCGGGGGTACGCGTGTCGCTCACCGTCACCAGCCCCACGCCGATAGGGGCGTCCCCCGCTTGCTCGCGATGTTCCTCAGCGCCCATCGTCCGCTACTCCTTGTTTGCTATGCCCTGTGTGGTTGGATGCCGTCGTGTGTTTTTGGCGGGATGCGTGTTGTGCGTCGATCATGCCCAGCCAGCGTTCCGCCTGGATGTAGATGGTGTCCGCATTTTCCCTGGCAACGCGGCGTAATGCTATCACGGTGGGCGTATCCGCCGCAAACAGCACCAGGGCAATCCACTCGGCGATGCTGGTGGGGCGTTCCTCACGGACGAGGCTGTCCGACGACAGTTCCTGTAGCATGTGGAGCGTCGTGTTTCGTGGAATATCGCCGTCAAGCAGGGTGCTCTCTCGGTGGTAGCGTAGGACCATCTGGGTAGCAAGGTCATCCCGTTGCAGGCGACGTATCGTATCGGTCTGGCGCATAAGGTTAGATTGTCCACACAATAAGTTTACTTTTTTCACACTTGTGCGAGGATAACACGAAAAATTCTCAATGACAAGCAATATTGTAATTATAGGT
>CAYWZS010000215.1:0-3894 GCA_964462905.1 uncultured Anaerolineaceae bacterium
GCTGATTAACCCGTTTGATATGACTTATGATGACAACGGCGTGCCGATTGTGTCGGATTCTTCTGGTAATGGCGTAGCACGAGAAACCGACGACGGGCGCACGCATTTTTTCCACCGCTTTGACCCGCTTAAACACCCAACCAACGACAACCTCACGCTGGACCCGGTGCCTACGGGCATCGAAAAGGTGGGCGATGAATATTATGTGACGTTGTTTAGCGGCTGCCCGTATCCGCTTAACGGCGGCGAACTCGTGGCAATAGACGAAAACCGAAACCAGCGCACGGTGATTGATAACCTGAATATGCCGATTGATATTGCTGCTGCGCCGGATGGTACGCTGTGGCTGCTGGAATTTGCCCAGTTTGCGCCAGATGGCTCGTGTTTTAGTGGGCAGGGCTACCGTCCCAATACCGGACGCCTTAGCCGCATCACCGAAGATGGCGAAGTTTTCCCGCTGATTGACGACTTAAATTTTCCGGCTTCTGTGCTGCCGCTGGCAGATGGCTCTGTGCTGGTAACGGAACTGTTCGACGGGCAAGTGCTTCACATTGCGCCCGCAGGACAGTTGCCGCCGATAGAATCTGTAGAGATGTCTGGCGCAGCGGGTGATGAAACAACGCGCCGTGAGTTTGCTCCCGTTGACTATGACGCCATACTACGCGACGTAACAGCACGCCATAACCTGACGCCAAACCCCGGCGCATCCCTGCGCGAAGGTGACACCGAGCTTGCCGAACTTGGAAGAAACCTATTCTTTGACCCGCTGCTTGCCGGTGATAAAAACATTTCGTGCGCGACGTGCCATCATCCCGCGTTTGGTATGACGGATGGGCGTGTGCTTTCTATTGGCAGTGGCGGTGTCGGGTTAGGACCAGATCGCACCTTTGCCGATACGATCACGCTTGCAGAAGAAGTGGCAGATTTTACTGGCAGCAGCGGGCGTGATTATGTGTTGATGGGCGGCAGTACGATTACAAACCCATTCAACGGTGTGTTCATCCCGCGTAATTCCCCGACGATTATTAACAGCGCGTTGCTGGACGTACAGTTCTGGGATGGGCGTGTGAGTACCTACGCCGCAGCGGGCGGCAGCGTGCAAACGCTAGAAAATGCAATCAATAGTATGCAGCTTGATGATGCGCTGGTAGCACAAGCCCTACTCCCGATTATCAGCTTACATGAGATGGCTGGTGCAACATGGGGCGGCACTTCGCCACAGCGCATCCGGCGCGGTATTGTCGCACGCTTGCAAGCAAAACCCGAATACGTTGCACAGTTCGATACTGTTTTCGGCACAGACGAAATCACGATTATGCAGGTGGTGCAGGCGCTCGCCGCGTTTGAACGCCAATTGATTTTCACGGATTCCCCGTGGGATAACTACCTTGCCGGGGAGCTAGGCGCACTCAATCAGCAGGAAAAACGCGGGGCGCTGTTGTTTTATGGCGAAATTGACGCCGCCGTGAACTGTTCCGTGTGCCACACGGGGAATTTATTCACCGATCAGGATTTTCATAACCTGCTCGTGCCTCAACTTGGACCAGGCAAAGGTCACGGGGAAAATGGGCGTGATGACTGGGGGCGCAGTGCCGTGAGCTTTGATCACCGTGACCAATACGCATTCAGAACGCCTAGCTTGCGTAATGCAGAACTCACTGCGCCCTACTTCCACACCGGCGCATATCCCACACTGCGCGATGCAGTGATCTACCATACAGACATTCTCGGCTATTCCAGCGGCTATGATCCGGCGGTCTATCTACCCTCGGCCTTTCTTAGTAGTTTTCAGTTTTTTGATGTAGACGTAAGGTTGCACAGTGCATCCCCGCAGTTAATTAACGGACTAGACCTCACCGAACAGGATATTGATGATCTTGTCGCGTTCATCAAAGCACTAACTGACCCACGCGCCGCCGACCTTGATTATATTGTTCCAGAAAGTGTGCCAAGCGATTTACCGCTAGACACGCCACCAGCAGACAATGAACCACAGTCGGCAAGCTCTCCGGCGGCGGCACTGGCCCTTGCTGGGCGGGCCTCTTTAGCGCGTGAAACGAACATCACAGCACCGGATGAAAATTGGCGCTTTGTCGATGTGAGCGACAGGACCGGAATTGATTTTCAGCATGGGGCGTTCGTAGAGCAAATTTACGATGATCCAATAGCCATGATGGGCGCGGGATTATGCTGGATTGACTACAACAATGATGGCTGGCTGGATTTATATTTCGTGAACAGTCATGCGGAGGATGAGCGCGATTATTGGCAGGGAAATTTACCGGAGAATGCACTCTACCGTAATGACGCCGGACAATTTACAAACGTCAGTACGCAAACGGGCACAAATCTCGCAATGCGCGGTAACGGGTGCATCGCCGCCGACCTAAACGCAGACGGTCATACGGATTTGTTCGTCACTGCTGATGGCGCAAATGCGCTCTTATGGAACAACGGCAACGGTACATTTACAGAGGGCGCAGTACAGGCGGGGCTAGCTGCACCGGAATGGAACACCGCCGCCGCCGCCGCCGATCTAAACCATGACGGCTTGCCAGATTTATATGTCGGCGGCTACATTGACCTAAACAACAAGGTTCCCAAGCCAGTTGGCGCATTCCCACAAGATTATTATGGTATCCCCGATAGGCTCTACATCAGCCAAGCGTTACGCGCAGATGGCACCGTAACTTACCGCGAAGTAAGCCGCGATGTTGGGCTTTTTCGTGATGAGCGTGCGCTTGGCGCAATTTTCACAGATGCCGATAACGACGGAGATGTGGACTTGTACATTGCCAACGATGGGCAGGCCAACCGCTTATACGAATATATTCCGGCGGATGACAATATCGGGTTTCGGTTTTTAGATGTGCATGAAAGCGCAAATGTAGGCGATACCGGTAGCGGTATGGGCGTTGCCTCGGCTGATTATGACGGTGACGGGCAATTTGATCTATTTGTAACCAATTGGGACGCAGAACTAAACGCGCTGTATCGCAACCGCACCCACGAAAACGGCTTCATTAACTTTGAGTACAGCACCTATCGTATGGGCATGATGGGGCTTGGTAACAATATGACGGGGTGGGGAACGTCGCTGGCAGACCTTGACCATGACGGGGATGTAGACATGCTCACGGTAAACGGGCGCGTGCCCATCACCAACCTGCAAAGTGACCCTGAGCTTATTCGGCTATATGGCAACCGCACGATAGAGGGGCATACCGGGCAGTTCCGCGAGTGGACGCAGCTTGTGGGGCTTGATGATGTGGGCGCATTATTGGCGCGGGGGAGTGCGCTAGCAGACTATGATCATGACGGTGATCTTGATCTAGCCGTGAATAACATCGCCGGGGGTGCAATTTTACTGGAAAACGAGACACCGCCCGGTCATTGGCTGCAAGTTTCGTTAGATGTGCCACAAGCGGGCACCGTCGTTACACTGGAACTTCCCAATGGCGTCACATTACGGCGCGAATTGCATATTGGTAGCAGCTATCTTGCCAGCGAAACGCCTGTGCTACATTTCGGGCTAGGTCAAGCCCAGCGGATAGCTCGCGTGTACATTCGCTATCCAGATGGGAAAATGCAAACGGTGGTTGATGTGGAAGCTAACCAAGTGCTGACCCCGTAATGTAACGGGCGTTGTCCGGGGTACGGCGGGAGGGCGTAGGGCCGTTCCACCGTGTGCGAACGGTGGCCGGGCGCAGATCGAGGGACATTGTCAGGTATTGGTCGTAGGCGTCGAAAGTGGACTGCGCTGACGGCGACAAGTTCGGTTTTAGAGTGCGTTTGGACATCGGGTTTACCTTAGCAGACATAATTCGGGGGACATGAAGTGACTCCGCTGAACAAACCTAAGCGCTGATCAAACGATAAACCGGGTATGGCTCC
>CAYWZS010000216.1:0-3821 GCA_964462905.1 uncultured Anaerolineaceae bacterium
GTGGTCGATGAAGGCGAGAGCGGCGTCGATGTTTTCGGCTCCGAAGGGAACCCCCCAGGCTTCGCTGGAGATGACAGACACGGGAACGCCGTCTGGTGCGGAAAGCGGGGGGGCAAAGTCAATTTCGCTGACACTTGCGGCTGCGCCGACTGCAAGAGCGTCGGTATCGAAGCCACCTGTAATTTCCACGTTGAAATCAGTCCCAGTGGGGGAGGTTAATGGGCTGAGGTAGACATAGGAGAAAGTTCCCGCGACAAAGCTGGCCGCCTCGCCTTGTTTGAAGGGCTCCTCGTACTCAAATTGAGGTGCGAGCGCGACAGGCGGCACATAGCCCTGGGCGAATAGCTCACGAACAAAGGTGATGGCTTCGACGGCCTCGTCGGTCGTCCAGGTTGCTTCACCGTTTGGACCTGCCAGCGTGACACCGTAGGATGCCAATAGCCCGGTGTAGAAACGCTCGACAGAGACGGGTTCGGCAGCTTTGAATGTGAGCGGGTAGCGGCCTGTTTCTCGAATGGATGGGGCTATCGCGAGGAAGTCGGCGGTGGTGGCCGGATAGCCGTCTGGGTAGGCGCTGGTCCAGTAGTAGACGTAGTAGTGGGAGGTGGTGGACGGCACACATAGGATGGAACCGTCGGGGGCGGTGCAGGTGGCAAGCGATGCGGGTTCCAGATCGTTGTACCATGATGCGTTGGTTACAAAGCCAGTGAGGTCGGTGAGGGTGCCGTTGTTGTAGAAAAAGCTCACCTGTTCGGTGTCGAGATAGGCAGCGTCGGGGATATTTGTCCCGGTTTGGACGGCGATGTTAAGTGTGGTGTTGATTTGGTCGAAGGGGTAGAAGGTGTTCTCGATGGTTTGGCCTGTTTCTCCGGCGTAGTCCACAAGTAATCCGGCTAACCATTCATCGGATAGCACCTGCGGATTTTGGGTGTTAAAGCGGGACCAGATCGTAAGCGGTTCATCCTGGGCCGCGAGGGGCGCAACAAGTAGGAAGGACAGGGGTAGCAGTATCGTCAAAGTTCTTATCATCGCCGGAGGCTCTCTAGCGTAGCTCGCAATCAGAAGAGCCTATTGTGCCGAATTTAGCTGGAAAATGAAATGTGCTGGCGGCGAATGTAGACCTTTTGGTTACAGGTGATAGGTTTCTTTGGCGAGATTGTACGCGAGGTCCAAGATCATAGCGTGGGCGTCCTCCTCGTCAATGATCCCGCGTGACAGTAACCCGGCGAGGTAGTCGGCGGTGGCGCGTCGCCAGACATCGTGGCGAGCAGGGATAGAGGGAAAGGCGCGGGTGTCGTCGTTGAAGCCGACTGTATTGTAGATGCCAGCGGTTTCGATTACTCGGTCGAAGTAGCGGCGCATCCCGTTGAGGCTGTCGTGGAACCACCAGGGTGGGCCGAGTTTGAGGGCGGGATAGTGACCCGCAAGTGGGGCGAGTTCGCGGCTGTAGGTGGATTCGTCTAGGGTGAACAGGATCAGGGTGAAATTGGGGTTGTTGCCGAAAGTGGAGAGGAAGTTGGCGGTGTTATGGGTAAATTCGGTGAGCATGGGAATGTCCGCGCCTGTATCTGGCCCGAAACGATGGAACAGGGTGTTATTGTGGTTGCGATAGGATCCGATATGCAACTGCATGACCATGCCGTCGTCAACGGACATCTGGGCCATGTCGAAGATGATGTTGGCCTCGAAGAAGTCTGCGTTGGCCTGGGATGGTGTTTTGCCGGAGATGGCGTCGTTGAAGGCGGTCTTCTGGTAGCCTGCGATTTCGGCGAAGGGGGGGCGTGGTAGGTCGTGGTCGGTGGCGGTAGCTCCGACGCGGCGAAATTGGTTGCGACGCTCACGAAGGGCGTCGAGAAAGCTCTGGTAGTTGTGGATGTAGGTGTCGGTGATGGCGGAAAGGCGGTCGATGCGCTCATGCCAGCCGGGGCGGTTGATCTTCACGACATCGTCTGGGCG
This sequence comes from uncultured Anaerolineaceae bacterium, assembly GCA_964462905.1. GTDB lineage: Bacteria > Chloroflexota > Anaerolineae > Aggregatilineales > Phototrophicaceae > DAOTTY01. Next base: position 1,957 of record CAYWZS010000216.1, read on the forward strand.
AAAGGTGGGGAGGACACGGGCGTTCCACTTGCTGTCGCGGATGGTGCGGTGGGCGTCCAGCGAACTGGAGGCGGCGTCCGTGGTGCAGAGAACTTCGATGTTGAAACGGTCGTAGAGGGCGCGAGGGGTGAATTCCGGTGACTGTAAGCAGGTGGCGATGTGGTCATAGATGCGGTCGGCGCTCTGTGGGGTGAGCTTTTCGTGAACGTCGAACACGTCATGTAGTTCCTGGGTGAGCCAAATGCCGGTGGGGGTACCCCGGAACAGGTAGAGATGGTCTGCAAAGGTGCGCCAGATCGTGCGGTGGTCGGTTTCTACGTGGGTGGTGTCTCCGTTGCGGGGCATAATACCGAGGGCTTCTAGCGGCATCCCTGCGGCGTAGAGCATCCGAAAGATGTAGTGGTCCGGGATGATGAGTAGGTCTACAGGCGAGCCGAAACGTGCGTTCGGGTCCGCAAAGAGGGTGGGGTTGACATGTCCATGCGGGGAGATAATGGGAAGGTCGCGCACAGTCTCGTAGAGCGATTGGGCGAGGTCGCGGTGGGTTGGGTTGAAAAAGCGGTCATCACGTAGCACGGTTCATCCTCTCAGCGGGTGGGTCAAATTTTGTGGGATAGGTAGCGATTCATTGGTCGGTAGAAAAAGGTGTCTAGGGCGAGGGCGGCTGCGCCGACGCGCCCGATGCCCTGCCCATATTGGCTGATTTGCAGTTGGACCTGGTGGCCTAGGTTACTGAAGGAGTGATTCTGGATGATTTGCTGGATAGTTGGAAAGATGGTCCCGCGTTCCTGGGTGAAGATGCCGCCGAGCATAATCATCTCTGGGTTGAAGACATTGACGAGATTGGCGAGGGTAATCCCGACATAACGTGCTCGATCTGTGAGCATGGCTTGTGTTGCGGGGTCGCCTGCGCGGGCGGCGGTGAAGATATGATCTAGCGTGAGTGGATGGGTTTGTCGGGCGAGTTGGCTATTGGGGTGTGTCTGTGCGATTTGCTGGGCGTGTTTGAGCAGGGCGGGTGCGGAGAACACGGTTTCCAGGCAGCCGACGTTACCGCAGCGACAGGTTGCGCCGCCATCCATGACCACGGTGGTATGGCCGATCTCGCCAGCGCCCGCCCCCGCACCACGATAGGGAAACCCGTTTATCATTAGGCCAGCGCCAACGCCGATACGCGCATAAACGAAGGCTAGGGTGTGGGCATGTTTTGCAGTCCCAAACATCGCTTCGTAGAGTGCCATTGCGCGGACGTTGTTATCTACGATGGCGGGCATGTCGAGTTGTTTTTCTATGGTGGTTTTGAGTGGTGCATCGTGCCAAGAGAGGTTGGGGGCGGTGATGTTGACGCCAGTAAACGGGTCTACAAGGCCTGTGGCAGCCATGCCGACGCCGACAAGTTTGGTGGGCGGAATGTGGTGGGTGGAAATGAGTGTTTGGGCGGCGTTCGTGCTGGCCTGTAGCACTTCTTCCCAGGGGGTGCTGTCCATGTTTTCCAGGGTGTAATGGTCAATTTCCTGGCTAAGGGCGTTGGTGAGTGAAATGTGGACGGTGTCTACGTCGATGTGAATGCCAAGCGCGAAACGGGCATCAGGAACGAGTTGTACGGTACGCTGTGGCCGCCCGATGTTGCCTTTGATGATGCCTTCCTCGCTAAGTATTCCTTGTCCGGTGAGTTCCCCAACGAGATTGGTCATGGTGGCGCTAGAGACACCGATCTCGTTGACCAATTGTGCGCGGGAGGCGGTGCCGTGCTTGAGAATAGCGGTGAGAATGGCGCTGATGTTGTTTGTTTTTACATCGGTGTAATTGGCACCGTGACGGGGAGGAGACATGACGTATGCTTCATGATTTTCAAAAGAATCAAT
>CAYWZS010000217.1:0-2412 GCA_964462905.1 uncultured Anaerolineaceae bacterium
TATCCTCGGATGATTTCGACTGGGTCGACGCGTGATGCTTTTTTGGCGGGCAGGTAACCGGCGATGAAGGTGGTGATCAGGCCAAAGAGAAAGGCCATGACGTAGTCCACCGTCCGGTAAGCCACGGGCAGGCTGGTCAGGCCCGCGATTTCGAAGGGCAGCCGGTCCACGATGGCGCAGACCACGTAGCCGAAGCCCAGGCCCACCAGGCCGCCGACGATCCCGATGATGATGGACTGGATCAGAAAGATTTCCACCACATCCCTGCCGTCAAAGCCCATGGCCTTGAGGATCGCGATTTCACGGATCTTCTCGTTGACCGTCATGTTCATGATGTTGTAGATGCCAAAGCCCGCCACCAGCAGGATGGTCAGCGACACGGCCAGGGCGATGATGTCGCGCAGTTCATTGCCCGCCACCAACTGCTCGTTGGACGCCTGCCAGGACTCGACTTTGAAAGGAATGCGGCCTTGTAGGGCCTGCGCGACGGCTTCGGCCTGATTGTAATCGAGCAGGTTGGCCTGAAGGTCGGTTACGTAGCTCATGTTTTTGGAGATCAGCTGCCGGGCCGCGCTGATGCGGAGGTAGCCTTTGCTGTCGTCCACACTGCTGATCGAGGTGCGAAACAGGGCGAGCACTTCGTAGCGCTTGGTGACCCCCTCCGAGGTCATGACCACCAGGTGGTCGTGTAGCTTCAGGCTGAGTTTCTCCGCCAGTCCCACCCCGATCACGATGCCATCGCTGCGATACTGGAGGGCATCCCAATCCCCGGCGATGATGTAGTCCTTGGTGTGGAAGAGGGCGTCATCTTTGACCGGGTCCACGCCCGCGACTCTGCCGTTGAGCTTCAGGGAGCCATGCTGAAAAAACACGTTGAGGTTTACCTCCGGCGCCACCACTGAGACGGCGGGATGCTGCGCCAGCAGGTCGATATACTGTTCAGGATTTTGGATGCCCTCGGTGTACTGGATCACCTTGGGGTTGCGCAGGTGAACCAGCTCGCGGCTACTGGTCTGGGCGGCCAGGAGGTTGGTGCGATCTTCGGGGCGGTCGTTGTACACCCGCAGGTGCGCCAGTGCGCTAAAGGCCATGTCGGTCTGGGTGTCGTTGACGCCGTTCATGAAGCTGTTCATGAACACGTACATCGAGATCCCAAAGGTCACGCTCAGCACCGCGACCAGGGTCTGCTTGAGCCGCGAAGTGAGGTGTGCAAAGGCGATTTTGTGATTGGTGGAGGCCATGACAGCTATGGTTTAACGATGACGGTGTTCCCCTTTTCCAAGCCGCTGGCTACCTCCGCCCATGCTTCGCTGCGCAACCCCACCTCGATGGACCGGACAGAGCGATCCGCGAGCATCACGCTGTCGCCGGGCAGGAGAAATTCAGCCGGGATGACCAACGCATTTTCCTTCCTGTCCACCACGATGTTGGCTTGCAGGCGCGTACCCGGATAAAGCGTAGTGGGGGGCGCTACAAAAACCGCCTCGACGATGAAAGACTGCTGCTGCTCATCGAAGGCCGGGTAAATCTTGCTGATGCGCGCTGCGTGCCGGTCGTCCTTGGCCGTGTTGAGCGCCACGTAGGCAGTCTGTCCCACCTCGACCAGGTTGATGTCTTCTTCGGCCACGTAGAGCTTGACGATGGCCTCCCCCCCGCCGACTTTGGCCAGGGCCTCGCCGCGGCGCACCAACTCCCCCTGCTGTTTCATCAGGGTGAGCACCCTGCCCTCGATGGCGGAGGTAATCACGTGGTCGGCGCTGTTTTCCTGCTGAATGCGAAGCTGTTGGGCGGCATTTTCCAGGTTGAGTTGGAGGGAGCTCTCCAGATCGGCCAGCGACTGCTGCAAGCGAGCCAGGGAATTCTGCGCGTTTTCGTACTGCATCTTGGCTTGCTCGAACTCCAACTGCGAGACGGCGTGGGTGGTCACCAGTTGCTGGTAGCGCTCGTAGTTTTTCCGGTCCTGCTGGAGCTGGCTCTCGGCTTGTTCGATCTTGAGGGTCAGCTCCGCCAGTTGGGGGGAATTGGCAGCGGCTTTGCGCTGGGCGTCCTCGTAATTGGCTTGCGCGGTGGCCAGTTGGGCCGATTGCACCTCCTGCGAGAGCTTGAACAAGGGCATGCCGGTCAGCACGGCGTCGCCTTCCTGCACCAATTGCCGCAGGATTTGGGCCTCGGTATTGGCCATCACGAGGTACTCATCCTCCATGGCGATGAAACCGCTGGCAAACACGGCATCTACGATGTCCTTTTCTTCGACCTGGGTCTGGACCGCTTCCTGGCAACTGCTCAGGAGCAGGGCGAGCCACAGGCTACCGATGAGAGTTGAAAGCTTAGGCATGGTCATTTTCTTGCAATGATGGTGGCGTGGTAGGCGTAGAGGGCAGAGAGGGCGTTGAGGTAGGCGTTTTCCGCCTT
>CAYWZS010000217.1:2512-3817 GCA_964462905.1 uncultured Anaerolineaceae bacterium
TTTTGACCTGGGTGCGGGTGCTGAATCCGGAGAAAATCGGCACCGACAAGTTGAGGCCGAGGTAGTTGTAATTGCTCCAGGCGTCATCCTGAAAGGAAAGCGCGAACTCGTCTTGAAACTGCTGCTGGCCTAGGTAGGCATAAAAGGACAGTTTGGGGAGGTAGGCGCTCTGCTGGAGCTTCACCTGCTGCTCAGCCTGCCGGACCTGCAACTCCACGACCTGAAGGGTTCGATCCGGGTTGAGGTCGGGAACCCGAGCGAGGTCTGTCAGGGTGAGGCTACCCGATAGCATAAGGCGCTGGCCTTCGCCCAGCCCCAGCAAGATGGCCAATTGGTGGCGGCTTTGCTCCAGCAATATCTGCGTGGTCGCTGCGCTTTGCCTGAGGTGATTGAGGTTGATCTGTGCCTGGTTGAGGCTCAGGCGATCGATCACGCCCTGGTCGAATTTATCCTGGGCCAGCAAAAGGATGCTGTCGGCCACACGCAAATCGGTTTCGCTCACCGCCAGGGCTTCCTGGGCCACCAGCGCGGTGTAGTAACTCAGCGCCACCTGCTCGGCCAGGCTTTGGCGAAAGGCCTCGGTTTGGGCGGCGCTGGTCTGTAGGGCGGCCTGGCTCAGGCGGCTGCGCTGCATGGCCTGCCAGTCGAGCAGGGGTTGCGACAGGTTGAGTCCGGCGTTGTACTGGTAGGCCTGCCCAAACTGCACGTTGACGGACTGGCCGGGTTCGCCCAGCAACACGCCTAACTCTGCCGGAAAGGGTGTGATCGGCAGGTCGGCATTCCACTGGCCGTTGGCCGTGGCCGTAACTTTGGGCAAATACGCCGTCTGGGCGCTGCGCCACTCCGAGTGGGCCTTTTGCTGCTGCAGCTGATAAACTTCCAGGTCAGGATTCTGCTGCCAGGCCAGTTGGATGGCGGCTTGGACGTGGGGCAGTTCGACCGTCTGGTTCTGGGCAAGCGTGATGGCACCCAGCGTCATCAGCCAGGCGAGCCACCCGAGGGTTAAGAGGGATTTCATAGGCGGGTCCAGGTTTTGCTGGCGGAGAAGAAGTACTTGCTCCCCGTTACTTTGAGCTTGCCATCATCCATCAGGGTGAGGGTGGAGTCGACGGTTTGGCCTTCCAAGGGTGAATAGATGGTTCCGTCGCTCCATTTGCCCCGCTGATACGTCAGGTCGGAGATGATCACCAGGCCGAGGATGGGGCGGGTCCGCAAGTTGAGATCGGCGTTGCGCTGGTCGGTTTTGGGGCGGCCGTCGGGCGCATTCGGCTCCGCCAGCCAGATGACCTTGGCGAAGTATTTGCC
>CAYWZS010000218.1:0-3799 GCA_964462905.1 uncultured Anaerolineaceae bacterium
CCTGAATCGTGCCCTTCGGCTTGCCGAGCTGAATCCCCTGTGCCTTCTTGGTTGCAAGTGCCTCACGCGTGCGCTGGCTAATCATCATGCGCTCCATCTCCGCGAACAGCGACAACATCGTGACCATTGTCAACGACTGCATGTCGTCGCGATGGCGGTCGAGGGTCAGATTCTGCTTGATGACGACGACTCGAACCGCTTGTGCCAGCAGGTCATCAATGAGCGAGATGACCTGTCCGGTACTACGTCCCAGCCGACTGAGTTCGGTCACCAGCAGCGTGTCGCCGGGGTTCAGGCGGGCCAGCAACTCATCCAGTCGCCGATCTTGCTGGCTGCGACGCGACGACATGTTGATGGCGATGAAATCGGCAATCTCAAGCTGATGTGTGCGGGCGTAATCGAAGATTTGCAGTCGCTGGCCGTCGAGGTCCTGTTTGTCGGTGGAAGTACGCAAGAATTTGGCTCATGAGGAAATGTCCTCACTTAATCTGTTTTTACCCGTATTATCGGACATTATATTCTACTCTACGCAGGGCCTATCATCGGATATTTTGCACTAGCAAAACACACGTTAGCGTCGGACAATCTCAGCCGACTTTTTCTCCCTTGAAGTGATACAAACGCCTAAAATTGATGATCTGACGTAACTCATCTTGCGCTAATCGAGTGACACTTGGTTGTACAGATGTTAAACCAGGCCCAATACGTTGATGCCTTCATTCACGGTTTTGTGCCATTGATTAACTTGCTCTTATCACATCAATAATAAATTTTCCAGAGAATTTTACAAAATTGAAGATCTCTCCCGCTTTACTTTCGTTTGAATTAGAAACGAAAGTTTTTAGATTCAGAATGCACCGGATACGTCTATCATACACGCTGAAATTTACCACGGATCCAACCTGTACGCAGTTCGTAACACCGAGAAAGGCAGTTAGGCACAACATGACGACACAGGACGTGTTGCAGACGAGCCGTCGCACTTGGCTTGAGAAGATCAACCGTCGACGGTTGAATGAGAACCTAATGGCTTTCGCGTTTCTTACACCGGCGATCATTCTTGTGTTCATCTTCGAGTTTTTCCCGGTCGCCTTCACCTTCTTTGTCAGCCTTCACGAGTGGCGACGCTTCCCGGATGAATTTAAGGGGCTTGAGGCTTACTACCGTGCGCTAGGCAATTTCGCCTATGTAATCTTCTTTTGGATATCGTTGATCATTCTGATTTGTGGGTTGTACCTCGCATGGCGTAGCCTACGCCAAACGCGTAGCAGACCAAAGCATTTGCTCTATGTAATACCCGGCTTTGCCGTTTCTATGGCCTTCCTGGGCTTGGTTAACTGGCTCTTTACCCTTTTGCCAATCATCATGGACGTGGTGCGCCGCTTACGTGGGCAACCTCGTACTAACGCGGTTTTTGTCAATGAGTTTTTCAACAGCTTCTTCTTCCCCGAGGCAGTTCAGGCGGGATGGTGGCTGGTGGTGCTATCCGCGTTTGGCCTGCTAACTGTGATCGGCTTCACCCGTATGCTGAGACAAGAGGGGGACGTGTCCACCATCTTCAACGTAGCCTTCGCGAGCGTTGTGCTGGCGGCTGGTGGTTGGTTGTTGCGGCTGAACCTGATGGGTGTACATGATGCCATTCAAGGAGCGTTGGCGGACGGTACGACGGTGCCTATCTGGTCACAGACGCTTCTAATTACAGTTGGTGCGGCCCTGGTGGGTGCCGGCCTGTATGTATGGCAGACGGTTGTTCGCGCCGAGACTAACAGAGGTTTTTGGTTACGCGGTTTGTTGGTGGTAATGTTGCTGGTTGGTGGCACTATGCTAGTGACAGAAGTGCCGCGTGCTCTGGTAAACGCCGATGACCGAGTACTCAACGGTTTGGCAGTAGCCATGATGTATTCCGGGTTTTCGGTGCCGCTTCAATTGTGCATTGGCCTACTTCTAGCGGTTTTGCTGTTTCAGAAGATCAAGATGCGGTCGTTTTTCCGCGTGGTCTTTTTTATGCCATACATTACGCCGGTGGTGGCGACATCGGTTGTGTTTTCCCTGCTGTTCTCGCCGGATCCTCAGTCACCCATTAACCAGTTTATGCAATTTTGGGGCCTGGAAAACCAACGGTGGTTGTTAGAGCCGACTGGCATTTTCCGTATGTTGTTCGGGGATGCTGTGCCGGCGGCACTAGCTGGGCCGCCGTTAGCACTGGCAGTGATTATTCTGTTCGGAGTGTGGTCCTTTGCGGGGTACAGCACCGTAATCTTTCTGGCTGGCTTGGGCAACATCGATGTGGAGGTTTACGAGGCTGCAAAGATCGACGGGGCCAATACATGGCAGCAATTCCGCCATGTGACGCTCCCGCTACTATCGCCGACAACATTTTTCCTCATCCTCGTCACCACTATCGGTACATTACAGGCGTTTACGCAGTTCTTTCTGATGCGCCGACCTGGTGCGTTGCAGGCAGTGGACACCATTAACTTGCAGATCTTCGACAACGTGCGTACAACGTCACCGGATTATGGCTATGGCTCGGCGATGGCCTTCATCCTGTTTGTAATCATCCTCATCTTGACCATCATCCAAAATCGAACAGTGGGGCGCAATGTTTTCTATGGATAACGCAAGCGAGAAGCGCCAGACATTAGTGGTGGCAGAGTCCGGAACGCAGGCCAGCAAGCGGCCAAGCAAAGCGTTTCCGTGGGGCGATGTGCTGACTTACACTGTATTGGTATTCGGAACAATAGTGGCACTGATACCTTTTGTATGGATGGTGAACTGGTCATTTATGTCCGGCTTTGAGGTGTCTACGGGGCAGTTTGTTCCCTCTCGTTTGATACCGAACAATATCGCCCAGGCCAGCTTACAGGCCCAGGCGGATGGTCAGGACGACTTCAACATTGTCACGGGTTACATCTTCGAGAACTACATAATTGCATGGGAGCGTGCGCGTTTCTCTCAGTATATGTGGAACAGCGTTCGTATTACGGCCATTCTTGTCAGCGGAATGTTGGTCGTTTGTGTGCCAGCCGCTTACGCCTTTGCCCGGATGCGCTTTATCGGCAAGGAATTCTTGTTTGCCGCCATGCTTACCACGCTGATGATCCCCGGTGTGGTCACCTTGGTACCCAATTACCTGACTACCGTGTGGTTTAGCCGCCTTAGCGAAAGCCTATTCGGGCGGGCTGGGGTTTGGTTGGATAACTGGCCGTCTTTGGTGATTCCGTTCTTGGCCTCGGCTTTCACCATCTTTTTGCTGCGTCAGTTCTTTGCGCAAGTCCCATCGGACCTGTGGGATGCAGCCCAGCTAGACGGCGCGGGCCATATTGGTTTCATGATGCGTGTAGTAATCCCTCTGTCCAAAGCGCCTATCATGACAGTAGTGATCTTCACGTTCATAGGCTCGTGGAACGCACTCCTATGGCCGCTGCTCGTGATCACCACAGACGATTGGCGGCCTATCGCCCAGGGGCTTCAGTATTTCGTCCAGACAGACGCCAACACCGACGCGCAACTTCAGATGGCCGCAGCGGTCATTACAGTACTTCCGATCATCGTGCTGTACTTCTTCACGCAGAAGCAGTTCACCGAAGGGTTGTGGTCTGGCAGTGTGAAATAACCCAAAAATTTTTAATGGCCTTGTGCCCTTTTTTGTGGCCTTGTCTGTCATATGGCAGGCCGGGAGTAACTAAAGAATATTGTGAAGCACGTCCGAGCCTGGACCAAACACAACAAGTTAAACATAAGCTAAGGGAGAAGCACGACAATGAGGAAGGTTCTATTTTTAACGCTGGTATTGTCG
>CAYWZS010000219.1:0-3779 GCA_964462905.1 uncultured Anaerolineaceae bacterium
CTGCACGGGGATAGATGCCGACCAGGTATGTTACGGCAACGGTGAAATCGAGGCCGCCCCCCGTTACATCACTACGGATTTTACCTTCGACACACCGGGTACCTTGCTCGAAATCAGCCAGATTGAGTCCGTCCGCACAGAACCGCTAGATGCAGATGCCGAAACATACGGTGTGGCCCGTTTTCAACTAGGGGAAGCACCCGGCGGCCTCGCAATGGTCATGTTTGGTGAGGGGTTGCTGACCAACAACGTGCTGCCAGGGTTGGCAATTACGATGACGGTGAACACCTTTACCTCGGTCCAGTCCGCCCCTGTCGCAGGCAGCCCGGCGGTGGGCGCACTGGTGCCCGGCGACACCGTACAGGGGAGTGGCCGCTTGAACCCGGACCCGAACGATTTTGAAATCACGGATGAGACCTGGGTCCGGGTGGATAGTGCGGTCGGTAGCGGTTGGGTCGAAGCGGCGGTTATCATGGAGGATTATCTGGTCAGCAGCCTCACCGTTGTCACCGAGGATGCGCCCGATGTGGATAACGTCCAGGCGTTCTCATTCGTGGGGGACCTCGAAGATCGTGCTTGTGCGGGTGCCGTAGACAGTGGCCTGTTGTTACAGACCTCCACGGACACCGACGCGACCTTGCGCCTGAATGGGGCGGGGCTGGCGCTGGATTCCACGACGACCGTTTACGTTCAGGACCGCCCAGACAACGCCATGGTCCTCTATGTGTTGGAGGGGAGCCTTGGCGTTAGCATCGCGGAGGTGCTGTGGACTGTCGAGGCAGGACAGTTGATTTCGGTTCCCGTTGGGCCAGATGGCCTGCCAGATGGCCCCGCGACCCCGCCCAGTGATTACAGCGCGGACCAGTTCGAGACCTTGCGGCTTGCACAACCCACCCTGCCCCGCGAACTCGTGATTACACCAAGTGCGTCCCAGCAATTGCTCTCAGATGTTGTGTTCGCCGACACTACGGAGGCAGAACCAACGGTTGCGTCTGTCGCCCAGGCGGATGCAAACGCTACAGCGGTCGAGGCCGTGGTGGCGGAACCTGTCGCGACCGAACCCACCGTTGCGGAGGAGGCGGCAGCGCCTCCTGCCCAAGCAGAGGCCGCCCTGCCTTCTGCCTTTGCCAGTGCGCTTCAGGCGCGTGGGGTGGTTCGTGTTGGTGTGAATGGGACACTGCCCGGCTTCTCGTTAGAGCAGGATGGGAGCTACAGCGGTTTTGAGGTGCAACTGGCACAGGTGCTCGTCTCACGGCTGTTCGGTGATGCTGTCCCCGTGGAGTTCGTCAACATTTCCGCCCGGCAACGCCCGAATGCCCTCGCTGATGGACGCGTGGACTTAATGCTTCGTAACACCGGGTTTGAGCCGGGGCGTGAGGCATGGGGAGAGTGGACCAACACCTTCTACTTTGTAGACGGTCAACGCTTGATTGTCCGGGCGGACAGTGGCTACAGTGGCCTGAGCGATCTCGCTGGGCGCACTATTGCTGTCCAAGCGGGGACGCCCATGCAGACTGTGCTGGAGGAAGCCGCAGAGTCCATGGGGTTTACTGTTGTCCCCGTACAGGGCATCATCACGGATGCTTTTGCGACGTTCACCAACGGCCAAGCAGATGCTTTCTCTGCCGACTGGACAGTGCTGGCAGCATTGGCTGATACCACTGGCACACCCGCAGATTACGCCATCGTAGGGGATCTACTCTCCGAGATGCCCTGGAATGTGGTCGTCCCCCCAGGTGAAACGGCATTTTTGAATGAGGTTGAAACCGCACTCCTAGAGATGATCAGCGACGGCACTTGGGGCCGGGTTTACACCGCGACACTAAGGGCCGAGCTTCCACAGTCTATCGCGCTGTTGTTTACCCCTGTAGAGGCGGGTGTCGCTGTTGCAGTGGCGGAGGAAACAGCGCTGGAAGCTGTAGCGACACCAGAGCCGACAGCGGCACCACCTGCCGTCGAAGAAAGCGTAGCCGCGCCAGCCACGGGTGAAGTCCCCGTGACGGGTGAAGTCCCCGTCAGAATTTTCACGGCGGAAACCCAACAACGCATCATTCGCATTACACCAGAGGGCGAGGAGTTCCTGCTAGAGTTGGTTCGTAATGGTGAGGTGGTATACGAGGCCAACTATCGCTTCTATGAAAGTAGCGGGCGCTACGAAAACGTCCGTAGCAGCTTCGAGTATGTTGAGTTCAGCGACACAGCGGGCGACACCTCACTCGGCTGCGACCGCGCCCCTGACATCAGCGGCTTCTTCAACGGTGCCCAGTTCGAAGGGCGGGTGGGCTGTTAGTTTCATCGCACGCTATTGGGGGAGCGTGGCAAGACGCTCCCCCACCCCGCATGTGTTGTTTCTTAGCATCCCCCGCGAAATTCCCCGAAGGTTGTTGTCACGGCTCTCAATAACCGTTACCCTGAACTAAAATCCAGACAAAAAAAGATATCATTCTCATGGTAAAACTCGTTACGATTGAAAGACACATACAGGAACAGCAACGGATGTTCCCCCAGGCCACTGGGCGCTTTACGCGCTTGCTTCAGGACATCGCGCTCGCTGCTAAGATTATCGCCAAGGAAACCACTCGTGCGGGCCTCGTAGACATTTTAGGGGCCGCAGAAAGCGAAAATGTCTTTGGCGAAACCCAGCAAAAACTCGATATGTATGCTGATGATGTGATCTGGCGGATGAACGATCACAATGGTCTCTGTGCTGGGATCGTCTCTGAAGAGTATGAGGGGATCCGCACGATCCCAGAGGACCAGGAGGCGGGGAACTACGTCCTGATTCACGATCCGCTGGATGGTTCCTCCAATATTGATGTGAATACCTCCATCGGGACAATCTTCTCAATCCACCGCAAATACACCAAGGGGCGTGATGCAGTTGTGGATGATGTATTGCAGGAGGGGAAACGGCTCCTTGCTGCGGGGTATGTCATTTACGGCAGTAGCACCATGCTCGTCTATACGACCGGGCAGGGCGTGTTTGGCTTCACGCTAGACCCATCTCTTGGCGAGTTCATTCTGAGCCACCCCAACATCCAGCTCCCAGACAAACCGCGCTACTACAGTGTCAACCAGGGCTACGAAAAATACTGGACAGCTGGGGTTCGTCGTTATGTCAAACACCTTCAGGGGATTGAGGGCAAAGGGGGGGATCCGCTCCATGCCCGTTACATTGGGTCGATGGTCGGTGATGTCCACCGTACGCTTCTCAAAGGTGGTATCTACATGTACCCAAGCGACATCCGTAAGGGGCGCATGGCCGGGAAGATTCGCTTGTTGCACGAGGCGCAGGCCCTCGCTTTTGTGGTCGAACAAGCTGGCGGTTATTCGTCCGATGGGGTCGGCAATATCCTCGATATCCGTCCACACTCACTGGACCAAACCGTTCCGATTTACATGGGGAACCGGGAAATTGTTGAAACGGCAGAGCATTACATCCGCGAGTCGGACACAGCCTGGATGCGTGAGTATGCTGTCTATCGTAGCGGGGTAGAGCGCGACGCCAGCGAGATGCAACTCGTGATTGAGGCCATGCAGCATAGCCAGGGAGATGTTGAGAGCAATAAAAAAGAGGATTAGTGCATAGGGGGGGTTGGATGTTGACATTCAACCCCCATCAATTTATGATGCATCATGTAGTTTGGCGAAGTGGCGGAATTGGCAGACGCGCTCGACTCAAACTCGAGTTCCGAGAGGAGTGTGGGTTCGAGTCCCACCTTCGCTACAAGATGAGACCCAAGTCGAACATTTTGGACCCTCTAATTTACTAGAAGAAC
>CAYWZS010000220.1:0-3691 GCA_964462905.1 uncultured Anaerolineaceae bacterium
GGGTTTTGGAATAAAGGGCAGTCATGAAATTGCAAAATTTTTGCTGAGGTGTAATAATTTAAGCAGTTTCTGAGCACTTACAATCGAATTTCAAGGTGAGAGTTGAATCGATAGCTTACTAATGCGGTTGCGTTAAGATATTGGCATCTTGAAGTACGAGCGTTGCAGTTTTAGGAAGTACATACCATGTCAGCCTTGTCAAATTTTAAGCGGCGCAAATTTCACTTGTACTTTGATCTGTATGATTTTGACGAGAACGGCCTCATGGGTTTCTATGATTACCTTGCACTTCCGAATCGGTTAGCAGAGGTGAGTGGTTGGCCTGCATACTGCAAGAGATACTGGGACCTCTATGACGATAACCTCATCAAGTGGCGTGGTGTTCAGTCTTTCTCCAAGCGAACAGATGAGCAGGTTACGTTAGAGGACTGGTTTGCCTACGCGACCGCCCTCCAGGACCGCCGGGACATCTTCAACGCGAGGATTCGACGGGGTGAGGACGCCACGTTTGAGGCGATTATGGACATGTTGGCACCGGACAGTTCGGGCATTATTCACGCAACGGCCTGGAGCAAATTCACATCGATCTGGGGTGTGTTGGGCGACCCACAGGGCTTGTTCCAGCGGGTTGACCCGGCGGGCCAGCGCTGGATTAGCCGAAATGACCTGATGCAATTGATGGATGACTTTCTGTTTAGCGACGACCCAAGGAGCATCGGCAGCTATATCTTCGGGGACATTCCCCATTACGCCTCGATTTAAGGTGGTTAGGGCCTGGCAACATTGGCTCAATCTTTTTGACTGTTTACATAGTATAATTGTTGGCAATATATTGACCACGACCTGAAATAGCCCCCTATGCAAGACTTCACACCACGCCCCAACCAACAGGCTGTTTTAAGCTACCGTTCCGGGTATATGGGGGTAGCGGCTGTCCCTGGCGCGGGCAAGACGCGAACGCTTTCCGCACTGGCGGCAACATTACTCACGGAAGCGCCGCTAGACCCCGGCCAAGAGGTGCTGATTGTCACGCTGGTGAACGCGGCGGTGGGGAACTTCTCACGGCAGATAAGGACATTTCTCAAGGACCGTGGTATTATTGCTGGGTACGGATACAGAGTAAGAACCTTGCACGGGCTTGCCAACGATATTGTACGAGAACGCCCAGACCTTGTTGGGCTGGATACCAATTTTGTCATTGTAGATGAGCGTGAAGCACGGGACGTGATGGCCTCAGCTACGGATGCGTGGCTCCGCGCATATCCGGGGACGCTTTTGCAGTATATTGACGAAGAACACCACGAAAAGACACGTATCCACAAGCGCGACCTCCCTGAAACCCTACAAAACATTGCGAACAACTTCATCCGAACGGCAAAAGACCGCGAGATGACGCCCGATGAGGTCATGCGTAAGCTGGGCCTGTTTGGGGCACCTCTGCCGCTGGCGGAAGCATGTGCGGACATCTACCGACGTTATCAGCAGGGGTTGGCGTATCGGGGAGCGGTGGACTTTCAGGATTTGATTCGGCTGGCGTTGAAGGCGCTCAACGAGGACCCAAAATATTGTGAGCGATTGCAGCAGCGGTGGCGTTACATCCTGGAGGACGAGGCGCAGGACAGCGACCAGCTTCAGGAAACGATTCTGTACACGCTGGCTGGGATGCACGGGAACTGGGTGCGGGTGGGCGACCCGAACCAGTCGATTTATGAGACGTTTACGACGGCGCACCCGCGTTACCTGCGTGAGTTTATCAGTGACCCAGAGGTGACAGCACGCACGTTGCCGAACAGTGGGCGCTCCCAGCCAAGCATCATTAAACTGGCAAATTTTTTAATCGACTGGTCGGCGACTGGACATCCAAATGTGGCGGTTCGTGCGCGTGAGTCATTGACACCGCCTTATATTGAGCCGACGCCGCCGGGCGACCCGCAACCGAACCCGGTGTATAACCCGGCGAATGTGCATGTGTTTGGGCGGGACTTTGCCCCGGCAGAGGAAATTCAGGCGGTGGTGCGGTCCGTGCGGGACTGGTTGCGGGATAACCCGGATAAGACGGCGGCGATACTGTCTCCGCGCAACAAACGCGGCTATGAGATTGTGGACGCATTAAAGGCAGCGGATGTGCCGTATGTGGAGATGCTCCAGAGTACGACTAACACACGGGAGGTGGCAGGGTCGTTGTACCTGGCGCTGATGTACCTCGCGAATCCGCTGTCGGCCCAGTTGTTGGCGCGGTTGTATCAGGTATTTCGGCGGGATGAGAAAGACGACGATGCCAGCGCCCCGCGCCTGCGTGCGGTGGCGCGACTGTTGAAAGACTGCCCTGCTGTGGAGACGTTCACGCATCCACAGACGGAAGATTGGCTGGACACGGCTACTCGTGATGTAGCAGAACTGCGAGATGAGTTGGTAACTTTCCGAGAGTGGGTGAACCTGTTAGAAGGTGCGGCGGCGTTCCCGGTGGACCAACTGGTGTTGACGATTGCCAACGCGTTGTTTACCGATGAGACGGACCTCGCAGTGGCGTATAGCTTGTCGTTGCGACTACGACAGGACGGCATTAGCCAAGAGCGGAATCGGCGGTTGGGGCAAGAGGGGCAGGCCTGGGGATTGGCGGATTATGCGGCGCGGTTGGAGGAGATTGCCCGGAATCAGCGAAAGTTCCTGGGGATGAGCGACGACGAACACGGCTTCAACCCGGACCAGCACAGAGGCGCGGTTACGGTGACGACGATGCACAGTGCGAAGGGATTGGAGTGGGACCGGGTGTATTTGCTCTCCGTCAACAACTACAGTTTCCCGGCAGCGGAACTGCACGACAGCTTCATTGGCGAGAAGTGGTTTGCCCGTGACAAGATGAACTTAGAGGCGGAGGCCCGTGCTCAACTCATTGCGCTGGACCAGGGCAGCCGCTACGTTGAAGGGGACGCGACACAAGAGGCGCGTGTGGAATATGCGTCTGAGCGATTGCGGCTGTTGTATGTGGGGGTCACACGGGCGCGGGAGGACCTCATCTTGACGTGGAACACCGGGCGGCGGGGGGATGCACGCGAGGCAAGCGCAATGGTGGCGCTGAGGACCTTCTGGGAACGAGAGGGCGAGCAGTCGCCATGATGCAGCCCTTAGCAGCAAATAGTGTCTTCTCACAGTCCGGGTTGGAAGACTGGAACAAGTGTCGTCGGCTGTTCCAGTATCGGCACATTCAGCGGCGGGTGTACCCAGCACCAGAAACGGACGATATGGTGGTATTCGAGGAGCATATGGAGCGCGGGGCGGACTTTCACCACATGGTTCACCAGTATCTTAGCGGTGTGGATGCGACAACATTGACGGCACGCATCACGGACGAGCAACTGGCGACGTGGTGGGACGCTTTTCAGACGCACGTTTTGCCGCAGATTCCCGAAGAACACAATCAACATTATGCTGAAGCAACGCTCACGGCACCGATAGCGGGGCATCGGCTGTTAGCGAAATACGATTTGATTGCGGTGGACAAGGACGCTCGCAAGATCACGATTTACGACTGGAAAACCACGTTGCGGCAGCCCGCACGAGCGCATCTGGAGCGCCGTGCCCAAACCCTTGTGTATCGGTACTTGATGGTGCGGGCGGGGGCATACTATCTCGACTGGGAACCCGTCATGCCGGAGCAGGTTGAGATGGTGTACTGGTTTGCCAACGCCCC
>CAYWZS010000221.1:0-3688 GCA_964462905.1 uncultured Anaerolineaceae bacterium
TGAATGAGATCTTTGGCGACTTGGACACAGTTCCGCTCGTCGTCCCCCCGCCCACCCCAACCCCGGCTGCAACCGCCACCCCAGTCCCGACCGCAGTGCCACAGGTTGCAGATATTCGCATCGAATCAGCAACAGTACTGCCTAATCCAATCCGGCCCAACGAGTCGTTTAGCGTTGCCGTGACCGTTCGCAACGCAGGCAACACAAACGCCGGGCAATTTGCGATTGCAGCCACTTTCCAGCCAGGAAACGTCTTTACATCTGCCACAATTGAGTCACTAGCCGCTGGTACATCTACCACCGTTAACCTGAACGGTACACTGACCAATACTGGCAACTACTCCACCGTGATTGTGGCCGACCTCAATGACCAGATTGCCGAGGGTGACGGCGAGGCGAACAACAGTGACCTCTCGTTTAGCTACCGTGTGGACCAAGAAATTAGTACTTCCGGCAACACCTCGCGCACCGACCCCGGCACCTTAGACCTTGGCAACGGCGTCACCGTAAATTGGGATGGTGGCGGCAATCTGAACTCAATTAGCGGCCCAATTGGTATACTGGCTGGTAGCTCTCTCAATAACGTCCATGCTGACCTGATCAGCAGTAGTACCGCGAATCAGGCGACCTTAGCAGTCACAGCAGGCCAAGTGATCGTGATCCTCAACCCGGATAATCGTAAAGGGGCACTCCGTATCGACAACATCAACGGGGACGACATCAGCATTACCTACCGCACGTACAACCCCTAGCCCAACAAAAACCAATACGGGGACATCGTCATGATGTCCCCGTAAACTCTTGACACCCATATATCCTGTAGTGGATGACACACAACCTTAGTTACTCAGTTGGACATCAATCCACGTTGTCTGGTTCGGATACACGTAAACCACCTGCTGAAACAAACGGCGACCATCGGCACGCACCGTCACATCGTAGTAATCAGCAGGAAGGTCCCCTAATGTAAAATTCTCGCCAATAGCTGAATCACTGTTCACTGAATCGCCCGCATAGGAGAAAGCAAAGCGAGGGACCCCACGGGGTACTTCGGCCCGTTCCACCTGTAAAGTCACATCCTGTAGTGTGTTTCCAACGGCGTCTGTCACACGTCCTGCCAACGTCCCATAGCCAAAGTACGGGCGAATCCACAGATCAGGATTACGTGTTGCACAGAAACAATCCGGGTCCCCCACGCGCACCTCGAAATGCAAATGCGGACCTATCGCAATGCCCTCCGCGCCTACCACTCCAATCTGATCACCAGAGGCCACCACCTGTCCTGTCGTCACATCAATACGCGAAACATGGCCGTACAGCGTGTAAACAGGCCCCCCCCCCGGCGACGATACCGCGTGTTGGATTACAATCAACTGACCGTAGTAGTTGGGTTGAGGGCCAAACAAACGCCCACTATCATCACCGGCATAGTAAACCGTCCCGTTAGCCGTCGCCAAAACAGGCGTCCCCACCGAGTTCTGGAACTCAACACCATGATGAACACGGTAACGCCCACCGGATGTCCCCCCATACGGATAAGTACGGTCTACAAAATCTGTGCGGCTGTTCGGAATCGGTCGCCGCAAAATATAGTGGTCGGTAACCGCCGCTCCTGGATTAGCAGGCGGTGGAGTCCATGTCGGGGGTGGGGTAAAGTTGGGATCATCCTCTGGGCTGGCAAAGGTCGCCGTTGGAATCGGTGTTGGTGTGTCACTCGGCGTGGGCGTTAACGTCGGGGGCAGCGTTGGCGTGTTTGAAGGGGTCAGCGTCGGGGGCAGCGTCGGCGTATTCGTCGGGGGCAGCGTCGGCGTAAATGTCGGCGTGAAAGTCGGTGTATTCGTTCGTGTGGGTGTATTGGTGATGGTCGGTGTATGTGACGGCGTCAATGTCGGCATAACATTCACCGCTTGTTCCGCTGGCAGCGTCGCAGCAAAGGGTGTTGGGGACGCGCCTGCACATGCACTTAGCGCCAGCATCAAGCTAAATAACAGTAAACCACGTCGAATCATCACGCGAAGGGTATCTCCTGATAATTTCCAGTTGCCCCACCCAGTCGGTTTTCTAGCGTCATATCCCGTACAGATAACGGAAGTCCTAGATAAGCAAGAGCTGCATCTAACAGTGCTGCCTGAGGCACCAGACCAACCAGCTCCGTCTCTGTGACACTGACCCCATTTTCCACAGCAGCGGCTCGCACTGCTTCCAGAATCGTGTACAGCGATGTCTGACGAAAATCAATCACATTCATAGATACCTGTGCCCGCCCATCAACCAGCAGCCCCAATGCCTTTAGGTAAGGCACACCATCGCTGGATGCTCGCACAGCTTTCGCGATACGTTTTGCAACCTGTACATCGTCGGTATCCAGATACGCATTAAAGGCAATCAACGGGGGCCGTGCTCCCGTAACAACAGCCCCGGCTGGCCCTAGTTTCGTTGGGCCATAATCTGGCACCATCAACGGATCACCTTCCATGCGTTCCGCCAGTTTTTCATAGCTCCCACGTCGGATGACTGCCAAATTCTGTCGGCTTGGATGTGTCGCTGCCGCCTCGTAGAGAAACACAGGCAAACCAAGTTCTATACCAACACGCGCTCCCAGTTGTCGCGCCAACTCCGCGCAAAATCCCAAGTCCGCGCCACGCAACGGGATAAACGGCACCACATCCGCTGCACCAATCCGGGGATGTACCCCTTTGTGTGCCGTTAAATCAATCCTCGCTGCCGCTTCACGGATTGCCGCAAATGCCCCCGTGACGACAACATCTGGTTCCCCCGCAAAAGTCACGACCGTGCGATTGTGATTCACATCACTACTTACATCTAAAATATACGCCCCAGACTCGCGCACAGCCCCTACAATTGCGTCAATCACCGTTTGATCGCGCCCCTCACTGAAGTTCGGCACACACTCGATCAATTCTTTCATGTCTTGGCGTCCCGATCATCGTTCACCTGCGGAGCCTCTATCTGCTCGATACTATTCAGGCGGCTTAGTTGCACCTCATCAATCAATTTATTGTTAAAACGACGGTACAGTGTGGGGTTTTCAAGTCGGTCTATAGCATAGCGCCACCGACGCAGACCAACCTCACGGAGCACGGACCGACACGCATCACAACGCACCGTTCGGCGTACCCGTGGAATCCCAAGCAAACGATCAACGCGTGTTTCAACGTGTAAATTTCCACGTTCACAAACCGGACATGTCTTCACTACAAACCCAGCCTTGTACCTGTCCACAGCGACCGCCCCAGCAAAATATAATCCACCATAAACGAAGACCGAAAGCAATATACTACCGCCAATCCACAGCTCTAACGGCAACCGTCCACTCGCCAACGCTGCTGTTGGTGGGATTGGGGGTGGCACTGTCGGCAGAACAGCAACCGCTGTTGCAACATCCGTGGGTAGCACATCCGGTAACGCACCGTCCAACGGCACGGGTGCAAGTGTCTCAGTGGGGTCTGCCGAATCCGCTGGTACCAGGGTATTCAACGGCGAATCCTCCGCTTCCTCCAAAACCATCGGCGTGAAGGTAATTGTAGCTGTCGTTGTCGGACTCAGCGTATCGGTTGGAAGGGGGGTATCTGTCAGCACCACAACCACCGCGACTGCCGTCTGTGTTGTTGTTGGAGGAAGGGACAGCGTGCTTGATGGCAAAACCGTTGCCGTTGAGGTCATCGTC
>CAYWZS010000222.1:0-3684 GCA_964462905.1 uncultured Anaerolineaceae bacterium
GGGGTGCTTGTCCCACGCCTCGCCAATTCACGCCAATTCACATTAGAAGTGCAACACTCCGCTGATGGTACACCTCGGCGGGGGTTCGGTAGTTGAGGCATTTTCTCGGTCGGTTGTTAAGCTTTCTCGTGTAGCTCTCTAAGTCGTGGTCCTTCAACTCGGTGAGGACACGGGTGCCGGGCTTGGCGATGGCCTGGGTTTTGTAGTGTTCGTGTTTGAGGATGAGTTCGAGTTCGCCGAAGGTTTCTCCTTCGTCTACAATGCGGATGGTCTGGTTGGCTTGGCGGAGGGCGACCTGGCCGTGGGTGACGATGTAGAGGTGGGTGGCGGGGTCGCCCGTGACGTAGACTTGGGTTTGTTCGGCGTATTTTTTCTCGCGCATTTGGCTGGCGATTTCTGCGAGGAATTCCTCGTAGACATCGCTGAAGATGTGCGCTTGTTTGAGCATGATGACTTTTTCGACCGTGAGGAGCATAGATTCACCTCCAGATTGTACTTTACGAATGTTGCCAATGGTGTCGCGGTAGATGCCGATGGTCTGCTTTAGATCGGTGGATTCGGCTTCTTGTAGGCGTTTGTTGACATAGAGTTGGTAGAGGCGTGGGGCGATCTGGCTGATCGTCCACATGGCGGTTTCTACGACCATTGGGTGTTCGTCCTTGAGGGCGAGCGAGATGGGGTCGGCGAGTTGGATGTCGTCAAGTTGCGCAGCGGCGTAGATGGCGGTGGTTCGTAGCCACGGGTCTACCTGTTCATCACGGATAAGGTCATGAAGGTGCTGGTAGGCGGTGCGCGGCTCTGGTACGGGGATGAGCTTGGCGAGACGTTGGTGCTTTTGGCCCACCGGGACGGACTCAAAGATCGGAATAATGAGGGGGCGCAGGTCGCGGTCGATAATCTGCTCTAGGGCTTCGAGGGCGAGGGCGCGGCGGCTGGGGTCGTTGCTGTTGAACTGGCGACGCACGTTCTGGATATTTTCCACGCCAAACAGAAAGGCCAACCACGCCAGGATACGCGCCTCGGCCTGTTCAATTTCGACACGCAGGGAACTGACGATGAGTTGCAGGTTTGGCTCTGGTTCTAGTGTGGCGAGGATGTCCAGGTAGGCGGCGAGAAACTCTACCTCATCGAACAGGGCTTCGATGCAGGCGACACGTTCTTCTGAGGTGGTAGCCTGGAACCCAAAGCCGACGAGCGTTTCCAGCACGTAGCGGCGGACGTTGCTTTCTGGGTGAGTGGTGTGGTCCCACAGAAACGCCTCTACCTGCGGGCCGCCGATGCGCTGGCAGATACGGACTAGTGTGGAGAGGGTGCGGTTGGAGTATTGTGAGTTGTTGAAGTATTCCTCGAACACAGGTAGGACGCTTTCGTCGGCCAGGGATAGCGCCCGAACGACGCTGTGGCGGCTACGGTAGAGGTTTTCGAGGACAATCGGCCACAGTTTCGGGTTGCGGACCTTGCCCGCTGCAATGATGGCGGCGCGGCGCACGTTGTCGTCGTCGTCGTTGATAAGCTCAACGAGGAGGCGATAGAAGCTGCGGTTGCCGAGGTCGCCGACGATGCGGGCGGCGAGGCGTTTTTCGTTGGGGTTGTCTGAATCTGCCATTGCCATGAGCATGTTGCCGGCGAAAACGACACCTTCCAGGCCGCCGCTCTGAAGGAGGCCGACGGTGGCGTTGGCGCGAATGTTCTCGTCGTCGGACTGGGCGTAGTGGAAGAAGGTTTCGAACATGTCATCGTCACCGAGGCTGGCGAGCGCACGCACGGCGGCGGCCTTGACGTTGATGTCGCTTTCGATGTCGATGAGGTCGGCAACGTTTGGGATGTACTCGTTGTAGATGTTCTTTTCGACGACGCCGACGGTGGCGCTACGGACGATGGAGCCGGGGTGCTTGAGGAGGTTGGGGACATATTCGCGCAGGCTGTCGTCATTTAGCTCGCTGAGAACATGCACGGCAAACAGCGCCTCGGTGGGGTCGGTGCTGGTGAGGTTGCGCTTGACGATTTGCAGGTTGGCCGTTTCGCTGAACAACGCTTGTAGGTCCAGTTGATGACGGTTTTGTAGTAGGTCGCGGACGGTGGTGGTGTAGCGGCGGAGTACAGCCCACACGATCACGAACCAGACGACCACAACCCCGGTCAGCAAGTAGGACTGAAGGGCGTAGTTGCCGCGCAGGAAGGGTGTGAGCAGTAGCAGGCCGGTCAAGCCGCCGACGACAGGCTCGACGATGCCGTCGCGCACGGCTAACAGGCGTTGGCGGTCATCTTGGGGGAACGGTTGATAGAGAATTTGGGCGGCGGTGCGGTCGATGGGTGGGCGGATGATGCCGTAGGTGGCGCGAAGGGCGACCATCAGCCAGACGAGAATCCACAGGCTGCCGATGGGGTTTTCCGCGCCCACGCCGATAAGACCTTCGACCATATCCGCCGTGGCGATGGGGCCATTGAAAAGGGTTTCCCCGAAAAGGAAGGTGCCGGAGAGGGCCAGCGAGTTGAACATGACGAGAACTGGTAGAATGAGCAACCCCCCAGCCACGCCGAGCCAACTTAGGTAGTTGTCCACCACAAACAGGCGTAGGAACAGGTTCGACGCGCCCATTACGGCGGAGAGTTGGAGCGCGAAGGAGGTGCGGCGGTCAATTCCCTCACCAAGTTCGATGATGTCCAGGCCGCCAAAGTAGAGTTGACGGTTGAGCAGAAAGCCGAAGAAGTAGACGGCGGCGAGCGTTGAGATGAGGAAGATGTACGAGCGGAGTTCGGCAGTGGGGCGCTCGATGTCGGTGATTTCTGGCGCTTGTTGACGGGTTTCACGGCGGCGTTGGTTGGCGTCGAAGGGGGTGGGATAGCGGCGGCGGATCATGGAAAAGACGATGGTTGAGCCGACGATGCCTATCACGGCGAACCACAGCAGGTTTTCGGCACCGCCGGAGGCGTTAACGATTTGGGTGGCGAAGATACCGACAGGGATGGTGAACAGAAACTCACCAGCGCCGATGAAAGAGAATAGCCGCTTGGACTGGCGAATATCCAACACGAGGCCCGCGAGGTCCCAGAATTGTTTGTAGGTGAGGATGAAGATAACCTGGAACCACATGTAGAAGATGAGGGCTTCGATGGAGCCGTTGGGGGTGTCCATCAGCAGGCTGAGGAGGACGGCAAAGCCCGTCATGGAGATGAATTGGATGCCCAGGTTCAGGTAGGCGAACCCGGAGAAGGAGAACAGGCCTTGCAGACGATTCAACGATAACGTGATGACGGTGCTAATGACGGCGGCGGCGATCAACACGAAGGGCAGGTCTGTCGATGAGACGAAGGACAGCCCGACTGTATTGCCCAGGGTGCGCGGCATCCCGACGAAAAAGCTATGAACGAACAGCAGCATCACCAGGCCCGCTTCGTTTTCGCGGATGCCCATAAGAGAAAGAATACGTGTCATGACGGATTTTGCTTTACGCGGCGTTTCATCAAAGGTGTTGGCTCGGTTTGGGAAGGGTGCAAGCTCGCCTATTTATACCAGTGTGGGTGGGGTTAGGCAAATGAGCGACGCGGGAAAATCGCGCCGCCCACAGGGAAACGGGGGGGGTTAGTTGTAGGCGTAGAAACTGAAGGCGTCACCATCGCGGGCGACCAGGCCCATACCGGGGAATGGCATGTGGTAGCTCATGATCGGGATCCCCTCGTCAG
>CAYWZS010000223.1:0-3677 GCA_964462905.1 uncultured Anaerolineaceae bacterium
TGGTGTTGCTGTCCACCTGGAGCGTCGCGCTCTCGGCGGGGTCCGGGTTGCTCCAAGAGATAATACGCCCGGACGGTTCGCGGATGAACAGGTTCAGGTCGTCGTCGCCCGCCCAGCCCAGCGTCACGGTCATCGCGCCGGACTCCAACGCAATCGCCCCGGCACTGAGGGCAAGGTCATAGCCCCCCGTGCTGGTCCCGAAGGACAGGTCGCTGCGGCCTGCTAGTACGTAGTAGGTGCCGTCGGCGGGGAGCGCAAACTGGTTGATGCGTGCATCGCGCCCGCCGCGTGTGTTGTCGTTGCTCACGAGTTCGCGCAGGTTCCCGTCCATCAACGCGATGAAGGGGTCCAGGTCGCCGGAAGCCGCCCGCATATTCAGGGTAATGAGTTCGCCCGCCGTGCCGTCGAAGGCGTACAGGTCACGGGCGTTGTCCATGGTGATCTCGCCCTTGTAGGCGGTGTTGTACTCGGCGGGGACCGTCACCAGCTTCTCGGTATCCGTCTCTACAGCGACAAAGCGCACGCTGTAACCGCCAGATGAGCCAGGGGTGGTGTTGTTCACCTGCACGATGTAGGGGCCGCTACGGGGGAGCGCCGTCTGTAAGAGCGCGATACCCGTGCCGTCGGCCACCTCAAGCTGGCGCTGTTGGATGTCCAACAGGCGAATTTGGGGGGTGGCCGCGCCGTCGGTCACGCTGGCGGTGATGAACAGCGAATCCCCCAAGCGCCCGTTGACGAGATACGAGGTTCCTGGTGTGGTGGGCGTGAAGGTACCCGTCAACAGGTCGTCGCTGGCGAAGTCCACCACCTGCCCGGCGATGCCGTCCACAAACAGGCTAAAGGTTCCGGCCCCGTCCAGGCGCGTCACCTGCACCAGATACCAATCACGGGCGGGGAGTGTGGCATAGGCCAGCACCTCACCGGGGCGCGGCCCTTGTACATCGCTGATGACGGCTAGGTTGGGCGTGAGAATACGCACATCCGCTGTGAGGTCGCTCTCGCCCGTCACCGTGAGGATCGCCCGCATGAGGTCGCCCTGGTCCCCGCCGACAGCGAAGTATTGTTCCGGGTTATCCTCGTCTAGCTCACCCGCGCCGAAAGTCTGGTACGCGAGGCGGGTAAAGGGCACGCTGTAGGGCGGTGGTGCTGTGAGCGGGTCCAGCGTTGGTGAGCCGGCATCAACCCCCGTCACCCGCAGCGTCAGCCGGTAGGTGCCGCTGGTGGGGCCGTCCACGCTGTTAAAGCGGGTGGCGTCCACGGTGTACAGGCCAGCGGGGGCGTCCTCCAGCGTGATCTCGGCGTCACGGTCGCCCTGGGCGCGGTCGTCGTTCTGCTGGGCAACCCCCGCCGGGCCGATGATCGTCAGGAAAGGGTCCAGGTCGCCAGAAGTGTTCTCCATCGTGACGGTGATGTCTGCCCCGGCGGGCACCTCAAATTCGTAGATGTCGCCGGGGTTATCGTCGTTGATGTTGGCCTCCGCCGGGACGCCGACGCGCAGCGGGAAGGGGCCGCCGTCGTTGTACTGGGCATTTGCGGTTCCCACGACGAAGAATAAACCGATAGTGAGGATTTGTCTGATTGTTGACAGCGGTCGGGTCTGCACGCACAATTGCTCCCATGACTTTACTACATCTAACATATCGCAAACTGGCGCTATGGGTAACGGTAAGCCTGCTTTTCTTTATAGGTCTTAACGCCCAGGAGCCACACCCCCTGGACACGCTGTTGGCAGAAATCCCGCAGCAGCCCGCCTTCACCGAGATGATCGCGAACACCATTAGCTTTGCGGACTACCGCGCCGCCGAGCGTGCCGCTGGCCTGGCCCCGGTCACGAGCCGGGACGCCTACGACGCGCTGCCAGACGACCAACGCGCCGCCTGGGAGGTCGCGCTGTTGCGGGTGCACGCCGGGCCAAATTCGTTCGTGAGCCTGGCGGACCAGCATATCGCCGCCATGCCGGACCTGCTCGGTTTTGGCTACTTCGACGCCGACGCGGGCCTCACCTACGGCTTCGACCCCTTCACCGGGACACTACTCCACAGCATCGACGGCGACTTCTCCGCCACGGCGACCGCTGCCGCGCTCCGGGCGCGGAACTACGAACAACGCACGACAGCCGTCGGCACGGCCTGGGGGCGCGGTGGGGACGGCCAGACGGACATCAACAATCTTGTGATGGGTGATCCCTTTGGCGGGGATGTGGGGCTGGCGTCGCGGGTGCAGGTGATTGACCCCAACACCGTCATGAACACCTTCACCTGGGAGATTCTGTTTGTCGCGGCAGAGGCGCAGGCCGGGAACGCGCCCACGCTGGCCGATGACCCCGCCTACACGACAATGGCCGCCGCACTCACAGCGGACGAGGCCACGCTGATACAGGCGTTGATCCTCAGCCCTCCCGCCGCGACCCTGCAAACCCCATCGGCGGACCTCGGCACGCTGCCGATTTGGGCGGTGGCCGCCGCTGCGGACCTACAGGACGGCGACCAACAGGTGCATCGCCTGCTGTTGCTCTATAATGAAGCGGACGACGCCCAAACCGCCGCCGCCGCGCTCCCAGGGCAGGTCGCTGCGTTTGACCAGGGCTGGCTAGACACGCTCGGTTTCACGGTGGACGTACCGACGACCACCGAAGTTGGTGATTTTCACCTCGTCACGCTGGCGATGCACGCCCCTGCCCCCACACCCCAGGATGTATTAGACGACGGAGCCTACACCCCCGGTATCATCTTCGGGTTCTGGGCGACGGCGTTGCGTGGTGGGCGCTTTCACCCGTTTGCCCTGGTGCCGCCATCCGACTAGAATCTTATATGTCTAACCCCACCCGTGAGCTTTGGAGGTTACCCCCCACTATGACCGACAGTGAACCTCAAAATACCTACGACGACCTGATTGGCAGTCAACTCAGCCAGTTCACCGTGATTGAGGAGGTTGGGCGGGGCGGCATGGCGACCGTCTACCGTGCGACCCAACAGTCTATTAACCGCGATGTGGCGCTGAAAGTGCTGCCGCGTACCTTCCTGCACGACCCGAACTTCTTAGAGCGGTTCAACCGTGAAGTAGAGGTTATCGCCCACCTGGAACACCCGCACATCGTCCCCATCTACGACTACGGGCAGGCGGAGGGTATGCCCTATATCGCCATGCGCTACCTCGCCGGGGGCAGCCTGCGCCGCCTCATCCGCGAGGGCGTGAGCGACCTCCACGACCTGATTCGCCCGGTGTCGCAGTTGGCACAGGCGCTAGACCACGCTCACGCCCAGGGCATCATCCACCGCGACCTAAAGCCCGGTAATGTGCTGCTGGACACGGCCAACAATGCCTATCTCTCGGACTTTGGGATTGCCCGTGTGCTCAACAGCGACCTGACAGGTAGCGCCATCATCGGCACACCCAGCTACATGAGTCCTGAGCAGGCCAACGGCGAAACGCTCGACCAACGCTCCGACGTGTACGCGCTGGGCATCGTCGTGTTTGAACTGATTACCGGGCGCGAGCCGTTCCAGGCCAGCACGCCGATTGCCATGCTGCTCAAGCAGATCAACGAACGGGTGCCATCCCTGACGGAGTATCGGCGTAATATCCCAGAACTGCTGGACCTGGTGATTGCGACGGCGACCGCCAAGGACAGATCGGAAGAGCACACGTCTGAACTCCAGTCACGTGAAACGATCTCG
>CAYWZS010000224.1:0-3569 GCA_964462905.1 uncultured Anaerolineaceae bacterium
AAGTCCATCGTCATCATGCGGTAGAAGTTGGTGTAGTCCTCGTCCTCAATCTCGCTCTTGGCCTTGCGCCAGATGGCCTGCTGGCTGTTGACGGGTTCGAGCGGTGCTTTTTCGGGGATGTTCCCTTCTTCGTCCGGCTCTGGGTCGGCAAGGTCTTGCTTCGTCGGCACGTAGATCGGGAAGGCGACGTAATCCGAGTGGCGGCGAACGATGTCGCGCAGCTTCCAGGCCCCGGCGAAATCCGATGCGTCCTCCTTCAAGT
Organism: uncultured Anaerolineaceae bacterium; assembly: GCA_964462905.1. Taxonomy (GTDB): domain Bacteria; phylum Chloroflexota; class Anaerolineae; order Aggregatilineales; family Phototrophicaceae; genus DAOTTY01. The sequence goes on from CAYWZS010000224.1 coordinate 263, forward strand.
AGACGATGATGTCCGTGCCGCGCTCGGTTTTATCGGACTCCTCAATCGTGAAGGACTCACCGCCGTCGCTCTCCCAGGCCCAGGCGGATTCCCCCGGCTCGTAAGAGCGCGAGACAACGCGCACCTTGTCCGCGACCATAAAAACGCTGTAGAAACCAACACCGAACTGGCCGATCACGTCCTGGAGCGGGGTGCCGTCCGGCTTCTCTTTAAGCGCCTCCATGAAGGCCTTCGCGCCGGAACGGGCAATCGTGCCGATGTTGTTCACAAGGTCGTCGCGGTTCATGCCGACGCCCGTGTCGCTGACCGTGACGGTGTTGGTGTCCTCGTTGGCCGTAATCGTGATTTTGAGTTCGGCTTCAGGGTCTAGCACGTCGCGGTTTTGGACCTGCTCGAACTGCATCCGGTTCAGCGCGTCCGACGCATTGCTGACCAGCTCGCGCAGGAAAATTTCGCGGTCGGTGTACAGCGAGTGGACGAGGATGTCCAACAACTGTTGAATTTCTGCTTTGAATGTATAGGTCTCGCTCATCGATCAAGCTCTCCTCTCAATAACGGGGCTTTGCTATGGGAACTGTTTTAACACGGGGCTGTAAGAAAAAAGTTTGAATTTGCGATAGGGGATGATGAGGTCAGTTGATGGGTTTGACACTCATGATTGAGGGCCTTTGCCGTTTGGACAGCGAAAGAGCCGTCAAATCACTAGCATAACCATGAATAAGAGAAACGCTGATTTCAGTGTACCCTCTGCTACAATGTTCAGAACCTGTATCGTCATTTCTACTGGAACCCCATGAACCCTGATTTCCTCACTTATCCGTTCTTCACCTCGGTTACGATGGCTGCCGTCTCTGGCGTGTTTGCCGTCATCGTCCTGCGTAGCTGGTGGACCAAGCGCCGCCCACATCTGTTCGCGTGGGGTTTCGGCCTCGCGCTGTACTTCGTGGCGTCGTTCGCGCAGGTCTGGCTCAAGTTCGAGTGGAACCCGCTGCTCTACCGTATGTGGTACTGGGCGGGGGCGCTCATGATCCCGCCGTGGTTGGGGCAGGGCACGGTGTTCCTGTTGGTACGCCGTGGGAGTATCGCCAAGAACAGCTTCGCCGCGCTGATTCTGGTGTCGTTTATGACGTTTATCTGGATGTTCATCACGCCGCTGACGCCGCCGCAGCCGTGGCCCGTCGGCGCGGACCTCGTGGCGCTCACCGCCGAAATCATGCCACCGTTTAGCGGGAGTGTCCGCGCTTTTGTGCCGATCACCAACGGAATCGGGACGCTGATGCTGGTCGGCGGGGCGATCTACTCCGCACGGCTGTTCGCCAGCAAGGGCATCATGCGAAACCGGGCCATCGGTAACTGGTTTATCGCGTTCGGTGGGATTCTCCCGGCGTCCGGTGGCTACTTCATCCGGCTGGGGATACCGGAGTACAAATACACGGGCGATCTGCTGGGTGTGGTTCTGATCTTCATCGGCTACGTGTTCGCGACGCGGGTGCCGCAGGCGGTCCGGGAACAGCGCGAGGCACGGAAGGAGCGGCTGCAAAATGCCGAGGCGTCAGGGGATTAGACCTCACCTTCCCGTTGGGCCATCTGTATTTCTCTCTTCCTCCGTTTACGGGCCAGGGATGAGGGTTGACAAGCAGGTGACTTTCTACACGCCCGATGAATATCCTCACCTCGGACATACCCCCACACCCTAACCTGCGTTAGAATGACGCTTCATCGAAGAGCCAACGGAGTGAGCGAAAAAGATGGGTCTGAGCATTTTCAACGTCTTGGGGCGCGAAAAGCAGGAGTTTAAGCCGATCAACGCGGGCAGCGTTGGCATTTACGTCTGCGGCCCCACCATCTACGATTACAGTCACCTCGGCCACGCCAAGACCTACGTCAACTTCGACATGGTGGTGCGCTGGCTACGCAAGCGCTACGAGCATGTGCTCTACGTGCAAAACCTGACGGATGTCGGCCACCTGCTGGAAACCGACGAAGACCGCATGATTCGCAAATCACGGCAGATGGGCCTGCAACCGATGCAGGTTGCGGACATGTATGGACGCGCCTACACCCGCGACATGCATGCGCTCAAGGTGCTACCGCCGGATATTCAGCCGCGCGCCGCCGGGCACATCCCAGAGCAGATCGAGATGACGCTGGAACTCATCGAGAAAGGCTTCGCCTACGAGTCTAACGGCAGCGTCTACTTTGACGTGACATCCGACGCGGACTACGGCAAGCTGTCCAACCGTCGCGTTAACGAGCAGCAAGAGGACACCCGTGGCACCGTCGGCATGAGCGAGAAGCGCCACCCAGCGGACTTCGCGCTGTGGAAACGGGCCGAGCCGGAACACATCATGCAGTGGGACTCGCCCTGGGGCCGTGGGTTCCCCGGCTGGCATATCGAGTGCTCTGCGATGGCACGTAAGTACCTGGGGCCGAACTTCGACATTCACGGCGGCGGGATCGACAATATCTTCCCGCATAACGAGTGCGAGATCGCCCAGAGCGAGAGCGCCAACGATGAGCCGTTCGCGAACTACTGGATGCTTGTGGGTAGTTTGACGGTCGAGGGCGTGAAGATGTCCAAAAGCCTGGGCAATTTCGTCACAATTGGGGACGCGCTGGCCGACTACCGCCCGGAGGTGATCCGCACTAGCATCCTAACGGCGCACTACAGCAACCCGGTGGACTACAGCGAAACCGCGCTGGACGCGGCCCAAGCGGGTTGGGAGCGCCTGTATAACGCCGTGCGCCTGGTCCGCCGGGGATTACAGGACGCGCCGAACTCACAGGACAGCAACGGCTTTATGGACACCGTAACAAAAGCGCGTGCGGACTTCGAGGCCGCGCTGGACGACGACTTCAACGCGCCGAAGGGGATTGCCGTCTTGCAGGAGTTCACCCGCGAGGTTAACGGCCTGCTCAATAGCGGCCAGACACCCGGGTCGGATGTGTTGGCGGCGATTCATGACGTATACAATGAACTTGGCGGCGATGTGCTGGGGGTTATCCCGGACGAGACGGAGACAGCCGGAACCAACGCCGAGCGCGAGAACGGCCTGATCGAGATGTTGGTGGAGATGCGGGCGCAGGCGCGTAAGGACAAGGACTTCGCCCGTGCCGACGAAATCCGTGATCGGCTGTCTGGGTTGGGCGTGCAACTGGACGACCGCCCAGACGGTACGGTCTGGCGGGTGAGTTAGGAGGACTTACCCGCCATCCCCAACCCTTCCTCCGTTCAACTGAACTTAGGCTATCCCAGCAAAATGTCGGAGCAAGTTAGCCGCCTGCGGTTAAAACCACAGGCTACAGC
>CAYWZS010000225.1:0-3415 GCA_964462905.1 uncultured Anaerolineaceae bacterium
GTTGTGGGCGGGGCTGGGGCTGGCGGGGGCGTTCACGTTGGCGAGCAAGCACAGCGGGGCGCTCTTCCTCGTGGGGGCGTGGGGTTGGGTGGGGGTTGCCGTTGTTGCTAGGGCGTGGGGGCTACGACGAATGCCGGACGAGGGGCGTCCCGCTGGGACGCCCCGACAGTTATCGGCGCGTGGCGTTGGGGCTTTGGTCATGACGGGTTTCGTCGCAATTGCCGGGTTTGTGGCGTTGTCCCCGGCACTATGGAACAATCCACCGGCGCGGCTGGCGAACCTTGTCCAGCTACGGGCAGAACTCATCACCGCGCAGGTGGCAATGGAGGGGGACCATGCGCTCTCTGTGAGTGAACGGGCTGTCGGAGTTGTGACGTGGCCGTTTGGGGCACCCGAACACAGCGAACGCCCGGAGTGGTCCGACACCCCGGACTTCGCGGCACAGGTCGCGGCCTACGATGCGTCACCGTGGCGCGGACATCCGACACACCCGACCCTAACGATAATGTTGTGGGGATGGGTCGTCGTTGGCGTGGTGGGGCTGGCGCGGGCATCTCGTGTTCACATGGCGGGGGTGCTGTGGTGGGTCGGTATTACCGTCGTTGCGCTATTGGGGAATCCGTTGCCGTGGGCACGGTACGCCTTGCCGCTGGTTCCTGCGTTGGTGCTGTTGGCCGGGGTCGGTTTCGGGTGGATATGTGAACAAACTCCAACACTAAACCCGTGGCGGACAGGTGACCCAACACACCTCCCGGCACAAAACCGATTAGAATAGGCATAGTGAACAAGACGAGCAGACAGTGAAAGGGGTGATGATGATACGGCGTGTGATGCTCATATTGGCAGTGACAGCAACAGCGGTCGCGCTGGCCGCTTGTGGTGGCAACTCCGTCGAGACGCCCTCCGACAGTGCGACAGCCGCGCCGGAATCCGGCACGGTGGCGACACAGCCTGCCGGGGATGCGGGCGGTGGTGAGCCGACAGACGGCGAAGCGGCTGACGACGACAACAACGAAGGGTCATTCGATCCATTCCCGTTCGGCACGCCCGTCCCAGAGGAGAGCGACGAGGATCGCGTGCTGCTAGAACCGACGCTAGCGGCACTCGGCGCACCTGTGCAGCCCACGCTGGCGGCGACAGATGTACCGTTCGGAGGGGTCGAGGTGCAACCCGGCGACCTGGGGCGTCCCGGTGAGGTGAGCTATGCGGACCCCGCTGAGGCTACAGAACCCGTCGTGTTCGACGCCGAGGGCGGCCCCGGTGAACCAACGCTCGATCCTGCGCTGCTGTTGTTCGACAAGGTGACGGTCATCCGTGCGGGGGGGCCGGGCAACACAGAACTGACGGTGGAGATATTTCAGGACGGGGCGGTGTTGTTGGACGGCGAACGTGTCACAACGATCACCCCACAGAACGTGATCGACCTGGACACACTGCTGGACGAAATTCGTATTTTCGAGATGCGCGGGGTGTTCGCGTCCACCTTCCCAGACCGCAACGACTATCAGTACGTTGTGAGTGTGGACCGGGCCGACGGCAGCATCAGTCATCGGGCGGACGACAGCCTGATTCCCCCGGAGTTAGCGCGAGTGGTGCAGACCGTGACACAAGCGGCGGTGGGTGCGCCCCCGCCACTTAGCAACTAAGGGTTACATATATGAAGGGCGCGGATGGTTCGCGCCCCTGCGCGTTACGTCTGGTTCGCTTCCCAGTCCGGGCGGGTGATGGCGCATATGCCCGCGTCAATGGGATCCCCGTCTTTCACGAGATACCCGCGTAACATCCCCTCATATTGCATCCCGGCCTTCTCCATCACACGGCGGCTGGCGATATTCCAGGAAAAATAGGTCGCCTGCACACGATACAGCCCCATTTCCTCGAAACCATATTGGATTAAACGCCGGGCCGCCTCAGTCCCATAACCGTTACCCCAGAAGGCCGCGCCAAACCAATAGCCAATCTCGGCGCGGTCCCACCCCTGCGGATGGATACCGCACAGCCCTATCAACTGCCCATCTGCCGCCCGTGCGACCGCACACGTCCGCTCATCCATGACGCTATCCCAGGATGCTGTGACCTTGCTGGACAGGAAATCACGCGCATCGTCCAAGGTGTATGGGTTTGGGATGCGAAGCGTGTTACGGGCGATGTCTGGATGGTTGATGTGTTGGGTGATCGCCTCGGCATCGTCCAGCGTGGGACGGCGCAGGACCAGGCGTTCGGTTTGCAGGCGGACTTCGGTGGTTTGCAAGGGGCACACTCCTTATATGATCTTTCGTGACCTATAGTGGACCACAAAATTGATACTTTTGTCAAGTACCGGGGAAGGCCCCACCCGGCTTGGCTGGGGCCAATTGCGGTATTAGCTGGGGAAGGTGTAGCGCACGGTGTAGGTGATGACGCGCTCGGTGTCCGGCTCGACATCCACCCGGAACTCAATCGTATTGGCGTTCACCTGCTCGAAGTCCTCACTGCTGGCGACGATCTCCCAGTTGCTCCAACGGTAGAGGCGCTCCGGCACGCGGATTTCGACGGTTTCGTCGTCCTTGCGGTTCCGCAAGCGAATCTCGAAAGTCTCCTCAACCACGTTATTGCCCACGCCCTCGAACTGGGTCTGGGTACGCTCACCCACGAGGTCGAAGGCGTTGCCCAGGTAAAGCTGTACGTCCTCGCCCTGAGGGGTATGGTCGATCTGGTTTTCGCCGATCAGCAGCGCCGCGCCGTCGGTGTCCTGCTGGTAGACGCGCACGCGCCCTGCGGGAAGGTCCGCGCCGAGTCCGGCCTCCTCGTTCGTGGTGAACTCAACGTAGTTCTGCACATCCGTGATCCCGGTTTGGCCGTAGCCGGGGTCGAAGATCGGGGAGCCGTAGCCGAAGAACGGTTGGCGGGCATCATAGACGTAGAAGGTGTTGGCGGGGACATCCACCCCACTAACGAACTCGATCTGCTTCGTCTCGTTGTTGCCAACGGTTACACGACGGTTGATTTCGTAAAGCTGATATTCGAAAAACTCACGCTGGGTTGCGCCGGGGGCGGCGTCCATCGCAACAGCGGACTCCGCGAACAGCTCCTGTTCACGGGCGAAAACATCCGGCTCCGGCAGACGGTTGACATCGCCCGCAACGAGCTTGACCTGAGCATCAGCATAAGCCGCCCCGCTGTTGTTGGTGAGTGTTACCCACCCGTTGAGGTCTAGCGCGGTGTTTTCCGTGTTCAGCAACAGGTTGTAGTCCGCTGTCCAGTTAATACCGCCCGTTAGATACGTGAGTTCGACCTGTTGGTCGCCTGCTGCGGGGGCTTGTACCAGCCAGCGCAAGGTCGGGCGGGTGATAAGCCCTTCAGGGAGCGCGGGGAAACGCACATCCCGGATGTCCGCCATTTCAACCAGGACAACGGTGTTGTCACGCGCACGTTC
>CAYWZS010000226.1:0-3358 GCA_964462905.1 uncultured Anaerolineaceae bacterium
AGGCCCATACCGGGGAATGGCATGTGGTAGCTCATGATCGGGATCCCCTCGTCAGCAGCACGTTCTAGCAGGGCACGGCGGCTTTCGGCGGCCATTGTTGGGTCGGCGTCGAACTGGATGCCGATGTTGGGGTTTGCCATCTGAAGCGGTGGGACGAACAAGCTGTCTACAGTGTGTAGCAGGCTGTTGCCGTTGGAACTCACGAGCATGGCGTGGTGGCCGAGGGTGTGACCGAAGGCCGCGACAGCCTGGACACCCGGTACGATCTCGTCCTCGGCGTTGTAGAGGGAGAGTTGGTCGTTGTCGGCGTAGGGGGCAATTTTGGCGGCGGCGGTGCCCGTGAAGGCGTCTGCATTGGCCTGGACGAAGTCGAACTCCGTCTGGGAGAGGTAGTACATGGCATTGGGGAACACGATTTCACCCTCGTTGGAGAGGCCGTTGGTGTGGTCCGGGTGCCAGTGGGTGCCGATAACGCCTGTGACATCAGCAGGCATGACGCCCAACAGGTCCATCGTTGGGAGCAAGCCGCTGGTCATTGCGCCGAGACCCGTGTCGATGAGGTAGGTGTCGTCGCCGGTCTGGATCATGACGATGTTGAAGGTGTTGATGAGCTGGTCCGTTGGCGCACCAGCAGCGGCCAACAAGTCCTGAACCTCTTGTTGTTGGTCCTCGTTCCCCAGGATTTCGACGTTGAGCGGGGAGGAGCCATCTTTGATGACGGTGATGGTCATGTCGCCCAGCATCCGGCGATAGAAAGCGGTCGCGGGGGCGTCCGAGGGGGAAACCTGGGCCTGGACGGTGTTGAAGCCAGTGCGGACACCAGCTACGCCAGCGGCGGCACCAAGGCCGAGGCCACGCAACAGGTCGCGGCGGGAGATGTTGTTACGCATGTGAGTTTTCGCTCCTTTTTGGGTTGAAATGAAAATATCAGCCAAAAATAACTGTAGTCCGTTCATTTGGTGTGGATGTGAACACAGGATGTGAATTCGATCAACATTGATCGTAGCTAGAAGGCCCCGCGCCGTGAAATGACGACCCATATGGTTTTCCACAGAATTTGCAGGTCCAGCCACAGGGAGTAGTTGCGGATGTAGAAGAGGTCGTCCTCGGTGTTGAGGTGCATGGGTTTGTTGGCGCGTCCGTTGACCTGCCACCAACCTGTGAGGCCCTGCGGCACCTCGAAGCGTTTGCGCTGCCACGGCTCGTAGGTGGCAACGAGTTCCGGCATTTCGGGGCGTGGGCCGACGAGGGACATCTCGCCACGTAGAATGTTGAATAGTTGGGGGAGTTCGTCCAGGCTGGTCATGCGGATGAACTTGCCTATGGCGGTGACGCGAGGGTCCTCCGGGTGTTTGTAGACGGGCCTGCCGTTGGCGTCGTAGCGTTTCACGGTTTCCTGCTGGAAGGCGGCTCCGTCCACCATCGACCGAAACTTGAGCATCATGAAGGGTTTGCCGCCCTCGCCGATGCGCTTCTGCCGGAACAAAATGGGGCCGGGGCTGTCGCGCTTAATCATCACAGCGATGACGGCCATAACGGGTAGGGCCGGGACGAGGATAAGCAGCGTCATGAGGATGTCGAAGGCACGTTTGATGACACGCTGGAGCGGTGTCAGTACGGGTTCTTTGAGCGTGAGCAGGGGCATCCCGCTGAAGTCCTCAATGTGGACGCGCAGGAAGGCGAGGTCAGCATATTGGGGGACGAGCCGAATGTTGACCGGGAGTGCCTGGAGGCGGCGAACGAGGTTCGGGAGCAGGATATGGCCGTCGCGTTCTAAAGCGATGACCACCTCGCGCACATCACACGCGACGATGCGTTCTTCGAGGTTGTCTAGCGTGCCGATGATGGGCAAGTTATCCGGCAGGGTATGGTCTGGCCGGTTGGGGATGACGCCGACGGCATGTAACCCGGTAAAGCTGTACTGTTGGATCAACTGGTGAATGGTTGTGGTGATGTGGTTTTCGCCGATAATCAACACATTGCGAGTGTCCGAAACCTGCTTGCCACGGGCGAAATAGCTCAAGCGCAGGGTAATTCGTGAGCCGTAGATCAGGGCGATGTGGACCACAAGGAAGTAGGCAATCTGGAGGCGGGACACCTGGCGGAAGCTGAGGTAGAGTGCGCCGAGCATCATCAACCAGGCGATGAGGGCGGCCCCGGTGATAACCTGTAGCTCGCGTAACAGGGTTGTCACCTGGCGGGGACTGTGGACGTTCATAGTGGTGTAGATGATGAGGTGGACGACGACGGCGATGATGTAGACGGGAATCGGCAGCAGGCGTTGCTCGGCGGTCCCAGGTAGGCCGAAGGGGATGAACATCCGCATGACTGTGGCGACCACCAAGGCGGTGACGACAAGCGCCACATCCATCAGGATGAGAAACAGGCTGTAGTGTAAGGTGTAATGTTTAATCATCGCAGGGTCACTGTGTCCAATTGCAGGCGATTAGCGGCGTCTGGCGGTGCGACGGGGAGCGGGTTGCCGTTGGCATCCGTCAGGCTGACATAGATAGTATACACCCCGGTTGGCGCGTCCTCTGGAATTTGCAGGACGCACCCGTCCGCGTGGATGGTAAAGCCGGGTGGGATGACGCGGCGCAGGTCGCCGAACTGCTGGGTGCTGTCGGTGGCGTTATGGATGTCTGCGAAACCTGTGCAGGTGTAGGTTGTATCGCTGGGGGTGTGTTGCAGGGTGAAGGTGCGGCGTTGGGCGCGGAGCGGCTGTTGTAGCACGAGCCAGTTCACCTGGGGTTCGTAGCCGGAGCCACGATGCGCGGTGTCCGGCGTGCGAATGGCGGTCAGTTGCAGCTCATCAGCGATGATTCCCAGGTTCGGTGGGCAGAACGGGCTGGTCGGTAGTGGTGTGTCTAGTGTTGCGCTTGTGGCTGGGATAACGGTGTTGTCCTCGTCCACCCAGCTAAAGGCGACCTCGACCGGGGGAGACATGGCGTTAGCGCAGTTCTCGACGGCGAGCGTTTGGCGAATCATTTGGTCTGGTTCCCAGCGGGGCGTGGGATAGATGCCGCGCAGGGGGACGAATTGGCAGGTAAAGGTTTCCCCGTTGGCCCCGGTTAGCACGATTTGCCCGCGCAGATTGGTGGAGAGGGGTTGGGGTGCTGCCATGTCGAGTGTCGTCAAGAGGGTGCCGCCGTCTGCGGCGAGGCCCATGTTGAGGAGGGCGGGGCTGGTTGCCGTGGTGGTGGACGTGGGGAGCGGGTGCAGGCTCTCACGTAGGATTTTCCCAGGGGTGTTGGCCTGGGCGGTGGCAATCGAAAAGCCCAGGTAGACCGTGACGGTTATGAGGCCCAGGGGGTGCGTCCAACGTAGCGCAGCGAACCCGGCGGCAATCATAAGGGCG
>CAYWZS010000227.1:0-3336 GCA_964462905.1 uncultured Anaerolineaceae bacterium
CTTACAAGGGCTGTGCTTTTTTATAGCTTTAGGGCTTTGTCTGGTAAAGTTGTTGGAGGTGTTTGTAGATCAATGCGGCACCGCCAGCAAGCGCAATCGGCTCAATCTTGCCGCCGCGTACAATCTCGCGGATCATGGCGCTGTTGAAGTGGCCCGTCTTGGACGCACGCAATATCTCGTCGGCAGATCGTCCGCTACCCTGCACCACCAACACCGGGATCGGCGACTCGCCCCGCGCCGAGGCGATATACACATCATACTTGGAAACACTGCCGCCGTTAATCAGCACACCGTAGTTCGGTTTCACTCCGCCAGAAATCGCACGGGTTAGCCCCACAATCAGGTCGCTCTCAGCGCCCCAGTAGTCAGCATCCACCAGGACAAAGTGCGTGTGATTCGGCTCCAAACTCGCCCGTGTGTGGCCGTCGTCTGTTGTCATTGCCAGGCCGAGGCGCTCAAAACCGGGGTAGGTTACGGTTCCCTCCGGCGCACAGCCAATCAACGAGAAGGCGTTACGCCACTTGGCCCGCGCTTGTCCCAACATCTGCATGATACCGACATCCGTCCCCCCGTCGATGACCACCACGTCGTTCTCCGCCGCAAACCGTGCAATGCCGTCCTCAATCAGGTTACGTGTTTTGGCAATCGCCTCGGCGGTCATGTTCCCCGCGCCCCCACTAATAAACAGCGTGCTGCGCGGTTTCTGTACCCCCAGCATCGCCGCGACCGCGTTCGCGGCGGCGTGCGCCGGAACACGCACCGTTTGCGCCTTGTTGCCATGTGGGAAGGTGATGGTGAACTTCTGGGGGAGCACGACGGCCATAGCAAGGTACCTCAGCGGGTGGTAAAAGAAATGGGAAAAGATATTAGGCTATTCCAGCAAAATGTCGGAGCAAGTTAGCCGCCTACCACAGTCTACAGCCTAGCGCGTCCACTCAAGGGACGCCAAAACAGCCGTGTGAGCCGCTGTCCACTTCAGTGGACACGTTTTAGCCGTAGCCGGGGAATCTTATCCCTCGGTGGGGGATAACGCTATCTTTTATCTGGAATATCCTTAGATCAATTATATGGGGACTTCCCAAAAGAGGGCAAGCGAACCCCACCCCTGCGTTGTTGCAATCTTGTTACACGGTGGTTGTTCGTGTTGGGGCAACAAAAAACGGACGAGGTTTCTCTGTCCGCTTTTATCTGAGGCGACGGTCGGAATCGAACCGACGAATAACTCTTTTGCAGAGAGTCGCCTTACCACTTGGCCACGTCGCCTTGTTTATACTCATCAGTATACGGATTTCAGTGGTTGCCGCAAGTATAAATTGTGTAGCGGCCACAATCCCCAGCAATGCCTCACAGGGATTTCCCGGTGCGCGTCGTGTGCCGATAAGCACGGACCCCCAACACCACACACACCGCCGGGAGCCACGCCAGCCCAAACCCACCGAACGCCACCGAGATCAGTTGCAATGCGCCGACTGTGCTGTCCTCGCTGGTGGGCAGTTGGTACGCCAGCGCCCCGGCCCCCAGCAACAACCCCAGCGCCATAACCAGATTCAAGAGCGGCGGGGAGGATGGCGGCGTTCGCAGGGCGAGCAGGGTCGTGTTCTCGTCGCTGTGCTGGAACCACAGAATCACGATGCAGAAAAACAGCAACACCAACACATACGAGAGCACATCGCGGGTGATGTAGCCCTGAAAGCCGCGCACGGCCAGGACCACCACCAGGGCCGCACCCACACCACCCCACAGCAAACGGGTGAGGCCCACCACGCCGCCATTAGTTAGGGGGAGCCGTGCTGCCGCCTGTGCCAGTGCCAACACCCACCCCCCCGCGAGCAACCCCCATGTGAGCATCAGCGGGAGCGTCGTGGCTGTCTCTGGCACGCCCACAACCAGCGGCGTCCCGCGCACCCACACGCCCCACACCAGCCCGATGCCGACTGCGCCGATCCACAACCGATTGCGACGCACACCGCCCACCAGCCCCAGGTAGAGCGCCAACCCCAGCACCCCCGCCGCCGTCTGAGCGCCCATGACCCGCGTCACAAGCGACAGCGGCAGCCCCACAAACGCCACCGCCGGGTTTAGCAACGCCGACGCCAACAGGCCGTATACCCCCGCCAACACCAACCCACCGAACAACTCATGCACCCGGTAGCGCGTCATCAAGTCCAACAACAGCGCGGCGACCCCCACGTAGCCCAGAACCACAAACGGCCACGTCCAAACAGGCCGTGCAACATCCGTCCACAGGATCACCTCCGACGCGAAGAACAGGCAGGCGGCCAGGAGTAAGCGCGTGGTCCATATGGGGGGCGTGGGCTGGGTGGGGGTCGCCTTACGGCGCAGCAGGGGTTGCTCGGTCATCGGCGAAAAATCCTCACGGTATCGGGCCAAAACAGAGCGAACGTTCGTGGACATCATGTGCTGCCCCGCCCCCCCTTAGAAGCCTGTGGTGAGGGGGTTGCCCACGATATTTCGCCGTATTCAGCGGAAATTATAACAGACACCCCTCAGCGAGAATGCCGAAAATCCACACCTGCGCTATACTACGCGCATCGGAGACGTAACCAACGATTGACCCAAGGAGACAACCCCATGCCAGAACAGAAAAAAGACTACGAGCCGATCCTCAAGCCGGAAGAAGAAGCCAGCGAGTCCGACTTTATGGCCGCGCTAAAGGCCGCCCGTGAGGCAGCATCCGCCCAGATGGAGGTGGAAAAGCAGGGTGCGAGCGTCGATCCCGGAGCCGTCAGCGCACTGGACAGCCTCCAGGCCAACGAGTTTCATGTGGAACTGGGTGACGAGGTGGTCAGCGGTGTCTTTCGTGTGGATGGGCTGACGAGCTTTATGCTGGTGGAGAACGACCTGGAAACCCCGCCCGTTACGATTACCAAGATGGTCCAGCGGGACACCACCATCCCGTTTAACCAGTGGTTGCGCGAGACAGTTGAGGGGGGTGCGGGTAGCCGCCCGACGCGCACGCTACACGTTGTCGCGGTGGACGACGGTGATGAGACACGCCGTTGGACGCTGCACGGGGCCTATATCACGTCCGTGAGCTACAACACCTTCGACACCGCCAGCAACGAGATGGTCGAGGAGGTCATCACCGTGGGTTACAAGACGCTCACCGAAAAGTGGACGTGGAGCGACGCGCAGTAGCAGGGACGCTGAAACGCCGTCATCTGTCGGGGCGATCCGCTGGGTTGCCCTGCTATATGTCACAACGTTCCCCCGCTGAAATACGCGATAAACGGCAACAGCACCATCGTCACCCCCGCTAACGTCCCGAAGATAAAGCCCTTCCACCAGTCGTTGGCCGCCGTCAGCGCCAACCCT
>CAYWZS010000228.1:0-3260 GCA_964462905.1 uncultured Anaerolineaceae bacterium
CCGGAACATCCTTCGTACAGCGCGTCATCGGGAGCCTCCCCTACGCGGTAGGCGACATCGACCAACTCGTCCTAACCGCCCCCGTCGCCTCCTTCGAGGGCTACCTCTCCTGGCTCAATAGCGTTATCGAAACCATCCCCGCCGAGAAAATCCGCATCGTGGACGAGTCCACCGCCGCCGCGCTCGGCTACGCCGTCACCAAACCCGGAGCCGCCGTCATGGTCTTCGACTTCGGCGGGGGCACCCTGGACCTCTCGCTGGTCCAACTCCCAGAGGACAGCGAAAAAGCGGGCGGCTTCCTCAACCGCCTCCTCAAGACCAACACCAATCAGCACGCAGCCAAGGTTATCGCCAAGGCCGGGCGCATCATCGGCGGTAGCGACATAGACCAATGGCTGCTCCTGTGGGTGCTGAAACAAGCAGGCATCACCGCTAAAGACCTCGGTAAGGGCTACGCCAACCTGCTCACGCTCTGCGAGGCCGCCAAGATCGAACTCTCCACGCTCGAAGAAACCACCATCGACTTTGAGGCCGAAGACGGCACCCAACACAGCATTGCCATCACCCGCGAGCAGCTAGAGGCCACCTTAGAGGAAAACGGCTTCTTCACCGCGCTCCGCCATGTGGTGGACAAGGTAATGCACGTCTCGCGTCAGCGCGGCATCTTCAAGGAGGACATAACCAGCGTCCTCATGGTCGGTGGAACCTCGCTCATGCCCTCAGTCCAGGAGACACTCAAGAGCTACTTCAGTGAGATGGCCGTCCGGGCGGACAAGCCCTTCACCGCCGTTGCGGAGGGCGCACTTCAGGTCGCGGCGGGCTACGGCCTGGACGACTACCTCATCCATAGTTACGGCGTGCGTCACCTCAACCCGGAAACAGGCAAACACGAGTACGACGAGATCATCCCGATGGGCAGCCGCTACCCGACCGAATCGCCCATTGACGTGATGCTGGGGGCCGCCCACGAAAACCAGACCGAGGTCGAGTTCGTCGTCGGCGAGATCGACACGGACTCCATCTCGATGCTCGAAGTGCAGTATGAAGACGGGCAGGCGGTCTTCGTGGCCCAAGCCGGTGAGAGTGGTGAGCAGATCATCGCGCTCAACGAGGACGACTACGAAAAATCGATGATCCAACTGGACCCACCAGGCAAACCAGGCGAGAACCGCCTCAAAGCATCCTTCAACATTGACGACAAACGACAACTGCGGCTGACGGTCACAGATATTATGACCAACAGAGTTCTGCTCAAAGATGTCGCTGTCGTATCGCTGAGATAGGAGGTCGCAACACATGACGAACTCGAAAATCACGGGGCGCGAACCCCGCCTAAGCGTCGTCGCCGGGGCTAGCGGGGGCCAACGGCGGCTCTCGCTACGGGGCGTCGCGAACATGCTCAACATGCTCCCGCCAGAGGCCATCACTTTAGAGGCCGCTGACGCTGCCCTACGTAGCGAGGACTTCTTCGTGCGGTACAACGCCTCGAAGATGCTGGCGCGGCGCGGCGACCGCGACGCCCGCGTTGCAATGGAGCGCATCTTAGACGACGGCCCGGCTACAAGCCGCGCCAGTGTCGCCCGGCACCTCTACGGGTTTAGCTGGTACAGCGGGGAACCGCTGGTGCGGAAGGCGCTGAACGATGATGACGCCCGCGTGCGTGAGGGGGCGATCTACGCGCTATGTGACCTGCGGGAACTCAACGCCTACAAGCTGATGATGGAGGAGCTTAGGGACGAGGAGGACAACGTGCTGATGGCAGCCGCCTGGGGCCTGCGAAACACGTCGGACTCGGCGGCCATCCCCGTCTTAGAACTCATCCTGAACACGGCGAAGGACCCGGAGGTGCGGGTGCGGGCGCTGGAGGCGCTGGGCCAGAGCGACACGCCGGAGGCCAAGCCCATCGTGCGGGAGGCGATGAACGACAAGGAGCCGGAAGTGAAGTACGCGGCCACGTTGAGCCTGCTGGAACTGAGCGGGGAGAGCTGGCTGACGGAACTCAGCGGGATCATCGGGCGGGTGAAGGGCGAGACGCTGAAGCAGGTGCTACGGGGATTCTTCCATGCGACGAACTACCTGAAGATCGACGTGAGCCAGAGCAGCGCGGCGGACTTGCTGATTGATGCGCTGGAGACGGCGCTGCTGGACGACGACCCGACGGTGCGGGAGGCGGTGATCTGGCCGCTGGCGTGGATGCGACATGACCGAACACCGGGGATCGTCCGGCGGACGTACACGGCGGAGATGGAGGCCAGGGTGAAGGCGACGATCGTGAAGGTGGCGACGAGCCTGATGACGGTGGAAAGTGGGGGGACGCCGGAGGGCGAGACGGTGTCGCAGGGCATCTTGAATGAGGCGTTGAATGCGCCGGAGCCGGAGGTGCGGTTCGCGGCGGAGGAGGTGGTGAACAACCGGGCGCGGTCGGCACGGATGGCGAATAAGTGAGGCAGTTGGTGGGCGGCGACAAGAGCCGCCCCTACGGAAGCCTGCTAGGTTGGCGGGATTTTTTGTTGTGGGGCTGGGGGGTCGGTTTCGTCGTCGTGGTCCCAGTCGCCCCACTCGCGGAGGTTGCCCTGGAGGTCACGGTAGACGAGGCGGGCGCGTTGCTCCTCGGCGGGTTTGGGTGGTGGGGTGAGGACGGTGTTGAGGCGAGCGATTTGGTCTAGGAGGCGGGTGATGGCGAGCGTGATGAAGTAGGCCTCACGGGGGGAGGCGGTGGTGAATTGATCTGTGAGGTGATCCACCTGGGAAACGAGGCGGACGCGGAGATCGGCGGGGTCTACGTCGGCGGGGGGGACGTTATTGTCTTCATCCTGCGTTAATTCATCTTTCGGCGGCGGCGGCAAATCCGCCTGTTTTTCCTGCTGCTGCTGCCGCCAGTCGTCGTAGTTTGGGACGTTTTCGCGTTCGCGTTGGAGCCAATGGCGGAGGGTGCGCTTGGGAACGCCGGTTTGTTGGTGGGTGGCGGTGACGTCGTTGTTGTTCTGGCGCAGGATCATCATGATGCGTGCTTGTTCGTGGGGTGGGTAACGGTGGGGCATGGGGGCCTCCGGCAGTTGTTAGTGGACAGTTTTTAGGTAATCCTGATGGGGGACACACGCGGTTGCCCCCTACGATGCGGTGGTGGGTGCCTATGTGGTTACAGGATAGGGGATTTTGTGGGGCAGGGGGTGGGCATATGCCCGGCGATTTGGGTGGGCATTTAATACCTATTGGGGATGGGTTACATTTTTGTGAAAATGGCGGGAATCGGTAACGTA
>CAYWZS010000229.1:0-3255 GCA_964462905.1 uncultured Anaerolineaceae bacterium
GTTACCGCGCACCTCCACCAACTGATACTGCTCTGCGAAATACGGCGTCACACTGGTAATCACCCCATCCGCTGTCGGATGCGCCGTCTCCCCCTGCACCAACCGCACCTTCTCCGGGCGCACCCCAAGCGTTAAACGTGTCCCCTCCGGCAGATCGCGCCGCACTGGGAACCCTGTGAAGCTGTCGCCCTTCCACGCCCCCTCAATCACAAACCCGCGCAACAGGTTAATCGGCTGCGTGCCCATGAACTCTGCCACAAACTGATTCATCGGACGCTCGTACAACGCCGCATACGCCCCCATCTGCACAATCTTCCCCGCGTCCATCACCGCCACCCGCCGCGCCAATGCCATCGCGTCCGTCTGATCGTGCGTCACGTACACACTCGTCACCGGGAACGCGTTCATCAGCCGTTTTAGCTCCACCCGTGCCCGTGCCCGCAACTGCGCGTCAATATTGGCAAACGGCTCGTCCATCAGCAACAAATCCAGGTCGCGTGTCAGCGCCCGCGCAATCGACACCCGCTGCTTCTCGCCCCCGCTCAACTGTGTCGGACGCCGATCCAACAGCACATCCAGCCCAAACCCCGTGATGTTCGAAATATCATGCACCCGCTGCGGCACCTCGTGCGTCCGCTTCCGCAACGCCAGGAAAAACCCCACACTCCGCCGCGCTTCCCAGTGTGGGATCAACGCCCCCTCTTGAAACACCATCCCGATATTACGCGCCTGCCGCTCCACCGCTCGAATCGACACCCCATCATGCAACACCCGTCCGCTATCCGGCTCCAGAATCCCCGCGATACACCGCAACAACGTGCTCTTGCCGCACCCACTTGGCCCCAAAATCGCCAGCACGTCCCCGGATTCAACCCGCAAGCTCACATCATCCAACGCCAGCGTGCGCCGGTTACGCTCATCAGCAAACGTCTTGGAAACGTGCTCAACAGTGACAGTCGTCATCGGGCAAAATCACTTTCACGCGGCGGGCTTCGCTTCCATTGTAACGCAAAGGTTGCCAATCGGAGGGGGACACACTACCATCGGTGTCATTCTTACAGTCAACCAGAGATTTGGACCTATGGACTACATCGACTTACGCAGCGACACCGTCACCCAACCTACACCCGCCATGCAGGAGGCGATGGCAAAGGCCGAACTTGGCGACGATGTCTATGGCGAGGACCCCACCGTCAACGCGCTGGAGGCCGAGGCCGCCGAGCGATTCGGCAAGGAGGCCGGGCTATTTGTCGCCAGCGGCACGCAGGGCAACGTCGTCTCGCTGCTCTCCCACTGCGCGCGCGGCGATGAGGCGATCATCGGTAACAAGGCGCACACCTTCATGTACGAGGCGGGCGGCATGGCCGTTCTCGGCGGCATCACCCCCCATACGGTTCACGTTCACGAGGACGGGACCTTCGCGCTGGACGACGTGCGCGGCGCGATCCGTGGCGACAACTACCACTTCCCCCGTACCCGCCTTATCGCGATGGAGAACACCCATGGCGGACGCTGGGCCGTCCCTGTGTCCAAGGACTTTACCGACAGTGTCGCCGCAATCGCGCAGGAACACGGCCTCAAAACCCACATTGACGGCGCTCGTATCTTCAACGCAGAGGCCGCCCTCAGTATGCCCGTCAAAGACCTGACCGAGAACGTGGACAGTATTACCTTCTGTCTCTCCAAGGGACTGTGTGCCCCCGTCGGCTCCGTCGTCGTTGGTGATGCCGAGTTTATCGCCAATGCGCGGCGTGTCCGCAAGGTGCTCGGCGGTGGAATGCGCCAGGCCGGGATTCTCGCCGCCGCCGGGCGCGTCGCCCTCCACGAGATGCCCAAGTGCCTCACCCAAGATCACGACAACGCCCAAGTACTCGCGGGTGGCCTCGTCGGGATCGACGGAATCGACGTGGAAATTGACCACGTTCACACCAATTTCGTGTTCTTCACCCTGCGCGAGGACGCCAAGCTCACCCCGGCTGCCCTCATTGACCATCTCTGGAACGATTACCGCATCAAGATGGCCCCCTATCCCGGCTACACCCACCGCTTCCGCTGTGTGACTCACTACTGGATCACCCCGGAGCGCGTGCAGACGACTATCAAGGCAATGGGTGAATTGCTGGCATGACCGACAACCCGGAGCCACGCCGCGACGACGAATCTAACGCCATCCCCGGCCTTGATGCTGATGAGTTGGCCCAGTTCGACTACCTGATTGACCCACTCAAGGGCCTCCCAGAGATCGAACTCCCCGCTGAGGATATTCCCACAGACGACAACCTCCGCATTGGTCGCGCCCCCCTCCCAGAGGACGATTTCGAGGCCGACGAAAACACTGTCATCTACCGCGCCGCCTCCAGCGACCCCATCTTCGGCTATCTGGTGGCGATGGCGGTCAGCTTCGGCCTTACACCCCTGCTCCCGGACGGCGCACCCATGCGCTACACAGTCGCCTGGGGACTGTTGGCGGTGTTCGGCGTCGTGGCGTGGCTCCTGGGCAACGGCGAGCAGATCGGCCAGGAGCCGCCGGACGATCTCGTGTGGGGTGTCGGGATTGGCGTGCTTGCTGCGACGCCGCTCTACCTGTTCGGCGGCGTGACCCTCGGCACCACGGCGGAGATCCTGTTTAGCAGCGTGCCGCCGGGGGCGCTGCTGGCCTATCTTGTGTTCGTGATGCCGCTCGGCGAAACCCTGTTCTTCCGGGGCATCGTCCAGCATGACCGCAGTGTGTGGTTCGTCGGCCTGCTCTCTACCGCCTGGAGCGCCCTGCTGTTCTTCCCACTCATCCGCAACCTAGACGAGTTCTGGGCCGTGACCATCTTTATTGGCACCATCCTGGGGATCGTCAACTTCGTCTATAGCTGGGTCCGGGAGCGCAATGGTCTCGCTGCCGCGTGGCTCTGCCAGATCGTCGTCAACCTGATACTGATCTTCCTGCCGTACATTAACCAGTAAGCCGCAAAATGCGGTATGCTATGGATAAAAGGGTCTCCAGAACAATCGAGGTAACTGATGCCCAACATTCAAAGCTGGAACGTCACATCCGGGGAACCCGTTCAGCTCCACCCCACTAAACTGAAGCTAGAACGTGACTTAGAAGAGTGGGTTGAGTCTAAACCCAACATGTTAAACCCGAACCTCGTTATCGTGGGGCGTCAGTTACATCTTGGCAATAGCGGTATACTGGATCTACTGGCAATAGATACATCGAACAAAACTTGGGTTGTTATTGAGCTAAAACGGGGGCATGTTGAT
>CAYWZS010000230.1:0-3247 GCA_964462905.1 uncultured Anaerolineaceae bacterium
CGCCCTCCAGGTGCGCCCCCGCCCAACTCGTCACGGGTGGCTCGTCCGGCGACGGGCAGTAGACCGCGTGCTTGACGTAGAGTTCCATCGCCAGCACGTCCCCGCTGAAGGCCGGGTCACATCGCACGTAACCCTGCGCGTCCATCACCCGCCAGAACGTTTCCAGGTGGTCCGCCTCCGTCTGTATCCCGTGGACCCCCGCCCACACCCGCAGTTCCCCGTTAATCGCGGCGAGCATCTCCGGCTCCCCCTCATACGGCGGGACAAGGTTACGGTTCGGGTAGCCGTGCGTGTAGTGCCCGTGCCAGTACCCGAAGCGCTCACCCAGGTAGAGGAACGTGTCCTGCTCTGTTCCCGGCGCAAAAAGCGGCTCCGCGAAGCCGCGCCAGTCTTGCATTCGCACCTGGTCGCCCCGGTTGAAATACATGAGATCGTCCTGTGCAATGACGAACCACCCAAACGCGGCCCACGCGACCAAGAGCACCACCGCTGCGTACCGCACATGGTCCCACACCTTCCACACACCCAAGCCCATCAGTAGCGCCAGCAGCGTCCACATGGGCATCAGGTAGCGGACCCGCCACGGGGCCAACACCCCAGCCGCCTCGCCCATCACCAGGATCGCGACCAGCATGCCCCCCGTCGCCCACAGCAGGTAGGTCGTGTTTTGTCGGAGGTTTTGCGCCGGAGGCCGCCACGCCGCCCATGCCGTCAGGGCCGCCACCCCCGCGAACGCAACCCACGAGCCGTTCCCGAAGTATGTCGCCATCGTGTAGACGGTTTCCCACGGCCCCATGGCGGCGGCCTGTGCTGCGTCGCGTGTCTGGTTGAGGAGGTAGCCGTCGTAGATGATCCGGGCGAGCGGGGCCAACGTCAGCGCGACCCCCGCCGCCATCCCGGTGACGACCCACCACTTGCGGTTCTTCGCCCCCAAGACCAGGTGATAGAGGCCGATCACCACCAGGAACGGCGTCGTGAAGTAGTGGGTGTGGAGCAGCCCAACCCCCGCTAAGAAGAGTCCCACGTAGGCGAAGTGCCCGGCGGGACGCGGGTCGATCATGATACGCCAGTAGCACCACAGGGCCGCCGTCACCGACAGGGACGCGAAGGTGAAGATGCGGAGCTTGTGCAGGTATGTCACGTAGAAGATCGACGTTGTGAGCGCCAGCACCGCTACCCGCCCTACGATTGGTTTGAAGAGGTCCGCCCCGGCGCGGTAGGTAACGGCCAACGCTAGCATCCCGGCGAGGAGGGGCATGACGCGGGTGGCGAACTCCGTCCAGCCGACCAGCTTTCCCCATGGCGCAAGGATGAGGGCCAGCCCGACGGCCTGGTCTGGTGATTCGTCTGTGACACGGGCGAGGACCTCGCCCGGGTAGCTGTGGGGGCCATAGTGTGCGCCCCCTGCGACGATGATCGAGCGCATTTCGTCGTAGGAGTAAGCGTCTGCGTCTAATCCAGCGATACCCAGCGCAGCAGCCAGCAGTAGGACTGGAACGACCCAAAGGAGTTGGGTGGCGGGATGATAGACGGTATTTGGCATAGGTTACTTGATCGTTTTCTCAACAAATCGACCGTAGTTTAATGATGAGAACCCAAAATGAACAGTCGATAACGGCCTGCTGTTATGAACGTTTTGAAGCGGTAGACTGCAATCTCACAAGTTTGCACTTGGAGATGACGCCGACATGACAAATGACAATAACCTGACCCAAAAGGGCAAAACGTACACGACTCGACTTATCTGTTCAGGTGGTGAATCCAATGGCAATTGAGGCTGTATTCCACAGTAGCGCCAGAGCCTGCAATCCCCGCTCGTTGCGCCAGCATCGCGTCGTGGAAGGCAACGCATCAGGTCGATACCGTACTGGCGAGCAGTGGCAATCACGGTCAAGATAGGCTTGATGAAGCGACTAACGCCCTCGGAGGCGGTGCCGTAGCCCAACTTGCGTGCTGCGTACAAATGGATGTTGCGTGATTTCATCGGAGAACACAACACGATCCGGACTGTCCGCGATTGCGATGGCGCGGGTTGGCGACCGTTGCGACGGCGGCGCTGTGTAAGCAACTGCGCGGGTAGGTGTCGCACATCAGCTTGAATGTCCACAGGGACAACACGGGCGCGATTCGGACCTACAAGCGGTTGGGCTTTGAGCGGGTCGCGGTCTATGGAGAACACACGCTGGCGTAGCCCCCCCCACCGCAAAGTGGGGGGTGGGATTTCCCTTATTTGAGCTAGACTAGTCGAACATGGTCTTTATCGACCTTGAAGTGCCCTGGGTACGCTTTAAACCACGTTGAGAGCTTCTTGTTGCCGAAGTGGTCTTTGTATTGCGGGTCGATTTCCCGTAGCACGTTCCCAACTTGCCCCATATGTACTCCGTTTTTGCTTTTCTCCGTTTGCTGGTATGCCTGTATGAGCAAATCTAACTGATCAGATTGTAGGTTGAGCTTGGACTGCTTTGGTTTTGGTTGTTTTTTCGGCTTCAACGCATATTTCACGTTGTTGCCTTGAATTATGTATCCCGCGTTCATGCTCTGAATCCACTTGGCTAATGTCGTCACGCCGAAGTCTTTCTTGTAGTTTGGCGCAAGTTCAAGCAAGACTGTTCCCAGTGCGGATAAACTCGTGTGATTTTGACCCCGGGCCGCTTGATTGTAAGCCTTTTGCAAAAGCTGAACAGCATTTTTAGCAGATTTTGGCTTTTGTGATTCGTGTTTGGATGGCGTTGGAGGCTGAACAGGTTTAATGGCGGGTTTGGGTGGGGCTAGGTATTGTTCCAATCGCTCAGTGAAGTAGAAAGTGTCGCAGGCATCGCATAGAGCACGTTTTGATTGTTCCTCAGCTCCAATACCGACGACCTTTGCACCCATGGCACGCAGTTTCTCGAAAACAGGAACAAAATCACTGTCACTGGATACGACGCAGAACATGTCGGCCTCGTCACGTTCACGGTGCAATACTGCTTCCATCGCTATTCGCATGTCGGTTGCGTTGTCCCCTGTGGCGTAACGTTTCTGCTGGACCGTGGTGATACCGAGTTGTGTCAAACCCTCTACATGGCCGGATAGGTTCGATGCTAGCCAGTCACCATAGGCTTCACGGACCACGAGTGTTCCATGTTTTTCGCACAGTTTGAGGATGTTAGAGATGTACGTCATAAAGACATTGTCACCGTCAATGAGAACAGCGACACGGGGGGTATTCTGGGGCATAAGATGCTCCTGTGATTATGAGAATATACAT
>CAYWZS010000231.1:0-3194 GCA_964462905.1 uncultured Anaerolineaceae bacterium
CGGCGCTCGGTGCGTTGCAGGCGATTGAGGCCGCAGGCCGTGGCGACGAGGGCATTGTGATTGTTGGGATTGACGGCACGGAGCAGGCGCTAGACGCGATTAGCGGTGGCAGCAGCTTTGAGGCGACGGTACGCCAGGACTTCACACAGATTGCACAGACGACGGTGGACGTGATGACCGGGTATCTGGCAGATGGTGGAGTACCGCAGACGGTTTACTATGCACCAGCGGCGCTGGTGACGGCTGGCGATTTGACTGAGTAGAATCACCGCATCATCTCTCCTGGGCAGACGCGGCATGTTGTGTCCCTACGCATCCCCGCTGGCGGTGTTGTCGTAGGCATAACGGTGTGCCGTGTTTGCTACGGGGATTTTCCTGCTTGTTCTATGGTCTCCTCATCATACCCTATGACTGACATCCTGCTACAAATTGAAAATGCCAGTAAGCGCTATGGCGATGTGCCTGCGCTGGTGGACGCAGATTTGACGCTGCGCCGGGGGGAAGTTCACGCGCTCATTGGCGAGAACGGCGCGGGGAAGTCCACGCTGATTAAGCTTATGGCGGGGGTGGTGTCGCCGGACAGCGCCCGGTTCACGCTGCACAGTGAGCCGATTTCGATTCGCACTCCACAAGATGCGCTGAACCACGGAATGCGCTTCATCCACCAGGAGTTGAGCTTTGTTCCAGAGTTGACAGTGGCGGAGAACATCTTCCTGGGGGAACCGTATCCCCGGCGGTTGGGGATGTTGGTAGACTGGGGGCAATTGAACAAGGCCGCTGATGAGACGATGCGAAACATTGGTATTTCACATATTCGCCCACAGGCGACGATGGCGCGGCTAAGTGTTGGCGATCAGATGTTGGTGCGGATTGCAGCGGCGTTTGCGGGGGACCGGGCGCTGGTAGGTGGCGGGGAACGACAGAACAAGGTATATGTGATGGACGAGCCGACGGCGGCGCTCAATGGGGATGAAGTCGCGTTGCTGTTCGCGGTGATCCGTCGGTTGCAGGCGTTGGGGGATGCGGTGCTGTATGTTTCGCATCGGCTGGACGAGATATTTGAGATTGCCGGGATGACGACGGTCATGCGGAACGGGCGGGTGGTGGCGACCCAACCGACTGCTGACTTGACACATGATGATATGATTCGCCTGATGACGGGGCGTGATTTGGATCAGGTGTATCCAGCGCGTGTGAAACCGCTGGAGAAGAAACAACTGCTGGTGATGCGTGGGGTTCACACGAAGACTTTACACGACGTCACGATGATGTTGCACGAGGGGGAGGTGCTGGGTGTCACGGGGTTGCGGGCCAGCGGCCAGACAGACCTACTACGGGCGTTGGTGGGTGTGGCCTCGGTTCAGGCGGGGCAGGTTACACTACGGGGTGAGCCACTGCCGGACGGGGCGACAGCGCGGTGGTCTGCTGGGATTACGTATGTGCCGCGTGAACGCCGCAGTGAGGGGCTGGTGATGGGGCGAAGTGTGCGCGATAACCTGACGCTCCCACACCTGCGCGAACTGGCACGCGGGGGCGTTTTTGTGGACCGGGGGCGTGAGCATGTGCTAGCGGCGCAATACAGCGAGCGCACACAACTGAAGGCAACAGGAACGTTCCAGACCGTGCGGGAATTAAGCGGGGGGAACCAGCAAAAGGTGGTGTTTGCGCGGGCGATTGCGGGGGAACCGTCTGTGTTGTTGCTGGATGAGCCGACGCGGGGGGTGGATGTGGGGGCGAAGTTCGACATTTACACGCTCATTCGGGAGATTAGCGCGACAGGGACGGGGATCATCCTGTCTAGCACGGATTTGCCGGAGCTACTTGGGATGTGTGACCGGATTGTGATTATGCAGGGTGGGCGTGTGGCAACGGTGGTTGAGGCGGCGGGGTTGACAGAGCAAGATCTGTTGCGTGTGTGTTATCGCGAGGCGCAGGACGTTCAGTGAAAAGTTAAGGGCGAATACACCGACAGCGACCTGGCGTGCCACGGCTACAGTCGTGACCATCGCAGCGATGCCAAACAGGTCAATCTGGGGGTGAGTACGATGGGCGGCAACTGTCTGCCGCTGCTGACCTCCTGCTGGCGTGCTATCACCGCGCCCACCGAGATATCCACGTCGAACAGTGTCTTCAGCACGCGCTTGATGCCTCGCTTGCTCAGCCGCTCCTGCCCGATGAGCATCCCCACCAGCGCCGTCAGACGCGGCCCGAACTGACTGCCAGCAACCTCTGGTGGGAGCTGAGCGCGGGTCGTTTTGCTGTAGGCGCACATCAGCGTGTGAACCTGATGCTCAACCACGATGGGCTTCGGCTGGCGATAGTTGCCCTGGTGTCCGGGCTGAGCGCCGCGCTTTTTGCCGCTGGGCTGACGTGCTCATCATCGAGCAGCGCGGCGTCCAACAGCGGTTCGTTCTCAATCTGACCGACTTCCGAAAACAGATCGTCATGCGCTTTGAGCCGCACGTCCGAAAACGCTACGATCTGTTCGAGTGAACTGCGGAATGTGAGGATTGGCTGTCGATGGTGTGTGATGTGCCAATATCCCATTAAAGCACATTCTGCTAATTACAGGAAGTTATTTGGCGTGCCAGTGATATGGGGTTTCAGCGTTATGGTGACCTTGCGACAGTTTAGCGGACAACAAAAGTGTCAGATAAACTAAGCAGGAGTCAGCAAGATGAGCAAGAGAAGGTATCGGATATACAGTGACGAGTTCGAGCGCAACGCGCTGGAATTAGCTGAGACCAGCGACAAGAGCGATGCCCCGCTTCTGCTGGCTTCCCCTTGCACAGTTGAGCGTTAATTTCCGCCCTGCTTACCCCCTGACCGTATACCTCGTCCCTACATCTTATTATCTGCAATAGCCTAAGCCCATTGCTCACAAGTTAAGCAGTGGGGAAGAAAAGCAAGCATGAATTTTAGCGGATTTTCGGGGGGTTGTTGAATGGAGATTGTGATGCAAGTCGGGTATGATGCGGCTTAGGCCATTGGTCACAAGTTAAGGCTCGGAAGAAGCCGTCAAGGACAAAAGCAGGTCCAACTTATTAGGAGGTGGCTTGCGTTTGATAATGCCCAACAGCCTGGTATTGGCGGCAAGATAGCGGATGAGATCGTCGGCGTCACCGCGTTGATGAGCTTGCGTGAAATAGTACAAGCTGCGATAGACCATCTCGATAGAAATCGCAGCAAAAGGT
>CAYWZS010000232.1:0-3150 GCA_964462905.1 uncultured Anaerolineaceae bacterium
CGGACTAGGAAAAATGACCGAAAATTCAGAGATTCAGAAATCAAAAACCCGACGAAGCCACAACAGGGTGCATACGCCACCGGGCAAGATCAAGCAGGGCGGGTGAAAGCCCGGCGGCGCATGCATAGGACGTTAGGCCACATGAAAATAAAAGCCAACCATGCAAAACCAAGCAAAAACCAGAACTCAAATGGCAAGTGAGTATGGAGTCTGTCTGAAGACTTTCAACCGCTGGCTAAAGCGGGAGAACATTGTTCTTCCTCAAGGATTGATGTGCCCGAAGGATCAGGAAATCCAAGTAGTGGTAGGGTACGAGACCCAATCAGCGTTATTTCACCTCACTTTCTTCTAGTTTTACTGACCACCATGTATATCCCCTGTTCGTTGATCTATTGCGAACAGGGGATTAGATATATCCCGAGATTGGTGACACGTTCATTCATGTTTGATTCACACATCATGAAATACATAACCAGTGTTATCATGCTCTTGTTGCTGGCTACTACCCAATTACTGGGACAGGGCAGCATCAGTGGCTACGTATTGGAGGCGGAAACCCGTGAGCCGATCGCCTATGCACAAGTGCAGTTGGTGGGCCAAAAGCGAGGCGCATACACCAATTTGTATGGCTTTTTTTCCATCGCTAACGTCCAAGCTGATAGCGTGGGGCTGCTGCTCAGCGCTGCTGGATACCAGCGAAGGCGCTACGAGCTGTCTAAGGGCGAAGCCCAGCCACTGTACCTTTTCATGGAGCCTCAAAGCCTGGAACTCGACTCGGTGCAGATTCAGGCAGAGCGCCTGCCAAGTGGCATGGGGGTTAGCTCTCTTTCTAATGCCTTCATCGAGTCCATCCCGACGTTTCTGGGGGAGCGTGATGTGATCAAAGCGCTTCAATACCTGCCAGGGGTGCAGCGCGCCAATGATGGCAACAGCAGCCTATACGTGCGGGGCGGCAATGGGGATCAGAACCTGATCTTGCTGGATGAGGCCCCCGTGTACAACGTCAATCATCTTTTTGGCTTTTTTTCGGTGTTCAATGGCGATGCGGTGCAAAGCGTTGAATTCATCAAGGGCGGCTTTCCCGCCCATTACGGGGGGCGGCTTTCATCGGTGGTGGCCGTCAGCACCCGCGAGGGCAGCCGCGAGCAGTGGGGAGCCAAAGGGGGCATTGGCCTGACGTCTTCGCGCATCGCCATCGGCGGCCCAGTGCTGAACAAGAAAGGCTCGCTGCTGCTGGCGGCTCGGCGTACCTACTGGGATGTCGTGGTGCGGCCCTTTCTGGACCTGGCAGATGCCAATAGCAAGCCCTTTTTCTTTTTTCACGACTACAACGCCAAGTTCACCTACGATGTCAATGATCGCAACAAGCTCATCGCCAACCTCTACAGCAGCCGAGATCGCTATGGGTTGATAGACTTGTTTAACAGTGGAGACACCCGTACAGGATTTACCTGGCAAAACCTGACGGGCAGCATTCGTTGGAACCATATCATCTCCCCTCAGGCTTTTGCCAATACTTCGTTGTTTCTCACGCGCTACCAGGTGGACCTATTCAACCAGGGCAGGGTGAAGCGCAATGGACAGCGTGGAGAGCAGGACATTCGATCGGGGTCGGAGATGCTGGACCTGGCTCTCAAGCATGATTTCTACTGGTATCCCAACGCCCGGCACAGCCTGCGCCTGGGGGGCATTGCCTACCAGCATTGGTTTGCGCCCAATCGCTTGCGCATTTTCCGGGAGAACTATTCGGTGAGCTTGCTGCCCGATGCCGATATACGCGAGGTCGAGCGCTATTCCACCCAGGAAATAGGCGTGTATGTCGAGGATCAGTGGAAGCTCAGCCCCGCGTGGACGATGGAAATGGGTGTACGCGGCAGTGCCTACCAAGCCACAGGGCGGTGGTGGTTCAACCCTGAGCCACGCCTCAAGCTCGCGGTGGATCTGAATCCCCAGCATCGCTTGGAGGCTTCTCTCACCCGCATGGCTCAGTACATCCATCAGGTATCCAACTCGGGCCTGGCCTTGCCCATCGACGTGTGGATTCCCAGCACACCCGATATTTTGCCGCAGCGCAGTTGGCAGGCCAATCTTGGCTGGACCCAGGTGTACCCCAACGGGCTGCGTGTGTTGACAGAATTGTACTACAAGACCTTTGAAAACCTGATCGGCTACAACGAGGCAGCCGGTTTTTTTGACCTGGACCTCGACAACCTCAGCCCCACCCGGCTCGCCTGGCAAACCCTCGTCACCCAAGGCGATGGCGTGGCCTACGGGCTAGAGGTTCAAGCGCAGTATCGCTGGGGCAAGCACCGATTGTTGGGCAGCTATGCGCTTTCGCGCACCATCTATCAGTTCGAGGAACTGAATGCAGACCTCCCCTTTGCGCCGAGGTTTGACCGCCGCCACATGCTTTCCTTCCTTTACCAATGGTCCATCAATGCCCGCTGGGAACTGAATGCAGGCTGGTTTTTCTCCACCGGAAACCCCATTCCGCTACCGACTGCCCAAATTTACCTGCAAGGGCATCGAGAGATTCGCCGACGCTTCGACCAGGGGCCTTCCAACTACCTCATCTTCAGCAAACTAGACGAATACCGCACGCCGCTCTACCATCGCCTGGACGTTAGCCTAAAGTGGAAAGCCAAAGCCAAAGAGCGGCGTCGGGACTGGAACTACTACTGGGAATTTGGTGCGTTCAACGCCTACAATCGCCTCAATCCTACCTTCTTCAATGTAGAAGACGAATTCAATGACATCACTGGCGACCAGCAGTTGCGCATCCAGCAAATCAGTCTTTTTTTCTTCACCCCTTCGCTCAGTTTCAATTTCAGTTTCTGATGAAAACGAACTTTCGCTTTCTGAGTATGCTATGCCTACTGACCAGCGTGAGTTGCACGCGCATCATCGATCTGCCCGTTTCGGCTGAGCCACAAGTAGGCGTCACCTGCTTCCTCGCGCCCGATGAGGATGTCATTGAGGTAACCGTCCTTCGTTCGCAGCAGATCGGCGAAATAAGCAAAGGCGACCCAACTGAATTTGTGCTGCCCGATGCCTCCGTGCAGTTGCAAAACCTCACCCAAGGCAGCGAGCTGACCATTCCTTTTGACCCTGACAGCCAACGCTACCGATTGCCTGCTCCGGCGAATTTCT
>CAYWZS010000233.1:0-3142 GCA_964462905.1 uncultured Anaerolineaceae bacterium
ATATTCACCTTCGGCTCGGACCCGTTGCGGCCCGGAATAAAGATAACCTTCTTCGGCTCCTTGCCATTCGTGTACCGCTGCGCGACCTCGCTCGCCAGCGCCGTCTCAATCGCGGCGTCCTTCGCGATGTCCGCGTCTACCGGGACCGTCCCGCGTGGCTTGCCCTTCACCATAATCACCAGGTCCACCGTGTCGTCCTTGGCCTTCTCCGCGTCATAGGCCGGGAACGCCTGATTGTGGATGCTGTAGTCGCCGCCCAGGTGCGCCCACAGTTCCTCGGTGATGTGCGGCGCGAACGGGGCCGCCAGCAACAGGTTCGTCTTGAGCGCCTCGGCCCAGGCAGCGTTGGAGACGTTGCCCTCACGAGCGGCGGCCTTCAGCACGTTGCGCAGCGCCATCAGCGCGGCAATCGCGCCGTTGAACTTGAAGTTCTCGATATTGGTGTCCACCGCGTAGATCGTCTTGTGGACCTCACGCTCCAGGTCGCGGTCCGCGTCGGCGGCGTCACCCGCCGGAGCCTCGCCCGTTGTGATGTTCCACATGTCGTTGAGCCAACCTGTCACGCCGCTGATCTGGTCGTCGTTCCACGGGCCGCCCTTGATCCAGTCGAAGCCGAACATCAGGTAGCTACGCACCGCGTCCGCGCCGTACAGCGCCACCAGCGCGTCCGGGTCCACCACGTTGCCCTTGCTCTTGGACATGCGCTGGATTTCCAGGTGGTGCTTGAGTTGGTTGACGGTGTTCTCGCCCGCAATGGACGGCACTTCGACGGTTGCGCTCTCCGGCACCTCGACGATCATCTCCTCGCCAGACGGATCAACCACATGCAGCACGTTCTCTGTGCGGCGGGTCAGTTCGCCGTAGAACACCGCGTCGGCCTCCGGCATCGCCTCCAGTGCGTCCTCAACCACCTCGACACGATCCGCAACCAGGCGCTTACCGTCCATCTTCCCGGTGACGATAACGTTGTCGCCGGGGCGCTCCGCGCCGAGTACCTGGCCCTGGTTGCGCAGTTGCAGGAACGGCTCGCCGAACAAGTCGTCGCCCTCGCGGCCATGCTGGTGGGCGATTTGCTCCGCCTCCTCAAACATGCCCAGGTCACGCATCGCCTTGGTGAACCAGCGAGCGTATAACAGGTGCATCGTGGCGTGTTCCGCGCCGCCCGTGTAGGTGTCCACCGGGAGCCAGTAGGCGGCCTCCTCCGCGCTGAAGGCGCTCTCGCCCAGGTTGGGGCTAAGGTAGCGGTACCAGTACCACGACGAGCACATGAAGGTGTCCATCGTGTCCGTCTCGCTGCGATACCAATTGCCGTCGGCGTCCTGCGCGTACAGGAACGACGCGGTCAGCGTCAACGGAGAGCGGCCCGACGGCATGAAGTCCACGTCCTCCGGCAGTTCCACCGGGAGCGCCGCCGCCGGGACGGGTTCTGGTACGCCGTAGCTCACGCTGTAGCCGTCTTTGGTCTGCAAGTCGCCTTCGACCAACACGGGCAGGCCATCCGCCATCTCAACGGCGTCTGCAAACGGGACTTCGTTACCGTCGGCGTTAGTGGCCGTCACCGCGTAGCGCATTGGGATGGGGCTGCCCCAGTAGCGTTGACGGCTTATCAGCCAGTCACGCAGGCGGTAGTTCACGGACTCCGTGCCGATGCCCTTACCCTCGATGTAGTCTAGCGCGGCGGCGATGGCCGGGTTTTTGCGGCCCTTGGCGTTATTGTTGACGGTGCCGTCAACCGGGCCGGAGTTTATCATCACGCCGGGGCCGATGTAGGCTTCCTCCATTGCGTCCGCCGTGATCGCTTCTTCCATTCCCTCCGGTTGGATCACCGGGATGATCTCTAGGCCGAACTTACGCGCAAACTCAAAGTCGCGCTGGTCGCCGAACGGCACGGCCATGATCGCGCCTGTGCCATACGTCACCATGACATAATCGGCAATCCACACCGGGATTTTCGCGCCGCTGACGGGATTGGTCGCGTAGCTGCCCGTGAACACGCCTGTCTTGTCGCGGGACTCGCTGCTGCGTTCGATCTCGGTGGCGTTGATGGCAGCCTCCACATACGCTTCGATTTCGGCGCGTTGGTCGTCCGTCGTCAACATGTCTACCAGTGGATGCTCCGGCGCGAGGACCATAAAGGTTGCGCCCCACAGGGTATCCGGGCGGGTGGTGTAGATTTCGATCTGCTCGCCGCGCTCCGCCTCGAAGAATACATTTGCGCCCTCGCTGCGGCCAATCCAGTTGGTTTGCATGATCTTGACGGGTTCCGGCCAGTCGATCTGGCTGAAGTCCAGCATTTCGTCGGCATAGGCCTTATAGCGGAAGAACCACTGTGTCATCATCTTCTGGATGACGGGTTGCCCGGTGCGCTCGTCCTTGCCGTCGATAACCTGCTCGTTCGCCAGCACGGTCTGCAAAGTCGGGGACCAGTTCACCATCGCCTCGCCCCGAAAGGCCAGGTCGCTCTCGAAGAAGCGTTTGAAGAACCACTCGGTCCAGCGGTAGTACATGGGATCGCAGGACACCGCCTCGCGCTCCCAGTCGAACATCGCGCCCATGCTCCGCAACTGGCCGCGCATATGCTCAATGTTGGCGTAGGTCCACTTGGCGGGGTGAATGTTACGGGTAACGGCGGCGTTCTCGGCGGGGAGGCCGAAGGCGTCGAAGCCCATCGGGAACAACACGTTGTAGCCCTTCATCCGCATGTAACGGGCGCGGGCGTCGGATGGCGTCATGGCGAACCAGTGGCCGATGTGCAAATTACCAGATGGGTACGGCAGCATCGTCAGCGCGTAGTGCTTGGGCTTGTCCCAATCGACCTCGGCGCGGTAAAGGCGGGTTACCTCCCACTGTTGTTGCCACTTCTGTTCGATCGCTTGCGGGTTATACGATTTATTGCTCATCACGCAGGGGGTTATCTCCTCTGGTCTGGGGTTGTCATAGGGTTGCAGGATGAATCAACGGACATCATAGCCCATGATTCTAGCAGGTTGTGGGGAGATGAAAACCTAGCGGCGGTGCGCGAGAGAAGAGCGGTTCATATGTCGAACCTCATGTGCTTGTTGACCCGTTATGACCCTCATAGGGTAGGCGAAAAGAGTGACTTTGTCCAGTAGCGACCATTTCACCAGGGCAATCGCACATG
>CAYWZS010000234.1:0-3121 GCA_964462905.1 uncultured Anaerolineaceae bacterium
TCGGGAGGAAACCGCGTGCGTTGTGGCTGCCGGAGTGTGGGTATCGGCCAGCCGCCGAGAGCCACGAGGGAACGCTGCGCCCCGGCTTAGAGCGTATTCTCGCGCAAAACGACATCAAGCTGTTTTTCACCGAGACGCACACTATCACAGGGGGGGAACCCGTTGGCGTGGCAGCGGGTGATGTCATCGGGCCGAACCGCCGTATCAAAGAGCGGTACACCATCCCTAACGGGTCCAGTGAGCCAGAACGCTTGACCACCACCTATCAGCCCTACTACGTTAGCGACAGCCTATTGGGCTTCGATGCCGATGAGCATTCTGGGGTGGCGGTGATCGGGCGCAACAACAACAGCGGCCAACAGGTGTGGAGTGCAGACTGGGGCTACCCCGGCGACTTCGACTATCGCGAGTTTCACAAAATGGCGGGGTCCAGTGGCATGAAATACTGGCGCGTGACAGGGGATAAGGTGTCGCTAGACGAGAAGGAGGTCTATCGGCCAGACTGGGCGCGATACAAGGTAGACCAGCACGCCGAACACTTTGCCCATCTCGTGTGGGATTTACTGCGTGAGTACAACAACGACACCCAGAAATTCGGCATTGTGACGTCCAACTACGATACGGAGCTATTCGGTCATTGGTGGTTCGAGGGGGTGCAATGGTTGGGGAAGGTACTACGGCACATCGCCCAGAACCCCGAAATCAAAATGACCACCGCCAGTGCTTATCTCGAGGCAAACGCGCCACAACAGGTCTTGAGCTTGAACGAAGGCTCGTGGGGGACGGGTGGCAACCACTTCACCTGGGACAACAACGAAACGCGTTGGATGTGGACGCCGATCCACGAGGCCGAGCGCCGCATGGAAATTCTCGTGCAGAACTTTCAAACCCCCACCGAGGACGAGGTTGCCGTCCTCAACCAGGCCGCTCGTGAACTGTTGTTGATGCAAAGCTCCGACTGGCAATTCCTTATCACAACTGGACAGGCCAGGGAATACGCTGTCCAGCGCTTCAGCCAACACCTTGATCGATTCAACAAGCTTGCCGAATCGCTAGATCGCAAACAGGCGGACCGCGCCCTAGCGGATGAGATATGGGAGCTAGACAAGGTGTTCCCGAATATTGACTACAAGTGGTTCCGGGCACGCTAACATCAGAAAGGTTCTTCATGAACATCCTGTTTACCACCTCAGAGGCTGCCCCTTTTGCCAAGGTAGGTGGCCTGGGAGACGTGATCGCAGCTGGATCACTCCCAACGGCATTACGTGTCCTGGGTAACGACGCTCGGGTCGTCATGCCGCTTTATGGGAAGATTGACCGCGCTCGCTACGGCATCCAGCCGATCTTCAGCTTCGAGTTCTACCGCCGCACAGAAACCAACTATGTTACCGTGCATCAAACGGTACAGGATGATGTGCCGTTCTACTTTTTGGAGGTGTCCCCCTATTTTGGCACCGAACTGTCCGTCTACTCGGACTGGAAAGGGGATATGCCACGCTTCATCCTGTTTAGCCAACTGGCGATGGCGCTCGCCTGGGAACTCAACGTCCGCGAGAATTGGATGGTTGACATACTCCACTCGAACGACTGGCACACAGGGCTTGTTCCTTTCCTGCTAGACCAAAGCCGCTATCAGCCGGCGTGGTCTCACGTCCGCAGTGTGATTACCCTGCACAACACAGCCTACCAGGGGCCACACGCAGGCGGTTGGCTGTGGGAGTTGGGCGTCCCTAGGCGTAACCGCCCTGTTCTCAGGGAAAACGACCTGAGCGATAACTTGCTCGCCATTGGAATTACCTACGCGGACTATGTGACGACCGTCAGCCCACGCCACGCCGAAGAGATTCAGTATCCCTACCTCGGTTATGGGCTGGACCAGGTTGTGCGGAACCGCACCTACGATGACCATCTGTACGGCGTCCTCAATGGGATTGATGTGGAGAAGTTCAACCCTGCAACGGACCCGCACATTGCCGTCAACTATGATGCGGACAATTTCCTGGCGGCCCGCGCCGAGAATAAACAACGCCTACAGGCCTACGCCGGCCTGCCCCAAAACCCAGACACGCCGATTATCGGGATTGTGAGCCGCCTGGTGTGGCAGAAGGGGATCGACATGGCAATCCCTGCCATACGCCAGTTGCTCGGTGAGACCGACACTCAGTTTGTCGTATTGGGGACCGGGGAACCGGGTATAAGCAAGGCACTACGCCAGCTCGAACAAGACTTCCCAAGTCAAGCACGCGTGTACGTTATGTACGACGCGGCAGTGGCGCAGCGCATCTACGCCGGGATCGATATATTCCTTATGCCCAGCCGTTATGAACCCTGCGGTATCGGCCAGATGATCGCCCTACGCTATGGGGCGCTCCCGGTCGTGCGGGAAACGGGTGGCCTGGTGGACACGGTGGACAACTTCGACAACGACGCAGCCGAGGCCGGTGATGGGTTCGTGTTCCTGTGGGAAGAGGCCGAAGCAATCCTGAACACCCTGCGTTGGGCGGTAGACACCTACAAGAACAACCGTCCGGCCTGGGAACGGATGCAAAAGCGTGGGTTAGAGAAGGACTTCAGTTGGGCGCGTAGCGCACGGATTTACGTGGACCTGTACGAGCGCATTCGCGGGTGATTTTATACACTCGTTAACGTCTGTTAATCTTGCTGTGTTATCAAACACCCACGTTGCTTGTCGCTCACATAGCTAGCCCAATAGACTGGTTGATTATTTTCGACACTGGAGAAAACAACGATGAAAGTAAAAGCTGTTATCCTCGCAGGTGGTGAGGGCACGCGCCTCAGGACGCTAACCGCCAAGCGTGCCAAACC
Organism: uncultured Anaerolineaceae bacterium; assembly: GCA_964462905.1. Taxonomy (GTDB): domain Bacteria; phylum Chloroflexota; class Anaerolineae; order Aggregatilineales; family Phototrophicaceae; genus DAOTTY01. Next base: position 2,827 of record CAYWZS010000234.1, read on the forward strand.
TGCGGTCCCCTTTGCAGGGAAATATCGCATTATCGACTTCACTTTGAGTAACTGCGTGAACTCCAACATTTTTGACGTGTTGGTGCTCACCCAGTATCGCCCTCACTCCCTCAACGACCACATTGCACGGGGCCGCCCATGGGACCTGGACCGTAGCTTTACTGGCGGTGTGCGCCTGTTGCAGCCGTTCCTCGGCCAGTTCGACACGGACTGGTATGCAGGCACCGCCGACGCCGCGACCCAAAAACTCAATTTTTTGCGCCAGGGGCGCCCAGACTACGTGTTGGGGCTCTCG
>CAYWZS010000235.1:0-3038 GCA_964462905.1 uncultured Anaerolineaceae bacterium
CGTGAAGCTCGACAGGATATCGGCAAACGATTTGGGTGAATACCGATTGAATCCTTCTTCATCCACAAAAGCAAAGTCATAGACCACCTCCGACTGTGCTTGGTTCACATCCTCGCACCACTGCTGCAGGCGAGCCATTTTAAGTGGGACATTCAGATCCGATAAGCCCTTGGTCTCCACCACGACGATGCGACCATCATTGAGCTTAACGATGAAATCCGGGTAGTAATTCGAGATATCGCCAGTAGCGTTGACGAAATCCAACCTAAAGCGAACAGCCAAATAGTTCTTGGCAAAAGATTGGACATCCTTACACCGATCAAGGAAGCTCGCGAAGTCCAACTCAAACGGGCTATCCCCAATAATCCGGTTGAAAACACTCTTTTTGGGCATCAGGTAGCTTTGGCCTTTCGCCACAAAGGGACGGGTTTGTCTCAACTTGATGGTGTCTTTGATTTCGGCTTGGCCCACATCATGAATGGTTAGCTCATTGATGGCTCGTTTAAAAGACTCGATCACGGTCTTGGTGGCCGCCATCTCTGAAAGGTTTCTGAGGGTGTTGGGTGAGTCCAGGTCAACGGTATGGCCAAACAGGTGGTCACGAACGAACACTTTGACAAAGCCATACAGCAAGTCATAGCCGCTTACCAACCTCAATTCCTTCATGATCGTCTGACCAAAATACCCGATCACACTGCGGTAATCGCCTACACTCGCACTGTCTAAAACCGTTGTGTGCGTGACTTCGCCTTTGGTGATTTCCTTAAAGACAATTTCCCGTTGCTCTTCCTCCGTGAACGCATGGTAGGGCACCATCTGGAACGCCATGGTCTCCGGATTCAACTCAGACAAGTTTTGGTAAGCACGGTAGGTGCGTGGCGTCATGACTGGGAGATGGATATCTAGCGCGTCCAGGTCCTTATCCGGATTCTCTTGATCCACCTCCACGACGAGTGGTGTTTTGGGCTGGGTACCTTCGCCCATTGCCTTACGCTCAAGCTCGACCCCCTCTGCCTGTATCGATTCCACAAATTCCATGAAAGCATCTGTGCCTACCACGCTGACATATTCTTCGGTATTACCCGGATACATCTTGCGCAACCCACGCCCTAAGGTCTGCTCAGGTAGGATGTTGCTCTTGGAAGAGTAGGCTCGTAGCCCGACAATGGTCGTCACGTTGCGTACGTCCCACCCTTCCTTGAGCATCAGCACCGAGACGATGGCCTTGTAGGGGCTCTCATTGGAATCAATCTCATTGGACTGCTTGCGCAGTTGCTCCAATTCCTCCTTTTTCTTCCCTGAGGCCGCTTCGGAAATCTCCCCGTTGTTCTTGGTGTGAATGACCAACACAGCCCCTGTCAGGTCAGGATATCGATGCTCCAGGTATTCGGCGACGTCGTCGCAGTTCTTCGTGTCATCCGTCATGACAAACAGAATCGCCTTTTTGCCCAGCTTTTGGTGCTCGTCGTAGGCCTTGCGCCACTCGATCACGCCCAGGTCGAGGTAATCCGCATACTTCTCGGTGAACTTCGCGCTCTGCTTCTCCGCAAGCTTCGACCGGCTAGCCGCATCGGGCAGCACCGGATGTTTGACTACGTTTTGAGAAATCGCCTCCACCAGCGGATAATCGGACACCGTTTGCACGAAGATCGCGCCGTTGTTGTGCTTGGGCGTGGCCGTCACATCTAGTTGCAGGCTCAAAGCGCCCCCTTTTTGCAGCAGCCGGTTGTGAATGTCCTCAATCGACTGAAACCAAGCCAATCGGGAATCGTGAATGTGATGCGCCTCGTCGTTGAGCACCATCAGTTCGTCGATATCGCGCACAATCATCCCCAAGTCCACTTTTGAATCGGTGGTCTTGCCCGTTGGCCGCTTGCCCAGGAAGTAGTCCATGGTGTTGTCATCTTCGGGGGAGGGCATGATCTCATCGCCCGAATACACCCGATGGATGTTGGTCAGGAAAATATTCCCTGTCGCCCGCACCACATTCACCTCGTCCTGCTTGTGCAGGGTAAGCTGGAAGTCGTCGCGCCAGTTGTGCCCTTGGTAGCCGTTGTCTGGCAGGACGGGATCCTCAAAAAAGACCCGTAGCCCCTGGAAGTCGTGGTAAATCCGGTCCAGCACGATGATGTTGGGAGCGATGACAAGAAAATTCCGCGCCAGCGCTGAATCCGGCTCGTAGAGTTTGTGATAAAAACTCCAGGCCAGGGCCAGGCTCATGACCTTGGTCTTGCCGCTGCCCGTCGCCATCTTGATCACATAGCGCCGCCAAGTCTCGTCGAACAAGCTAGCCGAAACGGCCCCGCTGCTGTCAAAGCGCATCAGGTCATATTTGTCCTTGGCCCCTACCACGTCGTAGAGGTAGACAATCGTCTCCAGGGCCTCCCGCTGAGCAAAGTAATACTGAAATTCCGACATGCTGCCATCCGCGCGCGGCAGCAGATGCGGCTCTTTGAACCACCAGGTCAGCAGGCTCTTGCTCGTCGCGGAAGCCCCGACATAGTCGCTGTCCCGAAATGCTTTTACCTTGCGCCGGAGCTGCGCCACGAGCGGCGGCATCAGCTTTTCGGCACTCACCTCCCGCAGGGTTTCATCGGCTGGAAACCAGCGGATTTCGGGGTCGAGAATCGCGTGGGGAGATTCGGGGAAATCGGGGTGTAATGCCATGGGTTGCCTATTGGATGTTTACCTCTACGATGGTCATGGTGTCGTTGCCGAAGATGTCCACCACCTTCACCGCGATCTTGCGCCGTCCTGGCCTTACCTCATGGGCCACACTGGTCAGCTCCAGCGAGCGGTCCTTTTTGGTGCGGAAGCTCTGCCACTCATTCTCGAAGATGTAATCGCCGGTCCATTGCTCCACGCTCTCCCCGCTCTCGGGGTCCTGGATGCGGATGATCTCCCGCTTGCTTTCGAAATCGAAGTCCACGCTCCAATAGTCGATCCAGTCCGTCCAGCGCTGGGTGAGTTGCTCGCGATGGATGATGCCTTGCTTGTCCTTGGTCAGCTTCACGATCTGGCCTTTTTCCACCACGATC
>CAYWZS010000236.1:0-3031 GCA_964462905.1 uncultured Anaerolineaceae bacterium
CACTGACCAATCACAAAGGGGGTGTCGGCAAGTCGACATCTGCCACCAACATCGCATTGGGCATCGCCGGCATCCTGCGGCAGATGAACGCGCCCAATCACCGCGTGCTACTGATCGACACCGACAGTCAGGCCCATGCCACGCTCGTCACCACCGGACGCAGTGACTTTGGTGCAGACGACAGCTTGTATTCAGTGCTGATGGCTGACCGGCAATCTGCCCCGCAGGTGATGTCGGAAGTCATCGTCCGCAGCCACTGGGATGACGATCTTCACATTCTTCCAGCCTCGCCACTGCTTGAAGGCGCGGAACGCGAGTTGATGGGTGTGGCTGGCGCGCCCTACCGTATCGCTGATCCGCTGGCGAAGATTGCCTCCCACTACGCCGCGATTGTCATCGACACCCGCCCTTCTTTCTCACTCATGACTGAGATGGCACTGGTCGCCGCGACCGATGCGATTGTTCCAGTCGAACCGCGCTATCTAGAAACGGTTGGTCTGCTGAGTGTGATTGGCAAGATCAACGACATCCGGGACGGTTGGCGCATCCCCAACCTGCGCGTCAGCGGCATTCTGGTGACGAAGATGGACAAGCGGGTGAAGGGGCATAATCACCTGCTGGACGAACTGAAGGGACATACCGTCCTGGGTCGTCTGCTCTGCGGGGTGATCCCTGCCAATGAAGCCGTTTCCTATGCCCATCGCAATCACCTCAGTGTCTTCAACTACGATCCCCAGGCATCGGCAAGCAAAGCCTACGCGCATCTGGTAGGTTCGCTCGTGCGGCGCATCTCGAAGGGTGGCACGGCATGAGCAGCAAACGGGACAACACAGCCAAGCTCGATGCGCTCCTTGCTTCAGTCACGGAAGACATGCTCGGTGGCGATGTCGCCGAGCAGTTCCAGGAACACGGGTTGCGCGTCGAGCGCATCCTGCTCGAACTGGTGCGTCCTGACCCGATCCAACCCCGCCGGGTGCTGTCCGAACGCATTCACCACAACTTCCACGACAGTCGCCTGACGCCTACGCAGGCGCTGCGCGAACTGGTGCAGGCCGCACAGCTTGCTGCTCGTCAGCGCGGACATCCATTTGACGGACTGCTCGATCTGCTGCCGAACCCAGATGACGAAACTGACGAGGACCAGAAATCGAAGCCCTCACCGGAGGAAAACCTGCTCCATGATCTGGTCAATCTGGCGATCACTATCCGCGACGATGGACAGGTCAACCCGCTCACAGTCGTGGATGTCACTGAGGGGGTGACGCGGCAGTATCGCATCGAAACTGGGGAACGCCGCTACTGGGCGACATGGCTGCTGCGCGATTTTATCCCGGGCTACACCGGCGACGGCATGATCCCCTGCATCATAATCCCACATGGCCTCGCGTCTCCCTTCCGGCAGGCGAAGGAAAACACCGCCCGCACCGGCTTATCTGCCGTGGCGATGGCACGACAGGCGGCACTGCTCTTGCTCACCGTGCATGGCTATGAGCTTCCCGGTTATGCCGTGACCAACGACTTCTACCGTCAGACGTTGGAACTCGATTTGCGCGGCAAGCGAGAATTCACTGCCGAAATTCTGGCGGCGATGGGTGGTATTGGACGAATGCGCTTTAGCCAGTTCAAATCATTGCTTAACCTTTCAGATGAAGCACTCGAACTCTCGGACAGACATAGCATAGACGAGAAAAAGCTTCGTTACGTCTTGGGTTTACCACAGGAATACCATGTTGAGGTTATCCGCCAGATCATTGACTTCGACTTGACCAGTAAACAGGTCAAGGAGATTTGCGAAAGTGATACGGTCAGTCCCTCGCAGGATCAGGATAATGAAGAGGAAGAACCTATTCCACGAGTGGCAGTTCAGATTATGAAAGCTTCTCGGAAGGGCGACACATTGACGAGCACTGACCTGATGCGGGCTGCACTGCGTCAGGAAAACGACGCAAATCTTGCCAGAGCACGGTTGTTGATGCTGAAACGACTTGCTGAAGAAGCGATTGAACAATTACCCGGTGATTGAAATTGTAAACCCGGGTTTACATTAGGAGGCCTTCTCATGGGAAAAATCGCACGAGCACCACCCTACAGAATGGATAAAGCCCATGCGAGATGGGCTGGCGGATGGTGCTGGATGTTGAATTCGTGATCTAGACACTCACAATTTAGCACAGCCTCCGTTTGCCCGCAACTGATTTTGACCCGGTTTTTGTCACGTTTTTCACGCGACCTGTGTTTAACTTTGCCCGGAGGCAGCAGCAATGGCGATTGATCTGGATCATATTCGGGAGCGCAGCCCGATTGAAAACCTGGTGAACGAGAAGTTCACCCTGCGTAAAATCGGCGCTCGGTTCGTCGGTACCGAACACGATAGTCTGGTGGTCACACCCAAAACAGGGTTTTACTTCTGGAACTCAAGTGGTGAGCACGGCGATGTGTTTGACTTCGTCGGACGCTATCATCTGAATTACGGCAGCGCCTGGGACAGCCGCGACCCCACGCGCTTTATGGAGGCGGTGCGTTTTCTGGCAAAACGCGCCGGTATCGATATAGAGGAAGAGAGCGCGTTTCACAAATCGGTCGGCTGGTCGTTCCGCCAGTTGGTGGCGCGGTTGCACGAGGCGCTGTTGAACCATCCGCCCGCGCTAAACTATGCGACCAAGACGCGTGGCTGGAGCCTGCCCAACATCCGAGCCTCACGCCTGGGTTTCATGCCATCGGATAAGTCCGCGCTGCTGGCTGACCTGAATCTGCCGGATAGCTGGCGGCTGGCGGTGCAGAAGTTCCCAGCAGACATGCTGGTGTATCTGCATCTGCAAAATGGCAGACTAGTGTATCTCAGCGGACGCTCCATCGAAGGCAAACGCCACTACAACCCGCCGCGCGACTTGATCGGCGAGCGGCAGCCCTTCTTCAATCATTGTTACAGCGAGAATGCTTCACAGGTGGTGCTGGTCGAAGGACAGGCGGATGCGGTGACCTTCGGTGAGTGGGACATCCCCGCCATCGCGATTGCTGGGATGAGCGTAAG
>CAYWZS010000237.1:0-3007 GCA_964462905.1 uncultured Anaerolineaceae bacterium
GCCGGGACCATCCCCGCTAGCGGGGATGGTCCCGGCGAACGGTTGGGGTTTAACCCTCGATGAAGCCATTATCCACGAGCCAGTTTGCCGCTACGTCTGCGGGAGCTTCGCCGTCTACCTCAACCAGTGCGTTCAGCCCCTGGAGGGTTTCGGTGGTCAGCTCTGCGTAGATCGGGTTCAGGACTGCGGCGATCTCCGGGTTGGAACGCAGGACTTCACCACGGATGACCGGGACGGGGGCGTAGATTGGCTGGGCACCCAGGGTGTCCTCCAGCACGACGAAATCGTAGGCTACGAGCGCACCGTCGGTGCCGTAGGCCATTGCGACGTTTACGCCGTCAGCGCCTTCGTTGAGGGCCTGCTCGGTCTGGGCGGGGGTCGCACCAGCGATGATGAGCAGTTGTTCCTCGGTCAGGTCGAAGCCGTAGAGGTTCTCGAAGGACGAGATGCCGTCCGGGCGCTGGGCGAACTCGTCGCCGGTTGCCATGTAGACCTCACCGCCAGCGTTCACGTAGTCCGCGAAGTCCTCAACTGTCACGAGGCTGTTTTCCTCGGAGAACTGACGGGTGATGGCGAAGGCGTAGGTGTTGTTGGCGGGGGACGGGTTCAACCAGATCAGGTCGTTGATGGCAGCGTCATAGGCGCTCACCAAGGCAATACTCGTCACACGGTCCTGGGATGTTCCCTCGGGGAACTCGACCCAGTCCACGTTGTTGAAGTGGTTGGTCACACCCGTACCCGTGTACTCGGCGTAGAGATCAATCTCGCCGTTGACCAGTGCGTCGCGGTTCACGGATGTACTGCCGAGGTTGGTACGGTCTTCGACCGCGTAACCCGCATCTTCCAGGGCAACCAGCATAATCTGGCCTAGAACGATTTGCTCAGTGAACTGCTTGGAGCCAATCCGAATCGGGTTGTCCTGGGCAGAGGCGGCCAGGGCACCAAACATAACGCTGACAATGAGAAGCAGAATAGAAAGTTTCCGCATCTAAGCAATCTCCTTGTGATCTTTGATTTTTTGTTGTTTCGTGTCGCATGTGTTGATCGTTGGCTATGCGGCAAACACACCCATCGGTGGGTTTCGGCAGGCCTACAACGGATTTTACGGCAAGGTGTTTCCCCCTGCGCTGGGGGGACAGAAACGCTTGCCAAGCGTGTCACAACGTGGTGGGCCGGGTGGCCCATTGCACTACGTTGAACTACTCATATGTGAGCGGAAATACAAGTTACCTCCGCTAAGTTGTGCCAAGATGTTTCAGCACGTATTGTTGTGAAAATTGGATATATCCAGAAGCACCATAACAAGCTTATCCCCCTTTTGCAAGTTTTTTATGACGTTTCATCAGCAAAACCGGAGACTGTCACACAATCTTAAACTGCAATTAATAAAAGTTTCGTTAGATGACACGCTAGCCGAAACGCAGGCCACGCTGTACGCGCACGGCGAAAATCCCGGCTAACCGCTCGACGCTGTCATTTTCGGCGATGGTGATTGTGTCCAAGTAGGTATTTGGGTAGTTGTCACGGATGAGCGCCTCGGCGACGGCTTGGCGCTCCGTCGTGACGAGTAGCGTGACGGCGAGGCTTTTGTCGAAGGGCATCATGTCCAGGAAGCTAACATCGTTGGTCACGATGGGCCGGAACATGTCCCAGTAGGGGCTGGCGGTGCGGAAGAACCAGTCGGTATCCAGTTGGTTGTCGATCAGCAGAATGTGAAAGTCCGCCTGGCCCAGGATTGGCCCCGGCCCGCGCAGGGTTTCGGCGGGGGCGTCTGGTTGGATGGCCGGCGGCGCGGAGCCGTCCGCCATGATGCTGAGTGGGGGGACGGTTTTCGGGACCTGCGAGATACTTGCGAGGCGTCCCAGGGCGTCCTGGCCCTTTTCGCGGTAGATGTCCTCTTTCCACAGTGTCACCCCGAAGAACCACGGCGGCGCGTTGGTGCTAATCCAGTTGAACATGGCAACCGTTGCCTCGGCGTGGGCGGCGTTGTCGTAGGGTGGATAGCGTGTGTCCTGCTGGAAAGTTCCTTCGCCCGGCGCGGGAAAATCCCAGATGCCGCCCTCCGTCCCGACAACCGGGATGGCCTGCGTGCCGAACAGTTGGGCGCAACGCTCGTTGAACATGCGGCCCATGGCGATGAGGCCGACCGGGTCGCCGTAGGGTGTCAGGGGCGTTCCGCCGTAGACCGTGCGACCGGGGTCGTCCGCCTGTTGGATGGGGTCGTAGGGATATTCGAAGTGCCAGCCGCCCTCGGTGGCGCGTTGTTCGGCGGGGTTGCGGGCGGAAAGCGGCCCTCCACCGGGGCGCTCCTGGTAGAAGTGATTCAGGATGTAGGGGTGGGTGGCGCAGTAGGCCCCACCGCGTAACACGTTGAGGAAGCGGTTGTAGTGGGTGTTCGCCAGGTAGTTGAGCATGGCGTCCATCCAGCGGACGGCCCCGACGCCCGGCACGGCGCTCTCTGCGAGGGGGATAAAACCGGGGTAGGCGTCCAGGCTGATGATGAACTCCGCCCAGTCCAGCCAGTTGTCGCAGAGGGTGGCGATCATCGGGGCGTTGCGCCAGTCCACATTGGTTGTGCCGAAGGGCCACTCGATGTCCAGGTTCGGCTCGTTGTAGAACTCGAACCACTTGACCCCGGCGGCGGCATACTGGGTGTAGTAGGACTGCTCGGTGGTACGCATGGGGCGGTTGCCCGCGCGCGGCATGTACAGCCGGACGATGGGCGTGATGTTGGACTCGTAGATTTCGTCCAGGCGGCGCATATACTCCACCTCGGAGGCGACAATCTTAATCCAGCCCATGTTGGTGCGGCGGTACATATCCAGGTCCGTTGTAAACTCCTGAAATGTGCCTGTGACGTGCATCCCACGGGGGTTGCGGGACCACTCGTAGTCGGTCAAGCGCATTTAGTTGTCTCCTGTGATGGCTCCGGGCGTGGGTTGGATGGGGGGCGGTGGTAGTGGGGTGTCGGTGGGGGGTGCGTCCGGCGAGGCTGTCGGGGTTTGTG
>CAYWZS010000238.1:0-2859 GCA_964462905.1 uncultured Anaerolineaceae bacterium
GATAAAGCGCGAATGACTGGGCTGAGCACGCTACTGCGATGAGCGTGGATTACTGCTGCGTGTCAAGCACGACCGGGTCTTTGCCGCAGATGAGCTGGACTGGACCGGTAGTGTGAAGGAGGAAACCCTCAAGCCGAAGCCGGACAAGGACCAAAAGGGAATATCAGTGCGTGAGATGACCTGTTTGCAAACCTGTATTGACCACCACCACACTCGACAGTAAGGAGCAGCATTTTGCAAAAAATCATCATTGACACCGACCCAGGAATAGACGACACGCTGGCGATCTTCTATGCGTTAGAAAGCGGCGCGTTTGATTTGCTCGGATTAACAACGGTCTTTGGCAATGTCGAAACGTCGCTTGCCACTGAAAATGTGCTACGACTGCTGGAAATTGCCGGACGCTCCGATATTCTTGTAGCGATGGGGGCAGTGCAGCCTTTACTTCAAGCCTTTCAAGGAGCAGTGCCGCACATTCACGGTGAAGACGGCCAGGGCAACCAGTTTCTTGACCCACCACGCTTGCAGCCGGTGAGCCAATCTGCCGCACAGTTTATTGTGAAATCCGTTATGGCCTACCCGGGAGAAGTTACGCTCGTTCCAATCGGCCCGCTGACGAACATCGCGCTGGCGTTGCGACTCGAACCGCGTATCGTCCACCATGTGAAGCGTGTGGTCCTGATGGGTGGGGCCGCGCTGGTACCTGGCAACTACAATCCGGCAGCAGAAGCAAATATTTACAACGACCCGGAAGCCGCACATATCGTTTTCAGCGCCGCTTGGGATATCACGATGGTAGGGCTGGATGTGACGCATCAGGTGTTGATGAGTGATGAACAACTGGCGCACTATGCCGCATCTGCCAAACCCACATCGCAGCACGTAAGCCGTATCCTGCCAACCTACCGGGAGTTCGCACGGCAGATTATGGGTGAACGTGGGCTATACATGCACGATCCGACGGCAATCAGCTATTTGCTGGCCCCGGAATTGTTCGAGGTTCGCGCCTATCCGCTGCGGGTAGAAACACTGGGCATCAGTCGGGGCAAGACCTGGGTCTGGTCACAACCAGGTGATTTTTCGCCGGAAACGTTCGGGTTCGATGCCAGCAACCCGGTAAATGTCGTCATCGGTGCCGATGTTCAGGCCGTGAATGCGATGTTCATGCAGTATATTTGAGCCGATTTTCAACTTTGAGCCGATTTTCAACAGTGATTCGTCTTCAAGTCTCAGCACAAGAGCGATAAAAGTTTGGGGAAGAATGGATGACACACGACATATGGCAGAAGGTTCAGCGTAACGGATGGGCATCTGTTCAGCAGTATCTACCCACAGATGCATCCGAAGGCGATCTATCTATGCATGCTGGCCTATCACCATCAGGCGGTTGAAATTGCACACAGGCTGGCCGGGTCAGCTTTGCAGTTCAAGGGTTCCAGCCGGTTATTTCGGGAAATAGTCACTTTTCTAACAGACTTGAAAAATGGGCAGCGTCACGATGCCTACGTGGAACCCGCCGGGTTTGAAGCATTCATACGTGGGGGCGGTAATGTACCACTTTACGAAAACGTGAGTTCACGCCTGGGTCAGGTCTACGCCGAGTACGCCAATCTGCGACTGCTGGACATCGGGACGGGAGACGGCTACGCACTGCTGCCCGCGCTCACATCACAAGTTGCTCACGTTGACGTAATTGAACCCTCAACCGCGATGGTCAACAAGTTAGCGAACGCCCTGGATGTTTGTTCACAAACATATACCCTGCACAACCAGATGGTTGAGGCATTCATGGGCGAAACGGACGCGAGCCAGCATTGGGAAATGGTCCAGTCTACGTTTGCTTTGCAATCCCTGCTGCTCATAGAGCGACGCGACGTGTTGGCGTGGCTACGTACGCACACCAGGCGATTGCTCATTGCGGAGTTTGATGTGCCGCAGTTCTCGGATACACTGGCCCCGCAATATGCCGCGTACGTGATGGACCGATTTGAGCGCGGACTGGCGGAGTACGCTGTCGATTCGCCGGTGGCGCAGGGCTTCCTGATGCCAGTCATGTTCGGTTATTTCGACAGCACAGCGGCGCGGGTCAACTATGAACAGCCCGCCGCCCACTGGGAACGCGAATTACGGCAGGCCGGATTTACTCACATAACTCGGAGCCACATATACGATTACTGGTGGGCACCAGCATTTCTGCTTGATGCTACGTAGTAATCGGAGGCCAAGCAAGTTGTAGGGTATATCGCGACAAAAAGTGAGCTGCATTGTGTGTCAGTTAAATGGTGAACCGTCGGTAGCGCAAGGGAGGTGTGAGGCGAATTAACGGCAATATCTCGTGTTAGAGAACAGCTACGCGGTCTGTGTCCTACGATTAATTGATTGCTCTAGCGCAGATTTGATAGTGTACAAGAGGATGCAAAAAACCCAATAAACTGATACAATACCCATTATGTTATAGTTGGGTGCGTATCATGCTGCTGGACACACTAAAACAGGTGGAACAAGCGTCAGTGGCGGTCATGTGTGGGTACGATTTGCTCGCTCGTGCTATTCACGACACACTGCGTGAGGCAGGATTTCGTGTGGAGATAATGCCTCTTGGCACGGCCACAACGTCATCGAAATCCGACATCCTCATCCTGGATGACGCCGCCATCCATCTCGGCGACAATTCATTCCAGCCCACCGGCAACTTAGCTAACCGAATCATCCTCATCGACAGCATCTGCACGCCACAGCGCGTCCTCCAGGCATCGCGTCTCGGAGTCGCCGGGTATCTGTACCTGGGCGACCGGCTGACAGAGCGGCTCAAAGGGGCCGTCACGGATGTGCTGGAAGGCGGCACCTACTACTCGCCGA
>CAYWZS010000239.1:0-2816 GCA_964462905.1 uncultured Anaerolineaceae bacterium
ACGGGTTGCGTCGCGGGCTTCCTTGAATGGTTGGCAGACGAGATCACTAAAATCGAAGTCGTTTGTGCCCCAATTGACCGGGTCCCCGCTGAGCGCGATGTTCCCATCCAGGTCAACCGTAGCCCCAGCCGTCGGGTCGTTACAACAGCCGTAGAAGTCGTAAGCCGGGACGAACATGTCGAAGCCACCCGTCTCCCACCCCTGTGACTGATAGTTATCCAGGATATCGGTATCGTAGTTCCTGGTAAGTTCGAGCCATTGTCCGTACAGCGTCGTGATGTCGGTGGAGTCATCCGGGTTGGTAGCATTGCCATAGACCCCGGACAACGCGGCATAGGGTTGAATCCGAATGCGACAGTCTGGCCGCATGTCGTAGACTTCCGGTGGACGCGGCGCGGCACTCGGCAGGTTGTACAGTTCTTGGTTGATAGGCGACCCACGATCAATGACGATGGGCTGATTTGACGCGTTCATGTAGTAGGTCGCAGGGGTGAAGTCCAGTGTCACGGAAGGCGATTCTAGACCGCCTGTGGTATAGGGGACAACACCACCACCTCGTGCTTCTGCCAGGAATTCTGCCTGACTATAAGTTGCGAGGAAGTCGCGGCGTACTGTGCGTGTGGGTTGTGTTGCGATATTGAGGTTATTGTAGTAGTCGAGCCAGTCCTCAATACGCGGTGGCAGGTACCGCGCCCATTGGTTGCCGTTGCCACGGAATAACTCGCTGTTCCAGTCTTCGTAGGTCGTCTCGAATAACATGGATTCGGACACGTCTAGCACGATCACAACGTCCAGAGTCGCTGTCTCGGAGACAGACGCGGCTGACAGCGTAATTGTTTCGAAGTTAAACGGCGGTAAGCTCATAAACACGGTTGGCGATTCGATGAACGCCGTCACGCGAACGAGTTTGCGCTGGCTGTCGCAGACTTCGTCGTAAAGCCCTTTTCGATTCTCACGCTCTGGCGAGTCGGAAGGCAGGACATTGCCGTCATCATCGACGTGGTCTGCCGAAACCGGGTCGTTCCAGAAAGGCGGCATGTCGGCACAGGTTTCCACGAAGACGCTGTTGGTGTTGATGCCGTGGAACTCAAGGAACTGGATTGCTGCCAGCTTGGGCGCGGTCGGTTCGCGGTCCGTGCGCATCTGCCCGGCAGCAGCCACGGCTGCGCTGTCCACCGCACGCCGAAGGGCTGCATAACGAATGTATAGTAGTGACACATCCGTCACGACACCCACAAAACCTAGCAGGACGATAAAGCCCAGAGCAAGAATGATGATCGCCTGCCCGGTCTGGTGACGCTTGAGGCTGCGCTTTAATCGCTTGATGAGAAGGCGAGATAGCATATGAATATACCTTCCGAAAATTACTGATCGAGATTCATGTTGAATTCAGCAGCGGGGACCGGGAACGCAGCCCACACCTGGATGTAAGCCGCCTCTCCGTCAGCAGAGAGTACAGCCGGGAGCAGGTCAAAGCCAGGGAAGTTCAGCAGCAACTGGTGTTGCCACATGACTTCGACCAGCGCAAAAGCCTGTGAGTCTGGTAGTTGATTCATTTCCTCGGCGTCTAAGCCAATACCACGCAGGTTGATGATGCGCTCAATCTGGGCGATGGTAAACTGTGAGCCGTAGCAGCCGGTTAGGTTACCGTTGCTGTCACGGACGCGCCAACGCCCAGTGTAGGCGAACCCACGTTGGCCGTCTGCCCCGTCATCGAGGAGGGGCCAAGTGTTGGTTTGTGCCGAGTCCCGAATACGTTCGCGGGAGGCGTCGATCTCGAAATCATCAAAGTTCCCATTACTATTGATGTCAAAGGGGTCACGGTGGTCTGCAACACCCGCCTCACTACATTCATTGGCACTCGCGGGATAACGACCTGTCACCATGATCTGTGGTGCGTTCGTGTCTGGGTTACCAGAATCATCGCGGGGTGCATTGTTCCTGAAGTCTTCATCCTGTTCGGCACTGCTGAACGGGCGATCCTGAATGGACTCTACGTTCGTCTTGGCCTGGCCGGCGAGTGTTCTGGGGTCTGGGATGACATTTGTTGAGAAAACAGAGATCACAATATCATTGAAGTTATCCTGGATACCGTCCGCCCTGCTGTCTAAATCGGCGTCAACTTCCATCTCTAACGGAGCCATAGAATCTATTGCAAGGCAAGAGATGGCTTCATAGAATCCCTCCGCATTTGCACAGTCGCGCAGGCTCTTGGCAACATCGGATTGGTCCTCAACGGGAACTGTCGGCGAACGCCAGTCATCACTAGGGATGGTGCCCTCTACAGTTCGCACGCGGAATACCACTGAATTTCCCAGGTTATCGGTTCCCTGGTAAGTGACTTCTCCGGCATCCCAGGCAATAGGATCATTGTTGCCCGTGAGCACGGTGCCAAAGCGTGCGGCCACACGGGAAACTTCTAGCATGATCAGATAGTTATTGGTAAACCAGCCGATTTCCGCCAAGCCGACGAGCATGATGATCAGAATAGGCATAAAAAACGCCAATTCGAGGAGGCTCTGACCGCGTTGCTTTTCGCCGTAATCGGTAGCTGTTCCATCTAGTATTTGTGTGAATTTTCGGAGTTGTTTCCGCATAGGTTTTCCCTACTCAACCCAACTAAAAGATAAGTACTCGACGATAAGAAAGAGCGTTGCAGAAGGTTCTACAACGCCCTAACTATACCATAGCGCGAGATTGAAGTTGTTGATGAGAGATAGGATAAATGATAAGGTTTTGTGCAGAGGGTAACCTTCTAAGCTCATTAATGCGTTGCTTCACCGATGATGCTCACTTGAGCATCCACGAGATAGCCC
>CAYWZS010000240.1:0-2816 GCA_964462905.1 uncultured Anaerolineaceae bacterium
CGACCGTGACGGGGTCACGTATCCATACGCTGGACAGCGCCAAAAACGCTATGTGGCGTAGCCCTCGCTGTTGCGGGTCCAGGGCATGACGATAAGGCGTGGATACAGGTCGGCGTCAACGAGGATGCTCGATGTTGGGACCGAGGGGGATGGTGCTGTGGTGTGACATGGGAGAGAGGCTCCTGATGGGGGTGATTGAAAGGGGGAGCACTCGGTCGGTCGGGGGGCGTTCGTTGCCGCCAGTATACCACGTTGGGGCGCAATTTTGAACTGTCCTGATATTTCCTGAACTGTAAACAACATCCACGACCGTCGTACTAGGACGCGCCCGCCCCGAATCTGTCGCCACGAGCGCGATTTCGGGCTATTATCGGTGGGGAGAGCAGTAAGCCAGCGGAACCACACGCCCATGACGATGACCAAAGCCCTCGCCGATCGCGTTAAAGCCTTTCTGCAACCCTACTTCGGCGACGAGAACACCCGCCGCGCCTACGTGCAGGCGGCGTTGATGGACTGTCCCGGCATCGACGGCCAGATTACATGGTCCGGCCCGGCCAAAACGTTCACCCACGACCTCGTCACCCTGTTGGACGAGCAATACGGCCACTGCAACGCTGAACCCGCCCTGGTGCTGGTGTTGCGGGAGGTGGCGAGCGACAAGGGCGAGGATAAGCAAGTGACCGCTCAGGACCTTATCGACGAGATACGGGGCAGTGACGACGGCCTGCAACCCGATGACATCATCTGTGGCTGCACGCTTATCCGGCAGTTGGGACAGGGTGGCAACGGCAGCGTCTGGCTGGCACATCAACCCGGCACAGAACGACCGGTTGCCATCAAGTTGATGCGACCGGACAAGGCAGGGGATCCAGAACGTGTCACCCGCTTCAACGAGGAGCCGAAGAACCAGGCCCGCGTGAGTGCGAACAACATCCATGTCACCCAGGTGTTCCAGGTCTGCCAGCATAACGGCCTGCCCGCCATCGTAATGCAGTACGTGCCGGGCGGCTCATTGGAGACCTACATCGCCGCACATGGCCCCTTCGACGGGGACACCGTCTGTGAGTGGCTGGGACAGGTCGCCTCGGCGTTGGATGCGGCCCACACCGACCCGAAGCAACCGCTCTATCACCGCGACGTGAAGCCGGAGAACATCCTGGTGCGCTACGGCGACGACGACAGGCCCGCCCACCTCTACCTGACCGACTTCGGCCTGGCCTCCAGCGAGAGCAACACGACCAGCCGCCAAACCCTGCCCGGCGTCAAGGTCGGGACACGGGAGTACATCGCGCCGGAGCAGTTCGCCACCGACTTCTACGACTACGGTATCACCGCCGCGACCGATGTCTACGCGCTGGCGATCATGGCCTACGAGTTGCTGACGGGGGAACTGCCGTTCCAGGGGGACGACGACCAGATTCTCGCCGGACACCGCAACGATCCCTTGCCCGAACATGAGCGGTTGGCCCCCTTCGTGCTGGCTGCGCTGCAAGCCGGAGCCGCCAAGGTCCCGACGGAGCGCCCGGAGAGCGCCTCCGCCTTCGTGGACCTGCTGCGCGACGCGCTGGCCGGACGCGCCGCCCCTGCGGTTGAGCACTACCTGGACGTGACGCTGCCGAATAGCATCCGCGAAGTCGGCAGCATACCCGACCTGCGCCTGTTAGACCGCACCTTTGTCAGCCAGACCGCCGAGGTCCGTGAACAGACGTCGCTCACCCCGGAACACGACACGGTGCTTGATGACGATGTGCTGGACCTGGGCGGCGAGTACGTGCCGGACATCGTGTTTGACTTCGATGACGCGCCGGACCCGCTGCCCCCGATGGATATGGCGGGGATGGCACATGCGCCCCGTGAGACCGACTACGGCGAACCGACGTATACAACGGACGTGCGCCAACACATGAAGTCGCTGCGGCGGGTGGTGTTGCTGGGCGCACCGGGCGCGGGCAAAACCTTCACCCTGGCACGGCTGGCACTCGACTACCGAGACGCTTACCGTACCGAGGGGAACGCCCCGCTGCCGATCTTCGTGCCGCTTTCGACCTACCGCACGGCTGACGACTTCGACACCTTCCTGGCGTCACGATTAGACGGCCTGGCCTACCGTGAGCTGAATGTGATCTGGTTGCTGGACGCGCTCAACGAGATGCCGCGCGATAAGGGACAGCTAAAACACCTGCAGGCGTTCATCAAGGGACTGGTGGACACAGACACCCCCTTCGTGCTGACCTGCCGCGTGCGGGACTACGACGAGGACCTGCGCGCCGTGCAGGGGCTGCACCGCGTGGACCTGCAAGACCTGAACCCGGTTCAGATTCACGACATCCTGGCGCACTTCGTCCCCGACTCAAGCACCGTTGAGCAGATTTGGGGCGAGGTGATGTACGGTGTCCATCACGACACGAACCTGCGTGACGCCTGGGTCGCCTGGGACGGCAGTGTGAGCGCCTTCTGGGAGCGTCCGAAAGAGAAATGGCATCCCGACGACACCAAACGCGACCACCTTCGCGCCCGCGACCACATCCACACCGACCCGCGCAAGCTGATGTTGTTGTGTCGCAACCCGTTTACGCTGGTGCGGTTGCTGGTGCCGCGCATCCGGGCCGCCTTTATGGCCGCCAGGAAATCCGGGCGTGACCTGATTCCCCTGCTGGAGCAGGCCCTTCCGGCCAACCGGGCCGCGCTGTTCGGGCAGGTGATTGACGGGATGGTGAAGGCTGAGGCCGAGCGCAAGGGCTGGACCGAGGCCGACCAGGGGGCCATCACCGCCGCGCTGGAATTTACGGCTGCCGCGCTCCAGGCCACCCAACAGC
>CAYWZS010000241.1:0-2771 GCA_964462905.1 uncultured Anaerolineaceae bacterium
GCGGTGGCATTTTGCCATTGGTTGAGTGAAATCACGGGTGAAAGCATAATGCTCCCAACAGAGGCACAGTGGCAGTATGCGGCGCAGGGTGATGATGGACGAGATTATCCCTGGGGAAGTCAGTGGGATGCGAGTCGTTGCCGGAATAGCGTTGGTGATAATAGCCCCGGCGTAACCAGTCCGGTGACCCAATATGAGGGCAAGGGTGATAGCCCCTTTGGGGTGGTGGATATGGCAGGCAACGTGTGTGAGTGGTGTTTAACGGACTTCGACAAGCACACAAATAGTGCTAATAGGTTTGCTAATTTGCGCGTGCTACGGGGCGGTCCAGAGTATGGGGATAATATGTATGACTTTCGTTGTGATTACCGATTCAAGCTTGATCCAAAGCTCAGATACGGCAATTGGGGTTTTCGGGTCGCCTACTCTTAAAGTCGGACGGCAAGAATGCCGTCCCTACAAATGGTGGCGAGGTTGGTTCATTCGGGGGCAGGCGGGAGCGCACAAGGCGCTCCCCTACGGATTTGTGGTATAGGGGGATTGATTGAGCTGCATGAATAGGGGATCAGATGAATTTGACCGCGCACCGTCGTACCCGTTAGAATGGTCCCATCGTTTGAAAAAACTTGAATAGGATTTGACGTATGGTGGATACACCAGAGATCAAGACGGGTGCTGAGGATGTGGTGTGGGACCTGTCGGTGTTTTACGCGGGGGCGGATGACCCGCAGATTGACGCGGATATGGAGGCGATTACGGCGGATGTGGGGGCGTTCGCGGGTCAGTACCGGGGGGCAGTCGCGGAGATGGACGCGGCGGGGATGCACGAGATGATGGCGGCGCAGGAGGCGTTGTATGACCGGGCGATCCGCATTTACAGCTTTGCGATGCTGTTGTACGCCGAGGATACGGGGAACGCGGCCTACGGGCAGTTATTGCAGAAGGTGCAGCAGTTCTTCAGCAAGATGAGCCAGGAACTGGTGTTCGCGGACCTGGAATGGAAAGAGGCGTCTGAGGCGCATCAGCAGGCGGTGTTGAATGATCCGGCATTGGGCAAGTACAAGCATCCGTTGGAGGCGGACCTGCGCTACAAGCCGTTCACGTTGAGCGAGGCGGAGGAGAAAATCCTGATCGCGACGGGGGTTTACGGGCGGAGCGCGTGGACGCGGTTTTTCAGCCAGATGACGAGCGCGATGACCTACGAGTGGGAGGGCGAGGCGCTTTCGCAGTCGGAGATTCTGGTGAAGTTGTACGACAGTGACCGCGAGGTGCGGGTGAGGGCGGCGAAGTCGCTGACGGCGGGGCTGGACTCGCGCAAGATGGAACTCACCTATATCTTCAATGTGCTGGCGGGGGATAAGGCGACGAAAGACGAGTTGCGCGGGTATCCGAGTTGGGTGAGCAGCCGGAATTTGAGCAACAAGGCTCCTGATGCGGTGGTAGATGCGCTGGTGAACACGGTCACGAGTCGCTATGACTTGGTGGCGCGGCACTATGAACTCAAGCGGGTGCTGTTGGGCCTAGATGAACTGTACGACTATGACCGTTATGCGCCGTTGCCGTTGGAGATGGGGGATAAGCGGTATGTGTGGGAGCAGGCGCAGGAGATCGTGTTAAACGCATTTGGTGCGTTCAGCACGCAGATGGGCGAGATTGCGGGATACTTCTTCGAGAAGAACTGGATTCACGCGCCAGTTACGCAGGGCAAGCGGGGTGGGGCGTTCAGCGCATCCACGACGCCGAGCGCGAATCCGTTTGTGCTGGTGAACTACCAGGGGCGTCCGCGTGATGTGTCTACATTGGCGCATGAGTTGGGTCATGGTGTGCATCAGTATCTAGCGGGGAAGACGCAGGGTTTACTCAACGCGGATACACCGCTGACGACAGCGGAGATGGCGTCGGTGTTTGGGGAGATGCTGGTGTTCACGGACCTGATGGAGCGTGAGGATGATCCGCAGTCACGGTTGGCGATGCTGTTCGAGAAGGTGGAGGACTCGTTCGCGACGGTTTTCCGGCAGACAAGCATGAATCGTTTTGAGCATATGATGCACACGGCGTATCGTGAGAAGGGTGAACTCACAACGGAGGACTTCAGCGAAATCTGGTTGAAGTCGCAGCGGGACATGTTTGGCGATAGTGTCACGATGACGGACGACTACGGGTTGTGGTGGAGTTATGTGCCGCACTTCTTGCACACGCCGGGGTATGTATATGCCTATGCGTTTGGCGAGTTGCTGGTGTTGGCGCTGTTTGAGCTATACAAGCAGGAGGGTGGTGACTTCGTACCGCGTTACGTGGATGTGCTGGCGTCTGGGGGCAACGATTATCCCGACAAGATTCTGGCGAAAGCCGGGGTTGACCTGAATGATCCGGCGTTCTGGGAGAAGGGGATCGCGGTGATTGAGGGGTTGATTGACCAGGAAGAGCAGTTGGCGCGGGAATTGCATCCCGATAAATTCGTATAGTCATAAAAGCTGAGAAAATTATACACACCCGTCACTGTATATCAATGACGGGTTTATCATTCATAGCACGCAAATAGTAGAAGAATCACAAAGAACTATTAACAGATTATATACACCTAATGAGAAGAAAACATGAACAAACAACATGAACAAACAACAAGAGCAACCATTTAAAGTCACCATATCAGTACTAATTACGGCAGTAACAATCGTAGGGGCCTTTAACGCGTGGCAGATATCAGTTTTAACGATTTGGGTGTGGCTATTTTGCATTTTAGGGTCATGCCGCGAGCGCATCTCCGTCTG
>CAYWZS010000242.1:0-2758 GCA_964462905.1 uncultured Anaerolineaceae bacterium
ACCAGACAGTGATTGAGAACCTGCTGGCGCATGTGCTGACGATGGAGAATCTGCGTCCGCTGGCGAAGAACATCGCTGAGTCGCTGATGGAGCGCAGCAGCGATGCCGGAACCCGCATTATGGCGCTGGAAGATCAGCTTGCTGAGGTGCAGAAATCGCTGGAAAACATCATGGATGCCATCGAGCAGATGGGATACGCCAAGCGCCTACAACAGCGATTTGACGAACGCAAGCGCGAAGAAGAGGAAATGCTCACCGAGATCGCGATGTTGCAAGCCTTGCAGGTGAATCCAACAGAAATCGTGCAGATCAGCGACGAAGCGTTAGAAGGCTGGATCAACTATATGCGGGATGCGCTGACAGATGAAGAAGATCGTGCGGTGGCGCGACGGATCATGGAGCGATTCGTGGCGAAGATCGTAATCAAAGAAGGAACAGGCACGCTCTACTACACGTTTCCGTTCCCCGATGAGGCGTATATGCCTAGTGTACGTGACTTGGACCTGAGGAGACTCGAACTCCTGACCTGTACAGTGCGATTGTACCGCTCTCCCAACTGAGCTACAGGCCCTAGTTACAGCATCTTAATCATAAACCGCCGGGTAACGAAGTCAAGGTCCAGTGTGCCCCGCGCTGCGCCTACAATATCCCAGAGTAACCGCCGCAGTACAGGGGAAACCACGACCATGATCGGCTTTATCACGCAGGGAATGACGGTGGGCTTTAGTGCAGGGGTCATGCCCGGCCCCATGCAGAGCTACCTACTCAACACGGCACTCAAACACGGCTGGCGACGGGCACTGCTGGTGGTGGTGACGCCCTTACTGGTGGACATCCCCGTGATTGTAGCGGTGTTGCTGGCGCTGGATGCGCTGGCGGCTATTGTCCCGGCGCTGGTGGACGGAATTCGGGTGGTCGGTGGGGCGTTCGTGCTGTACCTGGCGTGGGGGGCCTGGGCGGATGTCCGGGCGGGGACATCGCTCACCGACGAGATCACCGCCGGGCCAGCCCCCAGCGACGAGCCACCCGTCCGCACCTTCACCAACGGCCTGCTGATGAACGCGCTCAGTCCTGGGCCGTACCTGTTCTGGACGACTGTAAATGGGCCGCTGCTGCTGTCTGCCTTGGCGGTGTCGTTGTGGTGGGGGGTGGCCTTCGTTGTCGCCTTTTACGGGGCGTTCCTCGGCGCGATGGTCGTGATTGCGCTGACAGTGGACCATCTGCGCTCGCTGGACCCACGCATCGGGCGGGGGTTGTTGGTGTTCGTGGCCGTACTGTTGACCGGGTTCGGCTTCTATCTGATCTATGCAGGGCTGACGTAGCGACGTGGCGTTGGCTTTTGCGGCCTGCCCCCCCATCTGCTAACATAGAACGCATATAAGGAGGTAGACCTTTGACTGCGCCCACCCTCGAAGTAACCCTCGGCCAGCGCCTACGGGCGGACGGCCTGACTATCGCCACCGCTGAGTCCTGTACGGGCGGGCTGATTGCCAGCCGCCTGACCGATATTTCCGGCAGTTCTGCCTACATGTTGGGGGGCGTTGTAGCCTACTCCAACGAGGCCAAGGCCGCGTTACTCAACGTGCGCCAGGGGACACTGATTGCGTATGGGGCCGTCAGCGAGCCGACCGCGTCCGAGATGGCCTCCGGCGCACGCGCCCTGTTTCACGCGGATTTCGCCCTGAGCGTAACGGGCATCGCGGGGCCGGGCGGCGGCACAGCGGACAAGCCCGTCGGCCTGACGTACATCGGGTTGGCGTCGGCAGATGGCGTGCAGGTGCGGCGCTTCATCTGGGAGGGCGACCGCCTCGCCAACAAGCGCCAGAGCGCCGACGCCGCGCTCCAGATGGTGCTGGCCCAGCTAGACGAAAAAGCGGGGGCATCCTAAGCCCGTGTTGCGCTGTGGGATCGATATTTTGGAGGTGGAGCGCGTGCAACGCAGCATGGACCGCTTCGGGGACCGCTTCTTCAACCGCTTCTTCACCCCGGCAGAACGGGCCATATGCAACGACGAGGCGCACCGCCTTGCCGCCCGCATTGCCGCGAAGGAGGCCGTCGCGAAGGCGCTTGGCACGGGCATTGGCCCGGTAAGCTGGCGCGAGATTGAGGTGAGTAGCGATAACCTGGGTCGCCCAGTGCTGTTGCTTCACGGGGCAGCGGCGCAGGTCGCGGCGGAGTTGGGCGCGGGCGAGTGGGATATCAGCCTGACGCACACGGAAACCACCGCTGCTGCCCTGTGCGTGATGTTGGGATGAAAGCTGGTTGACGCCGGGCGTGCTTGGGCATACCCTTTTTTAGAACGCTGTTAGAGAGATCGGCTTTTGCGATGAATACGACATTTTTTTACTTTGATGGGCCGGAAGAACGCGAAACCGTCATCCGGCAGATTCAGGAAATTCGTGCCGAGGTCCAACAGATTGCCCTGCAAGTCCCCGAACAACATCACTTTCTCCCGCGTTATGGGGGGCGTTCGCTGGCGGTGACACTGGTTCACCTGCAATTCTTCGACGCAGCGGCGCTGGCCTTCGTGCGGATGTCCGCCAATCTCCGCAGCGACGCCAAACTGCGCCCGCCACGGGCGCTAGTGCGCCAGCTAGACAAGCTGCTGCTCCAATTCTTCAAGCGGCGGCGCGTTGCCACGACCCTCCAGGACCTCCAGAAGCGAGAGGCGGAAATTTGCGCTTACATTCGCGAGGTGCCGATTGACCTGCTACACAAGGACGTTTGTCACCCTGGGCGGCGCGAGCCATACACGGTA
>CAYWZS010000243.1:0-2716 GCA_964462905.1 uncultured Anaerolineaceae bacterium
CACTATCAATTTGTTTTTCGGCACTTTTTGAGACAGCGTTGAGGTGTGATTGCACTGGTTATTACAAAAAACAAATTATGTGACCACTTTCGATGCCGTTGCTACCTTTACTCGTTGTACTGGTCGCGCAGGCCGCGCAACGACCGGAAAAAGGTGGACGGGAGCGCGGCGAAGGCGCTCACCTCGTCCAGCAGGAAGGCCACGCGCCAGCGGTCGTCGTCGGCCAGCACCGCGTAGACGGCGTCCTCCAAGTGTCGCAGGCCACTCTGCCGCGTGACCGGATCAGACGCCCGGACCTTGTCCACCCAAACCGACCCTGACTCCCCTAGCGTGTTAGAACGGTATCCTAATCTGCGTTATACTCCCGTCATCGTAGAAAACCCCACCCGAGACATGCCATATGACTATCCCAGCCCTTCCCCCAGATTTGAGTAAAACCATATCCAACTTGATGATCCCTTTCGTGGCAACACCCGACCAGCGCCAGGCTTTGATACAGCAAACCTTCCAGGGTGAGCAGATTATTGGGCAACTGGACTACACAGGTGATGCAAAGACATTTGGTGTACGGACGGTAACGCGCTTGTACGAGTACAATCGCGAGGCCGCGTTGATCCAACTATTGGAGACACTTAGAGACGATTACCTGGGTGAAAACCGTCGTAAGGAAATGGATCAGCCTATCACGCAGCTTCGAAGCTTGGCCGACGCACGTATTACACAGCCCATTCTGCCGGATGAGAACACTCGTGCTCTGATCGACACGGTACATGATTCGTGGATTGCGGGCGTGCTGGAGAAGGCTATCACAGACGGAAAAGCTATCACGATAAGCGCCGGGCAGGGGTTCACGCTCCGTAGTCAGTCGGACAACAACCCGGGCCTTGCAAATGATTCCTCTCTCTCCAACGCGTACTATGTTCTTGGACGGCGGCTGTTGATCCTTGGGAAGCCGGGTGCAGGTAAAACGATTGCCATGCTTCAGATCGTTGATGAACTACTGGACTATGCCCGTAAGAACACAACTGACCCAATCCCCGTCGTGCTGAACCTGTCCTCGTGGGCACAGGAACAACCGCCACTGAAGGACTGGATCATCACAGAGATGGACGACAAATATGGGTTCGACAGGGCGCAGATCACAACCTGGATCGGGAAGAAACGTCTGGTGTTGTGCCTGGATGGACTGGACGAGGTGGCTGAGGTAGCGCGTGATGCGTGTGTTGAGGCGATCAATGACTTTCTTTTTCGGTCGAACTTAGACGCGATTATTTGTAGTCGTGAGGAGGATTACGACCATCTCGAACAATCGCTTAATATTCAGGCCGGTGTGGTTGTTCTGCAGGATCTGACACAACAGCAGATTGATGATTACCTCGCAGACCCATCGCTGCTGGGGTTACGCCAGTTGTTGGAAGAAAAACCCAAGTTTAAAGCGCTGGCTCGGTCCCCATTCCTGCTGAACACAATGTGGTATGTCTACCGCAATACCCCATCGGTACGCTTCGAATCCCTGGATGAAACGGACGCGCTCACAACACAACTACTGAGCCTTTACGTCAGTGGACGTTTAGCAGAGGGAGACCAATCTGATTATAACAGTGAGGTAACAGAGCATTACCTGCGCTGGCTTGCCACAGCGATGACGCGGGACAGCCTCTCTGAGTTTTACATTGAGCGGATGCAGCCAAGCTGGTTACGGCGACCTGTGCGTAAGGAGAGTGGTTTGCATCTGCCATCCCCCTATCGCCAATTCCAATTCTACACACACTGGCTCGCGGCAGCGATCATCGGCGTCGGTATGGGGGCTGGGGCAGGAGTCGCTTTCGGCTTCGCAACACAAAGGTGGCAGTTAGGCTTGACTGCGCTTGTATCCTTTATGGTGGCTTGGTTCTGGATCGGCTTTCATGCAGTGTACAAAAACTGGGGATGGCGAACGGCTGTGTTTATTGGCTTGTTCATCGCAGCCGCCTGGGGGATCGCCGGTTACTTGACGAGTGGTTGGCCATTAGGCGCGATCACGGCGGGCCTCGGGTTTATCACCATCGCCCCAGTTTTCCTGTCGGCAAAACCTGTATTGTTGTCGCTCAACATCTTTCAAGATCCCAAGACCATCACTTTGATTGACCTGTTTAAGCCAAACTGGGAGACAATATCCCAGCGGATGTTATTCTTCTTCTCGCGGATGTTCACTATTGCCATCTTATGGGCGGTAACGCTATGGCAACTCACGGGACCAGTGGTGGCGGTCACCTACGCGGTCCCAGCTTGGTTGTCATTCGTCTTTACCCTGGGTATTGCCCTCGGCTTTGAGGTAGATACCGACCGTACCCCTCTAAAGCCGAACCAGGGCATCCGCAATTCGTGGACGAACGCATTACAGGCGCTGAGCATGATGATATTCACGTCTGTCATGACGTATGTGGTGTGTCTAGGTGTGGGGTCCCTTTTTACTGACGAGGTCGGCAACTTTCTAGTGGTCGGGTTACTGAGTGGGGGGATAGCCGGGCTGGGCTTTGGGCTAACGGTCGGGCTAGTCTTCGGGGGATACACCGTGCTTCAGCATCTAATCCTGCGCTTGATGCTCCAACACGAGAACGCTATCCCCAAAGACTACGCTGCTTTCCTAGACCATGCCGTAAAATTGGTTCTCTTGCGGCGGGTGGTAGAAGGGCATAACAGCGTGGACTAGACAAAGGTGGGGGTCGCTTGCAAA
>CAYWZS010000244.1:0-2711 GCA_964462905.1 uncultured Anaerolineaceae bacterium
CCAAACATCTTCTCACGGTCACGCGGGTTCACAGGTGGCATGTTGGCAAAACGTGGCGGAATTTCAATCTGCGCCTTGTTAATCATCACCGCGACAGGGTTCAGGTCGCTGGCATGGGCTTCTAGTCCGAGGCGTTGCGCTTCCAATGGGATACTGCCTCCTCCAGCGAAGGGGTCAAGCAGGGGCGGCGGGTTGCCTTCGGTTGCAATCATGATGAGTTCACGGGCGGTGTTTAGGATGTCTTCGTCGGTGGTCGCTTCCCATGTCACTAGGCGTTCAATGAAGTCGAATAGGCGCATACGGGGCGTATCACCGTTGGCTTTGACATTCGCGCCAATCGGTAACTGCTTGCAGGCTTCCACAAAAGCAGGTAGCGCGTTTGGGTCGTCGGGGTCATCTACCAGTGAAGTGAAGATCACAGCACGGGCGGCGGCTAAGGGTCGTCTCGCCCACCATAGATGCAAGGTCGATGGGTGTCCATGTCGGATGGATTTCTCGCGGGCAGATGCGACGTTAATGGCTTCGAGGGGTAGCGCCACCTCGATTAGTTTTTTGCGGTGGGTCATAGATTTACCATTCAATCGTGACAAGATTAGCGCGGGTAATCAGCGGGTCGGATGTGATGAGCGGTGCGTTCAAACGCCGCGCCAGTCCGGTGATGATACGGTCGTGCATTTCCGGCACCAGATAGTCGCGGTCGAAGTCCAGCACATGCTGGTCATCAAACGGGACAAAGCGCAGATAGGGCTTGCTGATCAGGTCAGTATAGATCGCCCTGAAATCGGGAAACCACCCAAACTTCCCGTTGGCATAATACAGTTCAGCCAGCACGATCGCAGAGATAATCAGCATCGTCTGGTGCTGCTCTGCCCCTTCAAATAAGGCTTTCGCCCGTGCGCTGAGCTTTTTGTCGTTCAGCAGATACCAAATGAGCGCGTGTGTATCCACCACATACAAGGCTTCAAGATTTGTCGGTGTCGAACTCGTCAAGTTCCTGCTCCCATTCGGTGGCGATAGCGTGCATCTGCACGTGGAATTCTTCCTCGCTCATGTCCGGGCTGCTGGGGTTGGCATATTTCCCAAGCAGGCGGTTTTCAGTGCGTGCCGGCTTCTGACGCAGCACATCAACATCGCTGACCAGCTCTTCACGGGTCGGGCTGCGGTAGCTGTCCACATATTCTGAACCGCGCTGCGCATACCAGCGATCATGCACCGGTTCGGTATCTGCACTTACAGGCGGCAGGGGTTTCTGTACCCGCTGCTTCAGCCGCAGGTTATAGATGAGCCTGTTCTGCTCGTCTTCCGGCAGTCGCTCCGCCAGTTTCATCACGTCGTCAAAGCTAATATCAGCCATTATTTCGGCTCCTCACTCATGCTCAACAGTTCTCTGAGGTTGAAGTTCACGCTGGATGCCAGCGGATCGGGTTCGCGGAACGGATAGTTTCTCACATAACGCGGGAGGTGAGCGGTGGGCGACTCACGAGTCGCCCCTACGGGATCAACCTCTACCAGCGCCAGGATGAACCCCTCAGGACTGTTCAACGCTCGGTACAGTTCATTATACGTGAGAGTAACCGTCTCTGCACCCGTGCGCCGTCCTTTGACTTCGATAAATCGTAGCCGTCCGGTTTGCCCATCGCGACTCTCGATGTCGTAGCCCACATTCTGGCTGCTCACATCACGGGGATGGTTGCCCAGCGCGATTTCGGCTTCCATCACGGCACGCATGGCGATCTGCTCGGTGATGCGCCGATCCATGAATTCACCCCTCATCCCCGACCCTTCTCCCACATCGGGGCGAAGGGAGATCAGCAAGCCAATCGGGATAATCAATGCCCCACCGACGACAATCGGCGGAGCGGCACTAATCTGGCGTTCCTGTGCCAGTTGTGCTTTGCGTTGTTTCAACCGTTCCGCCAGTCGGTCAGCCCGTTCCTGTGCGCGTTGGCTGTTCAGGCGGGCGTTGATTTTGCCTGCCTGCTCCTGTGCGCGGAGTTCGGCAGCGCGTAAGTCCCAGTAGTTAATTTCTTTTGTCAGACGTTCCTGTACTGCCGCTTCGGTCTTATCAATCAGTTCAATGCGCCGCTTACGCACTCTCTCCAGATGACGTGGGACAAGATTTTCAATCGCGTGGGCAACAGCTTGTCGCTCAAGGTTTTCACCTTTGAGCCAATCTTGCTCCAACAAATGCTCAACCTGTCGGACATCTTCGTCAGTTGCCGGGCGATAATCCAGATAGGGTGCGCCGCCTGCTTCGCGCACAGCACCCGCGCTGTCAATTTCGACGAAATGCACTTCCCGCGAAATCACACGGCGTTCACCTTCACGGCTTGGCGTGGAATCCTGTATCGCCTGTTCCAGATAGAATAAAGCCCGTAGTTCTGTGCCGGGGTCGGCTTCATCCACGAGGATACCACCGCGTTTCAGCGTATCGCGCTCACGTTGCAACATCAAGCTGATGGTCGCATCCAGCAAAGGATGTCCGGGACAGACGAAGGTTGCAGTGGGTTTGCTCGTCTGATGAATGAGCGCCTTCTCAAAGCAAATGCGCTCATATTTGGTCGATACTGCGCCCATGCCACGTTCTTTAGCGTGGTTACGCAGTATTGCTGGCACATTGTTGATGGCATAGCGTCCACTTTCGCGCTCATGAATTGTGCCACCAAAATACTCAAACGCCTGCAAAAAGTAGGCTTTGATGTAGAAGGGCT
>CAYWZS010000245.1:0-2612 GCA_964462905.1 uncultured Anaerolineaceae bacterium
CACCGTGACGGGGAGGAGACATGACGTATGCTTCATGATTTTCAAAAGAATCAATAGTAAAGAGAGTATACCGTAAGTAGGATGGGGATGCTGTGGGCATAAGGTCATAGGTGCTGTGTAAGCCATGATGTTAGCTCGTGCCACATTTCGGACGTGAAGGTGTGGCCGAGGCCAGGGTAGATGACGTTACGAAAGTTCTGGGGTATGTCGGTGTATTGGTTGCGCAGGTACGCTTCGATTTTGTGGATGCCGCTGGCTGGACTGGTGGGGTCCTGGTCCCCGGTGAGACATAGCAGGGGGCGCGGGGTGATGCGGGCTAGGATTGCTTCGGTGTCGAAGTGTTGCAGTATCCCCGGCACGTAGAAATAAATGCTGTGGTGGGGGAGGCCGTCCGCTGCGATGAGGTCTTGATAGCGGGTGAGGCAGGCGACTGCAACGGTTGCGCGGATGCGCTCTTCGAGGGCGGCGAGCCACCAGGCGCGGGTGCTACCGAGGCTCATGCCCACGGCGGCGATTCGGTTGCTGTCGATGAGGGGATGTTGGTCAAGCAGATCGAGTGCAATCTGGTCGTCGCGGAGCATCATACCCCAGAGTGTTTTGCCCTCCCACAGAAACTGCTTGAACAGTGTTAGCTCGTCGGGATGTTGGCGGCCACCGAAGGCGTAGGCGTCGTGGCACAGGACGGCATAACCCTGGGCTGTGAGGGCATCCGCAGGTACGATGTCCCCAGCGCGAGGGGCGAACACTTCGTTTTTGCCGAGGTCGTAGCGGTGGCCGTGGGCGTGAAGATATAGGACGGCGGGGTATGGGGGTTTGGCGTGGCGCGGTGCCAGGAGGACGGCGGGGATGTGGCTGTCGTGGGCGTTGTCAAAGGTGAGGTTATGGCGAGTGTAGTGTTCGGTTTGCGTGGTGGTGTGGACTTGGGATGCGACGGCGGTCGGGCGTGGGGGAAGGCCGCCCAGGAGTTTGGTGAGTTGGTCTAAGTGGGCAATGGCTGTCATGGCGTATCCTGTGTGGTGGGAGAGTGGGCCGTTATCGCCCACTCTCGGTGGTGGATGAGGGTTACTTCATGCCCGTGGTGGCAATACCTGTGGTGATGAAGCGTTGTAGGAAGGCAAATACCAGTGTGATTGGGAGCAGTGTGAGTACGGTCATGGCGAGGATGTAGTGCCATTCGGTGTTGAGCTGCCCCTGGAAGGCGTTGAGGCCGACCTGGAGCGTGAACAGTTCGTTTTCGCTGAGCACAATCAGCGGCCACAGGAAGTCGTTCCAGCGCCACATCACGGAGAAGATAGCGAGCACCGCGAGGGCAGGGCGTGCCAATGGTAGGATGATCTGCCAGTAGATGCGCCACTCACTCGCGCCGTCGATGCGGGCGGAGTCTAGCAGTTCATCGGGGATGGTAAGCATGTACTGTCGTAGCAGGAAAACGCCCGTTGGCGTAGCGGCACCGGGGATAATGACACCCCATAGTGTGTTGTTCATGCCCAATTGGGTGATGACCAGGAACACAGGCACGAGAATCACCGAGATGGGGATCATCAATGTAGAGATGATAATCACGAACACGACATCGCGCCCAGGGAATTGATACTTGCTGAGGGCAAAGGCGGCCATGCTGTTGAAGATCAGTGTGATGATGGTTGCCACGACGGTGACAAAGACACTGTTCCGCAGGTAGGTGAGGAAATCGAAACGGCGTAAGGGTTCGCTGTAGTTGTCCCAGGCGAAGCTGATTTCCTGCACGGGCTGGCGGTTATCAATGTCAACCGGGATGATTTCGCTGGGGTCGGCGGGGTCTATCATCTGTGCTTCGAGGCCAATACGGCGCACTTGCGCGAGTTGTCTTTCTACACCGTCACCGATGTCCACTATGTAGAGCGGTAGCGGCTCGTCGTAGCCCTCCACCTCGATTGTCTGCTGGGCGTGGGGTAGGAGCGTCGGCGGGAACTGGGAGAGTGCGGCCTCTGTCTTGAACGAGGAGAGGACGAGCCAGATGACGGGGCCGAACATGATGAATGTGCCCAGGATGAGGTAGGCGTATGTCAGAATGTCGGTGACATCTAGCCCTTTTTTGCCTTTGGTGCGCCCAAGGAAGGCTCCAACAGCGGTACTCTGCTTGGTTTGCGCGGTCATTAGGTGGCCTCCTGACGACGTCCGAGATAAAGCTGAAGCATGGTAAAGACGAAGAGCACAACACCGAGGCTCACGGAAGCGGCGGCAGCCAACCCAAAGAGGCGTGTTTGCCCGGCAAAGGCTGTTTCATAGATGTACTGTACAATGTAGGTTGTGGCAGTGCCGGGTCCACCTCCTGTGAGGACGAAGACTTGGTCAAACACCTGGACGGCGCGTATCAGCGCGAGGACCAATACAACGAACATGGTGGGCATTAGTAATGGCATGGTGATGAAACGGAAACTCTCTAGCTTGTTAGTGCCGTCGATCTGCCCAGCCTCATATAATTCTGGCGGGATAGCTTGTAGGCCCGCCAGCAAGATAAGGGTGTAGAAACCCATCTGCGCCCAGATGGTGATAAAGATCACCCAGAAACGCATCCACTCCGCGCTGATGGTGAAGTTGATGACCTCGCCGCCTGTGCCAGTGATGATGGC
>CAYWZS010000246.1:0-2562 GCA_964462905.1 uncultured Anaerolineaceae bacterium
GACGGCGTTTCGCCCCGCCTCAATCGACATTGTAATGACATCCTCGTCTAGCCCAGCGACGGCCTTTTCTTTGATTGGACTCCCGCCGAGGCCATTCGTCCAAATGCGGGCAACCTCACTGCCAGAGAGCCGATAGCGGGGAACGTATGCCCCGTAGCCCACGATGCCCACCGGACGATCCGACCGTAGTAGATCCTGTTGGTTGTTCACGGTGTTGTTTTCCCTTCCTGTTGGTCATTCCACACCTGAACGAGTTGTTTGGCCCGTTCTAGGCGGATATTATCTTCCTGAATCATCTGGTCCACGACATGCTCGACCGCATTCGGCGGCGCACCTGCCGCCACAGCGAGCTGCTTGGCGTGCAGGCGCATATGTCCTTTCTGGATGCCGTCAGTGGCAAGCGCACGTATCGCAGCGAAATTTTGTGCCAGCCCAACGGCGGCGACAACCTCCGATAGCTCACGCGCACTCTCTACACCCAGTATCCGTAGTGCAATCTGGGCAGTGGGGTGGACCTGGGTCGCACCACCGACAATACCGAGGGCCATCGGCAGTTCGATTGCGCCGTGTAAATTGCCGCTTTCATCCTGCCACCAGCGCGTTAAACTAGTATAGGTGCCATTTTTGGCGGCATAGGCGTGTACACCTGCTTCCACAGCACGCCAGTCATTCCCCGTAGCAATTACAACGGCGTCAATGCCATTCATGATGCCTTTGTTATGGGTTGTGGCACGGTAGCGGTCTACTTCTGCGAAAACACCCGCTTCTACAATAGACCGTGCAACCTGCGGCCCGTTGATGCCATTAGTTGCCAGCAGTTTCGCGTCAATTACACCCTCAGCACGCGCCTTGCGCTGGTCCGTCAGGTTGCTGAGAATACGTAGATTAACGCGTCCGCCTGTGATTTTCTCGATGAATGGTGCGAGGTGTTCGGCAACTGTGTTTACAGCGTTAGCCCCCATCGCGTCGCGTGCATCAAATAGCACATGCACGACCAGCATGTCACCAATAGATGTGCCCGGCATAGGGCGGACTTCGATATCACGCGCCCCCCCCCCACGCCGGACAATACTACCCCCGACTTTGTCCGCCTCTACTATAAGTTCCCGTTTGTACTTACCAACAGCCCCCGCAGCCGCATATAGGTCGGGTAGGTCCAACACCTGCAACTGACCAATCATGATGGGTTCATCGCTATTGGTGGTAAAGCCTCCACCTTCACGAAACAACTTGGCCGCGCTACTTACTGCCGCGACAACCGACGGTTCCTCAATGACCATCGGTATGAGATAGTCTTTGTCGTTGATGAGAAAGTTCGTTGCAACCGCCAGGGGTAGCGCATAGGTACCCACAGCATTTTCGACCATATTGTCCGCTTGTGATGCGTTCAACCCGTTGACGCCAATCAACGTCGATTGTTCTGCCGGGGTGAGTTTGCCCCACTGTGCGGCAACGGCGGCGCGTTCCGCCAGTGAACGTTTGTAGAATCCAGAGATGCGTGATGTGTGTTTTAGAATCATTCAGTTAACCTATCATCTGTAGTCTCGCAAAAGCTATCAGGGTGACCCTGAGAGGTTCTATCTAACATCATACTTATACGTTAGGTCGGGTTGTTGGTAAACTATCTTCAGCAAATGAGGAGTAAAATAACTGTGCAACACATCGTTTTGAGATTAACTATGCTATTAGGACTGTTGATGATAGGAATTGTCTGGACACACGCGCAAGTCAAGGGAGATGGCACTCTTCGCCGGATTCGTGTGCCCATCTTGATGTATCACTATGTGGGGGAGTTGCCGTCTGATGCAGATGAGTTCCGCGTCAATTTGACTGTCTCAACCGACCTGTTCCGAGCACACCTCCAATACCTTGCCGACGGGGGCTATACCACTATCTCCTTTGCTGATTTAGAGGCGGCGCTACGCGACGGCGTACCACTACCGGAAAAACCTGTGATTCTAACGTTCGACGATGGTCACATAGATCATTACACTAACGTATTCCCCGCGTTACGGGATTTCGGGCAAACCGGGACGTTTTTCCTCATCAGCGGGCGTATCGACGCGTTGGACTCGGCATATATTAGTTGGGACCAAGCACGCGAAATGGCCGAGGCCGGTATGAGCATGGAGGCCCATACGAAGTATCATCCGGACCTGCGCGAGCGCACCAACGACTTCCTGACGTATGAGGTTGTTGGCAGCATTGAGAGTATCGCCGCGCATACAGGCCAAAGACCGCGCTTCTTCGCATTTCCAGGTGGGCGCTACGATGATGCGGCACTTGCGCTGCTCGACACAACGAACATTCAGCGTGCTGTAACCACGGAGTTCGGCAGTCTACACACGACAGATAACACCTTGTTGTTACCGCGTTTGCGTGTAAGCAACGATACCTCAGTCTCTGGGTTGGCTTATCTGCTTGGAATCGACGCTGGTTAAAAATGACCTTGTGGCGGTTTCGGGGTTTGTCGGGCCATGCTGGACATCACGCTGTCTTTTGTCTCAGCTTACCCCGCTTGCGTGGTTTGGTCTACTTTGCTACTGTAGAACAGAAGCGACT
>CAYWZS010000247.1:0-2525 GCA_964462905.1 uncultured Anaerolineaceae bacterium
TGCCCCCAACGGGGTTCGAACCCGTGTTTTCGCCTTGAAAGGGCGACGTCCTAGGCCACTAGACGATGGGGACGTGCTATATAAACTTACGTAAGGTACAGCAATCTGTCAAGATCGAATCTGACAATTACCCCAGGAAATGTGTCAACTTTTCTGCCAACTCACGTAGGTTGATCGGCTTAGACATATAGTCATCACAACCCGCTTCTAACGCACGCTCTTTATCGCCAACCATAGCGTGTGCGGTCAATGCAATCACCGGGATATTTTGCAGGTCTGGGTTTGCCTTAATGGTTCGTGTTGCTGTCCAACCATCCATACGGGGTAGTGACAAATCCATGAGGATGAGGTCAGGCCGTTCTTCGCCTGTAACACGGATACCCTGTTCGCCATCCGTTGCCTGTAAGACGTCATAATCGAGGGAATGGAGCACATCGGAGATTAAGGTCATGTTGTCCTTGTTGTCCTCAACGACGAGAATACGCCCACTGCTCATGTTTGTTTTCCTGTGGCTATGCTTGCGCTTTTTACAACCATTCTACAATGCTTTGCGGCAATTTTTCTACTCAATATTCTCCTGATGGCGCATGGTGTGGTCTTCATACCCTAATTTACGCACTATCTGCCACGTTTGGGGCGGCCAGTAGCGTATCCATGCTTCACCAAGAATGAGGTGACTTGGAACTGGACCAAATGCCCTTGAATCTTGGCTATAGTTGCGATTATCACCGAGCACGAAGAACTCATTGGCTCCCAATACCCACTCGGCATCCTCGCAACGTGTGGGGTGGCAGGGTTCGTTGATGTATGATTCCTCTACCTGTATTTCGTTTATATAGAGTTGTGTGTCTCGAAAGGCCACTGTGTCCCCCGGTAAACCAATAATGCGTTTGACATAGTCATCGCTAGGGTTGTCCGGGTAGTGGAACACAATCAAATCCCCATAGCCCGGTGTATCAAAGAAATAACGGGTGCGGTCCACGATAAGAAATTGCCCCGTTTCAAACTGCGGTTGCATACTTTGCCCCTCAACGACAAAGCGTGCCGTAAACAAGTTAACTAGCAGGTAAACACCGATAACCACCAACAGTGCTTCAAGTAACTCAACGAGGTAACTCCGTTGTCTTTGCAATAGCTTGTGCTTGCCCCACAAAATGCCTGCGGACCTATTGCACATTTTAATCACACAGCCGCTTTTCGCACAAACGCAGACTTGGTTTATAATTAGGGCATAGCAGATGCGGAGGGTCATGCTAAACACCAGTGAGAGGCGTAGACTGTGTCCAGTGAAACAATATTAGTGGTAGATGACGGCCAGGAAAATCTCGACTTTATCGTCGAATATATCCTCACACCCAACGGATACCAATCCATGACCGCAACCAATGGGCAGGAGGGCCTAAAACTGGCTGCCGAGCATCAACCAGACCTTATCCTGCTTGACCTACAAATGCCGAAGATGGACGGGCGGCAGATGCTTGAAGCAATGAGTGAGCGCGGCATAGACATTCCCGTGGTGCTGATGACGTTTCACGGCTCCGAGGAAATCGTGATCGAGATGTACCGGCGAGGCATCAAAGAGTACGTCAAAAAGCCCTATTCTGCTGAGGAAATGCTCTCCGCCATTGACCGCAGCCTGAGCGAGGTGCGGCTCCGTAAGGAGAAAGAAGAACTTGTGGAGCGACTGTTGCGGGCGAATCAAGCCCTCAAGGGTCGTGTGGAGGAATTGAACATCCTCTACCGAGTGGGTAAGATCGTCGCTGCTACGGTGGAACTCAAAAAGCTCCTCCCACAGATTGTGGAGGCCGCAATCCAGGTTACAGGGGCCGAAGAGGGCCGGGTCATGCTGGTTGAGGATGGGAAGCTCGTTTGCTGTGCCGAGAAACGCCACAACACGGGACGCCCGGAGATGGTCGGCTACCAGACGACCGATCCTGCCGCTCACCATGCGCTGAAAAACAAGGCAGGACTCATCGCCCACCGTGAGCAATTTGGCGACTACGAGCGTAGCCCTTTCAGCGCCGCCTATGTGCCACTGATCCTCCGGGGGCGTGTAACAGGCGTGCTGATGGTTGGCAATATGAGCGACACCGCTCGTGAACTGACCTCCAATGATACCTCACTTCTCAGTGCCCTGAGCGACTACACGGCAATTGCTGTGGAAAGTTCACAGAACTTCGATGCGCTCCAAGCCCTGAACGAACAGGAAAAGCAGCAAATCCGTGGCACATTTGAGCGGTTCGTCGCGCCATCCGTCGTTGAGAAGGCGCTTGCGAACCCGGAGGACCTGAAGTTAGGGGGGGTTCGCCAAGAAGTCACAATCCTCTTTGCCGATATTCGTGGCTACACAGCGTGGAGCGAAAAAGAATCGCCAGAGCGCGTGGTGGAGATGCTCAATGACTATCTGAGCCTTGCCGCTGAACTCGTCATGAGCTGGGAGGGCACGCTGGATAAGTTTTTTGGTGATGGGTTGATGGCGATCTTTAACGCGCCCAAGCGCCAGGAAAACCACGTTCATCTTGCCA
>CAYWZS010000248.1:0-2510 GCA_964462905.1 uncultured Anaerolineaceae bacterium
TCTCGATGGCACGGCGCAGCGCCTTCTCCCAGTTGCGGGTGCCGGGTGTCAGCCCCTCTTTGTCGATCCAGTAGGGCACATTTTGGGCGCTCAGGTCCGCACGCAGGCGATCCACGAAGTCCAGGTCACGCCGCGAGTACGAGATGAAGATGTGTACACCATCGGGGCGGGGTGTGGCTGTTTCGGACGTGGTGGTAGTTGGTCGTATAGGCGCTGCTGGCACGAGTTCGGCAATCAGCGTGTCAATCTCAGCGGCTTTCGTCTCACCAACGCCGTCTCGCAGGGTCGTGAGCAGGTCAACAATCAGGTCGGGCGGCTCATCGTATTCATCTACCGTGCGTACCAGGTTGGTGGTGAACACGCTGGCACCGCCTGTCCAGGTGATTTTGTCCAGCACGGGTGAACGATACAGGGCAAGGTCAACAAAGGCACGGCGTTCGTCGGGTGGGGTTTTAAACTGTGGGCTGAGCAGGTCACAGCAGGCTTTGAACTGGTCACGGGATAGGGGCATGGGCACTTGTCTCAGCGGTATCATTGTGTCGCTATGGATAATACCCTGACGTGAGACATCTGCCAAGCTGTAGCCTATGGTTTTAACCGCTCCGACATTTTGCTGGAATAGCCTCAGAATGATGGGGAACCCCCGAACGGATGCCGGGGGAATTCACAGGGTCTATACTTCGGCCTTGCGGGTGTCAATAGCGGCCTTGAGGTCTTCCGTGACGGCGTTGATGGACTGGTTGGCGTTGATCTTGACGACGAGGCCCTGCGCGTCGTAGTACGCGACAAGCGGCATGGTGTTTTCCATGTAGGTGTCGATACGGTTGAGGACAGCTACAGCGTCGGCGTCGTCGGTACGGCGCTTGACAGGGTTCCCGCTCTCTAGGGTAACAGCCAGGCGCGGGGGGTAGGCCCTTTCTGGATGGTGCTCTGTCTGCCAGGATGCGATGCCGTCCGTGTTATAGAACACGTTGAAGCTCTTACCCGTTTTCTTGTCCGTCACACGGCCAAAGGCCCGCTTGAAGGCGGTGTACAAGTCCAGCTCTAGCAACAACACCGCCGTAACCGCCTCGCCCTTGCTTGCGAGATGCGCTTTCAGCCAGTCTGCTTGCGGCTCGTTGCGCGGGAAGCCGTCCAGAATTGCACCGCCTGCGGCGTCCGGCTGGGCCAACCGCTCCGCCACCATCTGACAGGTGATGTCGTCCGGCACGAGGTCGCCTGCGGCCAGGATCGCCTTGACGCGCTGGGCGAGGTCGTCCTCACGCGAGAACATGGCGCGGAACAGGTCACCCGTGGAAACCTGCGGGATGCCGTAGTCCGCCTCAATGATCCCGGCCTGCATCCCCTTCCCCGCACCTTGCACGCCCATCATGATGATATACAAAGCCATCTTAATTTTCTCCCAAAAAGAATGAAATGTCACGCTTGCCAACAGTGGTAAATGACAAGGGGGCGTGCCAACGCACACCCCCCTGAGCATACCACATGCGCGGCAGGTTTAGCGCATGAACCCTTCGTAGTTCCGCATCACCAACTGCGCCTCGATCTGGCGGAGGGTATCCACCACCACACCCACCACGATGATGAGACCCGCACCACCGATCACGAAGGCGGCGTTGGTCTGCATAGATGTCCCGGTTTGGAACAGCAGGTTATTCAACGCACCAACGAAGCCCGGTATGACGGCGATAACCCCCAGGAACACCGCACCGACCAACGTAATCCGCCGGGTGACCCTCTGGATGTAGTCGTTGGTGCGTTTACCGGGGCGAATACCGGGAATAAATCCATTTTGCTTTTGCAGGTTCTCCGCAAGGTTCTGGTTTTGGGTCATCACATCACTGTAGAAGAAGGTGAAGCCCACTGTGAACAGGAAGAACGTTCCCCAGTAGATGAACCCGCTCTGGCTACCAAAGCTCAATGTCAACTGACGGGTAAAGGCGCTGTCCGGCAGCAGGCTGGCGATGATCGCCGGGAATGCCATCACGGACTGGGCGAAGATCAGCGGGATCATGCCCACTGGGTTGACCTTCAGCGGGATATAAGTGCTCACGCCGCCGTACTGCTTGCGGCCACGGACCTTTTTCCCGTATTGCACGGGGACGCGGCGCACACCCTCTTGAATGAGCACAATGGCGATCACGCTACCAACCGTCAGCGCCAGGAAGAGGATGATATTGTAAAAGCGGAACGCGCCAGTGCTGTTCACCATGAGGTTGATGAACTGCTGCGGGGCGATTGCCACAATCCCGGCGAAGATGATGATGGAGATACCGTTTCCGATACCCTCTTCGGTGATGAGTTCCCCCATCCAAATGGCGAACATGGTCCCGGCGGTCATGGTGACAACCACCGTGAGCGTGAGCAGAAAGTCTGAGCCGAAACCGGGGATGATCTGCACGGCGGCCCCGGTCGGGCTGGCGAGGATGTTAAAGATGTTGATCTGCGCGACGGACTGCACGATTGCCATTGGGATGGAGGCGTAGTAGGTCCAGCGTTGGATTTTCTCC